>NZ_JBZGBY010000021.1:0-79901 GCF_059159975.1 Cellulosimicrobium sp. BMG9.22 | reverse complement strand
CGACCGCCCGAGCGAAGGAGCCCACCCCGTGACCCCCGAGCACACCTCCCCCGGCCCCACGTCGCCCGCGGCGCCCCTCGAGCAGGTCCCCAACCCCCTCGGCCACCTCCTCGAGGTGCTGCAGCTCGAGCGGATCGGCGACGGCGACGGGTCCGCCGCGGACCCGGAGCACTTCCGGGGGGTGAGCGTGCACCAGCCGACCGGGCGCGTGTACGGGGGCCAGGTGCTCGCGCAGGCGGTCCTCGCGGCCGGGCGGACCGTGCCCGACGGGCGGCTCCCCCACTCGCTCCACGGCTACTTCCTGCGCCCCGGGAGCCTCGACGTGCCGATCGACCTGGCCGTCGAGCGGCTGCGCGACGGCCGGTCGTTCAGCGCGCGGCGCACGCACGCGATCCAGCACGGCAAGCCCATCCTGTCGATGATCGCGTCGTTCCAGGAGGACCAGGGCGGCATCGAGCACTCGTCGCCGATGCCGGACGCGCCGCCCCCGGAGGACGTGCCCTCCGCGCTCGACGTGCTCGGCGGCATCGACCACCCGATCGCGCGCTTCTGGTCGCACCACTCTGCCTTCGAGCTGCGGCACGTCGGCGGCTCGCTCTACCTCGGCCCCGACCACGAGCCGAAGGACCACCAGATGGTCTGGATGCGGGCGCGCGGCGACGTCGGCGACGACCAGCTGCTGCACCGCGCCCTCATGGCGTACGCGTGCGACCAGGTGATGCTCGAGCCGATACTGCGCGAGGCGGGCGTGGGCTGGATCACGCCCGACCTGTCGATCGCGAGCCTCGACCACGCGATGTGGTGGCACCGCGACGCGCGCGTCGACGACTGGCTGCTCTACGTGCAGTCCGCGTCGAGCGCGCAGGGCGGCCGCGGCCTCGGCGCGGCCCGCGTGTTCGCCCAGGACGGCACGCTCGTCGCGTCCATCGCGCAGGAGGGCATGGTCCGCCTCCCGGCGCTATGACCCCGCGGCGGGCAAGACCGGCGAGAGACTGCGACGGTGCCGTCGCACCGCCCGGGCTGCGACCGCGAGCGGCCGACCCCACACTGACCGGGTGCGACTGCGCCGTGTCTCCGTGACCTCGCCCGGCTACTCGCGCCGTCCGAAGGGCGACGCGTGGGTGTTCCTCGGCCTCGAGGGCCTGCCTCTGGCCGACGAGGACGAGGTCGCGCGGTGCACGCGCCTCGCCGTACCACCGGCGTGGGAGGACGTCTGGATCTGCCGGTACCCGAACGGCCACATCCAGGCGTTCGGGCGGGACGCCGCGGGGCGCGGCCAGTACCTCTACCACGAGCAGTGGCAGGTCCGACGGTCGCGCCGCAAGCACGACCATGTGCTCGACGTCGGCCGCCGCCTCACCGCGGCGCGTCGTCGGGTCGCGCGCGAGCTGGCCGCCCCGGGCATGGGCCGGGACACGGTGCTCGCGCTCGCGTTCCGTTTGCTCGACCTCGCGTACTTCCGCGCCGGCGGCGAGGTCTACGCGAAGCAGAACAAGAGCTACGGGCTCGCCACGATCCGCAAGGAGCACGCAACCGTCCGGCGCGACGGCAGCGTCCACTTCCACTACCCGGCGAAGTCGGGCCAGGTGCGCGACGTGGTGGTCGACGACCCGATCGTGGCCGAGCTCGTGACCACGCTCAAGCGGCGGCGGGGCGGCGTCGAGCTGCTGGCGTGGCGCGAGGAGGACGCCACCGGCCAGGCGGTGTGGCGCGACGTGACGAGCGCGGACGTCCAGGCGGGCATCAAGGAGCGGCTCGGCGAGGACGCCACGCCGAAGGACTTCCGCACCTGGCACGCGACGGTCCTCGCGGCGCGCGCCCTGGCCGACGCCGGCGCCCCGCCCCGCTCCGACCGCGCCCGGCGCCGGGTGGTGAAGGGGATCGTCAAGGACGTCGCGGAGGAGCTCGGGAACACGCCCGCGGTCGCGCGGTCCTCGTACATCGACCCGCGGCTGTTCGACCTGTGGGAGCGCGGCGAGACCATCGGCTCGACGCGCTCGCAGACCCGCGCCGAGCGCGAGGTCCTGGAGCTGCTCTCGTGAGGGCGGCGGTCACGGGCGTCACGGGGTACGTCGGCGGGCGGCTCGTCCCCGAGCTGCTGCGCGCGGGGATCGAGGTGCGCGCGCTCGCCCGGCACCCGGAGCGGCTCGCGGGCCGCGAGTGGGTCGACGACGTCGAGCCCGTCGCCGCGGACGCGAGCGACCTCGACCAGATCCGCGCGGCGCTCGAGGGCGTGGACGTCGCGTACTACCTCATCCACTCCCTCGGCACCGGCGTGACCTTCGAGGCTCGCGACCGCCGCACCGCGCTGACGTTCGCGCAGGCGGCACGCGAGGCGGGGGTCGGGCGCGTCGTGTACCTCGGCGGCATGTTCCCCGACGTGCCGGAGGGCGAGCTGTCGCGCCACCTGGCCTCGCGCAAGGAGGTCGGCGAGATCCTGCTCGCGTCGGGCGTCCCGACGACGGTGCTCCAGGCGGCGGTCATCCTCGGCTCGGGGTCGGCGAGCTTCGAGATGATGCGCTACCTCACCGAGCGCCTGCCCGCGATGACCACGCCGAAGTGGGTCGACAACCGGATCCAGCCCATCGCCGTCCGCGACGTGCTCCGCTACCTCGTAGGTTCCGCCTCGATGCCGCCCGACGTGTCTCGCGCGTTCGACATCGGCGGCCCCGAGGTGCTCACCTACCGCGACATGATGCAGCGCTATGCAAGGGTCGCGGGCCTGCCCCGGCGGCGCATCGTGTCCGTGCCCGTGCTCACGCCGAAGCTCTCGAGCCTGTGGGTCGGTCTCGTCACGCCCGTGCCAAGCGGCATCGCCCGCCCGCTCGTCGAGTCGCTCCAGCACGAGGTCGTGTGCTCGGAGCACGACATCGCGCGGTACGTGCCCGACCCGCCCGAGGGGCTCATCGGCTTCGACCGCGCCGTCGAGCTCGCGCTCGAGCGCATCCACGACGGCGAGGTGTCCACGCGGTGGTCGTCCGCCGCCGACCCGGGCGCGCCGTCCGACCCGCTCCCGAGCGACCCCGACTGGGCGGGCGGCTCGCTCTACACGGACGAGCGCCGCACGGTCGTCGAGGCACCGCGCGACGTCCTGTGGCGCGTCATCGAGGAGATCGGCGGCCAGGGCGGCTGGTACTCGTGGTCGCTCGCCTGGCGCGTGCGCGGTCTCCTCGACCGGCTGGTCGGCGGGCCAGGGCTGCGGCGCGGGCGCCGTGACGAGCAGCGCCTGCTCGTGGACGACGTCGTGGACTTCTGGCGCGTCGAGGCGATCGAGCCCGGGCGCCGGCTCCTCCTGCGCGCCGAGATGCGCACCCCCGGCCTGGCGTGGCTCGAGCTGCGCGTCGACGAGGCGGCGGAGGAGGTCACGGACGCGGACGACGTCGGCCCGTCGCCGCAGGAGGCGAGCGGCCCCGACCGCACGTTCTTCGCCCAGCGCGCGCTGTTCCACCCGCACGGCCTCGCCGGCCAGCTCTACTGGTGGGCGGTCAAGCCGTTCCACGGCGTCGTGTTCGGCGGGATGCAGCGCAACGTCGCACGTGCCGCCGAGCGTGCGGCGCGGTCCGGCGCAGGTGGTACGCCGCTCGGGCGAGGGGCCGCGGATGGCTAGGGAATGTCTCCCAATGGGGTGGTGGGGCTCGCGTCATGATGGTCGGGTGAGTTCGTCGCGGTTCCGGTCGTTGTCCGAAACGCAGTGGGAGCGGAGCGAGCCGCTGTTGGCGACGAACGATTGTCGTCGGGTTCGCCCGTTCGTGGACAGTCGCAAAGTTGTCGAGGGTATCGGACCGGGATCCCGTGGCGGATCTGCCGCGTGAGGAGTTCGGGTCCTGGAAGACGGTGTCGAAGCGGCATCGCGGTTCTGCCGGCGACGGGACCTGGGACCGTGTTCTGCAGGAGTTGCTCGCAGTCGAACCGCCGACATTTTCCAGGAGGCTCAGACCGGCGACCGATGAGCCTGTCAACTTCTCTGTGTAAGAGATCGCGCGGGGTAGGTCAGGGTCGTTCGGTCGTCGATGCCAGCACCCCTACATTGCGTCGCCCGCACCTCCTCCCTCGCGCTTCTGGCGAGCAATCACGCGGTCGGCCGTGAGTAAGCTTCCTCGTACGGGGGTACGCGCATCGTCGAGGATCACCACCACAACCTCAGTACCGGACTCTGGAGTCGTGGCTCCAAACCTTGTCCTGTCCACCAACACTTGCTCACCGTCGGCGAGGCTGACCATGAGGCCCTAAGACAAAGAGCTAGTGACTCTTGCGGGGTATTCACCATGAAGACGTAATGTCATCGGCCGTCCACCCACGATCGATTCAAGGTCAGCCCGTTGAAGTTGCTTAGCCGATCGGCAGGAATAGCCCATTCGATCCGCGCCGCTCCACCGGGGCCCTGCCAGTCATAGCGGAAGGCGACATCTTGGAACTGTTGGAGGAAAACAGGGTGCATGTCGTATCGAACCATCCCGTCAGCATATCCCGGCACTCTCACGTAGTCGCGAGCGACACTGTGCGCTCCGAAGCACGCGGACGCATCGCCGACTTGGTGGTTTGCCGGGTTCGGCCCGTTTGCCAATTCATCGGCAACATTCTCGACCGCCGGAGTCCGGTAAATCGGAATCGACGAGGCGGGCACGT
Source organism: Cellulosimicrobium sp. BMG9.22 (assembly GCF_059159975.1). NCBI lineage: Bacteria > Bacillati > Actinomycetota > Actinomycetes > Micrococcales > Promicromonosporaceae > Cellulosimicrobium > Cellulosimicrobium sp. BMG9.22. The sequence continues at coordinate 75,275 of NZ_JBZGBY010000021.1, read as the reverse complement.
CGGGAATTCCGTTGAGCGGAGGCTTCTTGGTTTGCTGCCGCGATGGTAACCGTTGCAGTGGCTTGCTCAGCTGACCTGTTCGGCACTGATCGGAGATCTGGTTGTAGGAATTCTTGAGCCCGTTCCAGACATTCGCTAGTTCGAGCTCCAGCCTTCACCGCCGACCTGCCGGACGACCTTAACGGCCTGCGCCAGTTGAGGCGCCAGCCGCGAGAACGTGCGAGGGGCGAGGCCCCGAAGAACGGCTCGACCCACGCAACGTCCGATACCGAGATTGCTCTCACACCCGCGCATCATCCCACGCGAGACCGACCAGTTGCGGGACAGCCCTTAAAGAGTACGAATATACTCCTCTAGTTGACCGAGGCGATTTCGCGCATCCAGCAACCAATCTTCATCAATGGATGTGGCCAAACCAATCTTCACCCTCCAGGAGGGGTCTTTGATCTCAACCCACCAATCTTCTTCTGCCTCTTCCCAGCGAAACCCGAGCTCAATATCACGCCCAAACTCGCGCCAAACAACATTCTGCCGCGCGCCCAGCTCGTCGAGCACTGTTTCCCACTCGTCCAGGTCCTCGAAGGCAACAAGCGAGGGGATATCGCCGGTGCACAGGCTCGTCTGCAGACGGAACGAGGCCGGGAACTCCGGCTCCACTCCGCCGCGCGGTAGCTGACCGGGCTGCCCAAGCGTCAGCGTGAAAGAGTTCTCCTCGCCAGCGAAGCGAGCAAGCAAGTGCGGAAACTCCATCGCACATTCCTCTCTTGCATCAAGGATGCCGGAAGCCTATTTGGCACGTTCGGAACGAAACTCTCCTGCTGGCCAGTCGCCTCGGACCACATCGTCATGTTAACACCAATCGGAACGCCAGTTCCGTGCGGAGTTCCGTAGACGGGAATGGCGCTGTAGAACACGGCATTTCCCGAACGCAACTGCTCCCTGACCTGGTTTTCGACCGCGCGCATGCCCCAAACGGTACTGCGGTTTGCCAGAGAATACATTGGAACAATATTGCCCACGTCGCTCTTTCCACCGAACTGCCGGGCGAGAAGATGCGACCGGTCCATCGTGCCAGATGCGAATCTGGCCGGCGTGGCAGGCTTACGCGTATCCTTGTCCAGAGAACTCGTAGGAACCAAACAGGCGAAAGCGCCTTGAGCCCTGCCCTTGTCAGTCACGTGAGTCGCACGACACGCCCGGCGGCATGTGGATAACTCGCGCGGCGACACCTGTGGATCATCCAGAGGCTGCGAACCGGCGGTGCTCTGCCACCTGGGCCCGCTGAACAAGGCGTCGCGGCCGAGGGCGCCTGGCTCAGCCCCGACGACGGAACGTCAACGGCTCCTCGACGTACGGCTCCCACGCGTCGCGCTCGACGTCGGTCAGCCTCCGCGGCCGGCCGGTCGCCGCGTCGACGACGACGATCGTCGTCGCGGCCTTCGCGTAGGGCTCGCCGCCGGAGGTGGGGCCGGTGCGGTCGAACCGGGCCGCGCCGTCGTGCACCTCGTAGCAGACCTCGATGCTCGCGCCGCCGAGGTGCCCGAGCCACAGCTCGACCCGCACGGGCGTGCGCGTGAACGCGAGCGGGCGCAGGTACTGGATCTCCTGGCGCGCGACGAGCGTGTGGCTGGTCGCGTGCGGACCGGTCTCGAGGACCGCCGTCGGCCACGCGTCCTCGCCGGCCTCGGGGTGGGTCCAGAACGCCGTGATGCGCGCGTCCTCGAGCAGCCGGAACATCTCGACGTTGTTGACGTGCGCGTACGCGTCGAGGTCGGACCACCGCAGGGAGACGGGGACGTGCAGGCGGGTCATGAGGGTCCTCTCGCTCGGCGTGACACGGCCGGTGACGGTTGCTCAGGTCACCGGCCGCCACCATTCTCCCCCGCGGGTCAGGAGGCGGCGACGAGCGCCGCCGTCCGACAGCGGGAGAGCGCCTCGAGCTCTTCGCCCACGGGGAGCCGCACGAGGGAATCGGCGACGCGGCCGACCGCCTCGCGCAGCCGTCGTCGCGCCCGGGCGGCCCGCCGTCTGCCGCCGACCGCTGCCGCAGCGCGCGAGACGAGCGCGACGAGGACGCCGACGACGACCCCGCCGAGGACGAGCAGCGTCGGCCACGGGACCTCGGGCGCCCCGGTGCCGCCGAGCGTCAGGACGGGCGTCGGCGGCTCGGGCAGGCGTAGGTACGCGAACCCCCACAGGGCGGCGAGCCACAGCAGCCCGACGACGAGCGCCGCGAGCACGAGCCACTGGAACGTCCCGACGACGCGCCACCACGTCGGCCTGCGCGGGGCGTCGAGCCCGGCCCCCGCGACGGCCTGGTCGAGCGCGTCGGCGAGACCGTTCGTCCCGTCCGTGACCCGGTGGCGCGCCGCGAGCGCCCACGCGTCGGGGAACCCCTCGGTCGCGGCGTCGACGTAGTCGCGCACGGCCGTCTGCGCCGTGGCGCGCAAGGCCGGCGACACGGTCGGCAGCGACGTGCGCGCGAGCTCGGGGCGGACGGTCTCGCCCGACCCCTGGAGGCCGGAGGCGGCGCGGGCGCGGGCGGAGCCCGGGGCGGGACCGACGCGTAGCCCGATCCTGCGCAAGGGGTCGGGCCGGAACCGCCCCACCCAGCGTGTCACCGGCCAGCCGGTCGCGGCGCGCGCGTCGCGGACGGCGGACCCCCGCACCGCCGCCACGACGGTCGGCACGCCGGCCGCGGCCTCGAGCGCGTCGACGAGCCCCTCGCGTGCGCGCTGCGCGGCCCGCTCGGGCGGTGGTTCCCCGCAGGCGGCGGCGAGGCGGCGCGCGACCGCCCGCTCGTCCGCGACGATCCGGTCGTTCGCGGCACGACGGCGCGCGGCCGCGTCCGCGAGCAGGCCGCGGAGCTCGTCGAGTCCCTGCCCGGTCCGCGCCGACACCCCGAGCACGCGCGCGTCGGCCAGCCCGTCCTGCGCTACGAGGCGGCGCAGGTCCGCGAGGCACGCGTCGGCGTCAGCCGGGGTCAGGCGGTCCACCTGGTTGAGCACGACGACGACCACGGCACCGTGCCCGGCGAGCGGGCGCAGGTAGCGCTCGTGCAGGGCGGCGTCGGCGTACTTCTGCGGGTCGACGACCCACACGAGCAGGTCCGCCCGCTCCACGAGGCGCTCGGCGCGCACGCGGTGCTCGACGACGACGGAGTCGTGGTCCGGCAGGTCGAGCAGCACGAGGCCGCTCGTGACCTCGGTGGCGCGACGCCCGCGCAGCAGTGCGCGCAGGCCGCCCGGGCCGTGCTCCGGGTCGGGGTCGCCCGACGCGAGCGGGGCGCCCATGTCGTGCCGACGTCGCACCTCGAGCCAGTCGAGCAGCTCGCCCGCGCCGGAGCCGCCCCCCGACCCGCCGGACCCCCAGACGGCCGCGAGCGGGTGGGACGTCGTCGGGCGCTGCACGCCGACCGCCGCGAGCTCGGCGCCGGCGAGCGCGTTGAGGACCGACGACTTGCCCGACCCCGTGGCGCCCGCGAGCGCCACGACGGTGTGGTCGGCCGACAACCCGGCGCGCTCCCGCGCCCGGGCGACGACGGCGCGCGCGTCGGCGAGGAGGTCCGGGTCGATCCGGCCCTCGCCCGCGCGCACGGCCGAGTCGAGGGCGGCGGTGCGGGCCGCGAGGTCGATGCTCATGCTGGACCACCGCCCCCGAACAGCCGGCGCCAGAACCCGGGGCGGGCGACGTCGTCGTGCGCCGCCGCCTCCGCGCGCTCCCCGTTCCGCGTCGTCGGAAGACCTGACGCCGCACCGCGCAGGAGCCGCGCGGCGTGCCGACCCGGCCGAGGGCCCCGCACGTCGTCCGGCGCCGGACGCGCGGACCGCTCGAGCCGCGCGGCGCCCTCCACCGCCCGGCCCGCCTCGCGCACCGAGCGCGCCGTCTCGGCCGCGTCCGCCGTGCCGAGCGCGTCGAGCTGCGCGGTGTACCGCGCGGCCTCGTGCCCGAGCACCGCGGCGACCCGGATCTCGAGCCGCTCGCGGGCCGTACGCGTCAGGCGCCGGACGGCGTCGTCGCCGAACACGGCCTCGAGGAGCTTCTGCGCCAGGATCGCGGTGCCACCCGCGATCCCGACCTCCGCACCCGTGAGACCCCCGGTGGAGGCGAACACGACGACCATGAGGCTCAGGCCGAGCCCGTTGATGCCGAACGACAGCGCACGCGCGGCCCCCCGCTTGCCGGCGCCCTGCTCGCGCACGAGCTCGAGCACGTCCGACTGCCAGCCCCGGATCTCGTCCGCGATCCGGGCACGGGCCCCGACCGACGCGCGCGACAGGTCCAGTCCCTCGAGCAGCGCCGCCCCGGCCGGGTCGGCGCGCCACGTGCCGTAGGCGCGCTCCGCGGCGGCGTCCGCGGCGTCGAGCACGACCGCCTCCAGCCCGTGCGCGATGGCCTGCTCGACCTGCGGTGCCTGCGCCGGTCGCCCGCGGAAGAACGAGCCGATCGCATCGCGCACCCGGCCCACGCCCTGCTCGACCGAGCGGAACAGGTCGCTCGTCCCCACGAAGTCCTGCCAGCGCGCGAGCACCTCGCCGCGCAGGAGCGCGCCGTCGCTCGTCGCGGCCTCGACGGTCGTCGCCGCGTCGTCGTACGCGCGCCCGACGGCGTCGCGCAGCCGTGCGTCGGACGTCGCCTGGGCGTCCACCGCGCCCGCGACGAGCACGCTGCGCCGCACGAGGTCGTCGACGACGCCGTCCCGCGTCGCGGTCGCGACCCGGTCGCGCGCGTCCGCGTCCGCGCCGAGGTCCGAGAGCCACGCGGCGATCTCCGCGACGGCCGACTCGGGCAGCAGGCCGTCGACCAGCTCGACCTCCCCGACGACGAACAGGGCCGCCCGCCCGAGCCCGTTCTCGTCCATCATCCGGCGCAGGTCGTCGCCGACCGCCTCGGCCCCGGGATCGACCCGGTCGAGCACGATCGCGACCTGCGCGCGCCGCTCCGCCGCGCGGTGCAGCAGCTCCCACGGGACGGCGTCGGCGTAGCGGGCCGCCGTCGTGACGAAGAGCCACAGGTCGGCCGCGGCGAGGAGCTGGCCCGCGAGCTCGCGGTTCGCCGTCTCGACGGAGTCGACGTCGGGCGCGTCCACGAGCGCGAGCCCCTGCGGCAGCGCGTCGCTCGCGACGAGCCGCAACGTGCGCGCCGGATCGGCAGGAGGACGGTCCGCCGAGGGACCGTCGCCCGCAGCGCCGGAGGGAGCGGTCCGCGTCCCGTGCTCGCTCATGCGGGCGAGCGTCGGCAGCACGCGGTCGGTGGAGAACCACCGCTCGTCGAGCGGGTGGTGCACGAGCACGGGCGCGCGCGTCGTGGGGCGCAGCACGCCCGGTGCGGACACGTGCTCACCGAGCAGAGAGTTCACGAGCGTGGACTTGCCCGCGCCCGTCGACCCGCCCACGACGACGAGCAACGGCGCCGCGTTCGAGCGCAACCGTGGCAGCAGGTAGTCGTCGAGCTGGTGCACCGCGTGGTCCAGGTCGTCGCGTGCGGCCGACGCTCCCGGCAGCTCGAGCGGCAGCCGTACGGCCGCGAGCCGCCCCCGCAGGATCTCGAGCGCCTCGACGAGCCCCGCGGTCCCCGCTGCCGCAGCGGCCACGGCGCCCCCGCGGACGATGTCGTCCTCGGGTCCGCCGGTCGCCGTCATCCCGCCAGTCTGCCGCAGCCCCGCAGGTCAGGCCCGATGGGACACTCGCCCGCCGCGAACGACGGCGAGGCGAGCCAAAGGACGAGCCCGGCGGGAACGACGGCGCGCGCGGGTCGTGGCGCGCCTGGCGGGAGGCCGCGAGGAACGAGCGGCCGGATGGAAGACCCGCGCGCGCCGTCGTGGACGCCGGGCGGGCGTACGCGGCGCCCGCCCGACAACACCGAACGGATCAGTCGCGCGTGAGCTTGCGGTACGTCACGCGGTGCGGACGGGCCGCGTCGGCGCCGAGGCGCTCGACCTTGTTCTCCTCGTACGACGCGAAGTTGCCCTCGAACCAGTACCAGTTCGCCGGGTCCTCCTCGGTGCCCTCGTACGCGAGGATGTGCGTCGCGACGCGGTCGAGGAACCACCGGTCGTGGGAGACCACGACGGCGCAGCCGGGGAACTCGAGCAGCGCGTTCTCGAGCGAGCCGAGGGTCTCGACGTCGAGGTCGTTCGTGGGCTCGTCGAGGAGCAGGAGGTTGCCGCCCTGCTTGAGCGTGAGCGCGAGGTTGAGGCGGTTGCGCTCACCACCGGACAGCACGCCGGCGGGCTTCTGCTGGTCGGGGCCCTTGAACCCGAACGACGCGACGTACGCACGCGACGGGATCTCGACGTTGCCGACCTTGATGAAGTCGAGCCCGTCGGACACGACCTCCCACAGCGTCTTCTTCGGGTCGATGCCACCGCGGGACTGGTCGACGTACGAGATCGAGACGGTCTCGCCGACCTTGAGGTCGCCGCCGTCGAGGGGCTCGAGGCCGACGATCGTCTTGAACAGCGTCGTCTTGCCGACGCCGTTGGGGCCGATGACGCCGACGATGCCGTTGCGCGGCAGCGTGAAGCTCAGGCCGTCGATGAGCTGGCGCCCGTCGAAGCCCTTCTGCAGGTTCGACGCCTCGAGCACCAGGCTGCCCAGGCGCGGGCCCGGCGGGATCTGGATCTCCTCGAAGTCGAGCTTCCTCGTGCGCTCCGCCTCGGCCGCCATCTCCTCGTACCGGGCGAGGCGCGCCTTGGACTTGGTCTGGCGGCCCTTGGCGTTGGACCGGACCCACTCGAGCTCCTCCCTGAGGCGCTTGGCGAGCTTCGCGTCCTTCTTGCCCTGGACCTGCAGACGCTCGCCCTTCTTCTCGAGATAGGTCGAGTAGTTGCCCTCGTACGGGTACAGGCGCCCGCGGTCGACCTCGCAGATCCACTCCGCGACGTGGTCGAGGAAGTACCGGTCGTGGGTGACGGCGAGGATGGCGCCGGGGTACGCCGCGAGGTGCTGCTCGAGCCACAGCACGGACTCGGCGTCGAGGTGGTTGGTGGGCTCGTCGAGCAGCAGCAGGTCGGGCTTCTCGAGCAGGAGCTTGCACAGCGCGACGCGGCGGCGCTCACCACCGGACAGCACGGACACGTCGGCGTCCGGCGGCGGGCAGCGCAGCGCGTCCATGGCCTGCTCGAGCTGGGAGTCGAGGTCCCACGCGTCGGCGGCGTCGATCGCCTCCTGCAGCGTGCCCATCTCGGCGAGCAGGGCGTCGAAGTCGGCGTCGGGCTCCGCCATCAGCGCGGAGATCTCGTCGAAGCGCTGCTTCTTGGCGAGGATATCGGCGACGGCCTCCTGCACGTTGCCGAGGACGGTCTTCTCCTCGTTGAGCGGCGGTTCCTGCAGCAGGATGCCCACGCTGTACCCCGGGGAGAGGCGCGCCTCGCCGTTCGACGGCGTGTCGATGCCCGCCATGATCTTGAGGATCGTGGACTTCCCGGCACCGTTGGGGCCGACGACGCCGATCTTGGCGCCAGGCAGGAAGTTCAGGGAGACGTCGTCGAGGATGACCTTGTCGCCGTGCGCCTTGCGCGCCTTGTACATGGAGTAGATGAACTCAGCCACAGCCTGTTATTCCACCGTTTCGGTCGGTCGGGGTCGGTCGGGGATCGTCGACCACTCAGCCTACGCGGTCGGGCCGTCGCACGGCGCGTCGCAGCTTCGGCGACCACCGCGCGACGGTCCGACCCCCACGGGGCCGGGCGCGCCCGTCAGACGGGCGCGAGCTCGCCCTCGGCGAGGACGTCCTCGACGAGCGTGTCCGACGTCGTGCCGGCCGGCGTCCCAGCGTCCCCCTGCCCGCCCTGCTCGAACGCGCCGTTCGCGAACGCGTCGCCGGCTCCGCTCGTGCCGTCGGGCTTCTCGCGCCGGTGGACCGTGCGGGCGAAGCGCGCCTCGCCGAGCGACAGGTCCGGGCCGAGGGCCGTCGCCTCGACGACGAGGCTCGTGCGCGGACCGTCGGGGCCGTCCCACTCGTCGACGGCGAGCCGGCCCGTGACGACGACGGGGTCGCCCTTGTGGAGCGAGATCGCGACGTTGCGCGCGACGGCCTTCCACGCCTTGACCGTGAACCAGAGCGTCTTGCCGTCGACCCACTCCCCGCGCTCGCGGTCGAGGTAGCGACGCGTCTGGGCGATGCGGAAGCTCGTGAAGTCGTTGCCGGACGAGGACGTGAAGAGGGTGGGCGTCGTCGCGACGAAGCCGGAGAGCGTGACCGTGACGTCACCGTGCATGGTTCCTCCTGAGGTTCGGCGGCCGGGACGGTCCCGGCCACCGCCTCAGGGTGCGGCCGGTGCGGCGGCGCCGTCCGGCGTCGATCCCTCGCCTGTGGACGGGCGCGCGAGATCCGGGCCTGTGGGTAGCCGTAGAGCCCCGGTGAGCGGGGCAGCGGGCGCCTTGTCGCGCGCGGACTGCGCCAGCTCGCGGACCTGCCTGTGCGTGTCGAGCAGGTCCTGCGTGGGTTTGCCCATCGCCTCCTGGACGACCCGCTCGATCGCCCCGCGGCCCGACGCGAGGACCTGCTGCTCGCGCCGCCGCGCGAGCGTGCGGCGGACCTGGAGAGCGACGAGGAAGGCCACGACCGCGCCGAGCACCGCGACGGCGGCCACGACGGCGCACACGGTGACGAGCGTCCCGCCGAGGTCGAGCACGCCGATCGAGCCGAGCACCGCGAGGACACCCGCGACGACCCCGAGGCCGAGCGCGGACCACGCCGCGCGCCGCGTGGGGCGGGCCGACGACGGGCCGCGGGTGTCGAGCGGGATCTTCGCGAGCGCAGACCGCGTCGCGTCCGCCACGCGGTCCGACGGCGCGACGGCCCCGTCGAGCGCCTTCTGCCAGCCGGGCCGCAGCGACCGGCCCGCGCGAGCGATCCATCGCGAGCGCGACAGCGCGACGGCGTCGGGCTGGGGCGGGGAGAACTCGGGCCGCCCGTAGCCGTTGCGGACCGCGGCGCCGACCTGGCCGGCGACGGCCGGGAGGCCCGTCGCGCCCGCGAGCGCCTCGACCTCCTCCTCGACCGCGGTGCTCATGGTCCAGGGCACGTCGCCGGGGAGCTGCTCGAGGAGCAGCGCGCCCGCACGGTCGAGCTCGCCGGCGACGCGGCTCGCCGCGACGCTGCGCCGCGCGACCGCCTGCTCGAGCAGCGAGCGCAGCTCGTCGAGCCCCTCGCCCGTGCGCGCGGAGACGGTGGTGACGTAGACGCCGTCGAGACCGTCCTCCTCGAGGAGCCGGCCCATGTCCTCCACGAGCGACTCGCGCCGCCCGGGCGGCACGGTGTCGATCTGGTTGAGCGCGACGACCATCGACCCCTCGAGGCCGGTCGACTTGCGCAGGTACCCGGAGTGCAGCGCGTCGTCCGCGTACTTCTGCGGGTCCACGACCCACACGAGCAGGTCGACGAGCGGCAGGACGCGGTCGACGACGGCCCGGTGCGCGGGCTCGATCGAGTCGTGGTCGGGCAGGTCGAGCAGGACGAGCCCGCCGAGCGCGATCTCGTCGTCGCCGTCGAGCTCGCCGTCGCGCGTGATGCGGCGTTCCGGGTCGACGTCGAGCCAGTCGAGCAGCGCCGTCGCGGCGTCGCTCCACGAGCACGACGTCACGCGCGCCGTCGTGGGCCGCTTGACCCCGACGTCCGCGAAGTCGAGCCGCGAGACGCGGTTGAACAGGCTCGACTTGCCGGACCCGGTACCGCCCGCGAGCGCGACGACCGTGTGGTCCACGCCGAGCTCGAGGCGCTCGCGCACACCCCCGATCGCGTCGCGCACCTGGGCCGCGACGGTGGGGTCGAGGCGGTCGCCGGCGAGGTCCACGGCCCGCGCGAGGTCGTCCGTCCGGGCGCGGAGCTGGGCGTCGTGGGACGTCACATGAGCCTCCTCAGCTCGGCGAGTCGTAGGCGGAGCCCGACGGCGGCGTCCGCGGCCAGGGCGGGGACGGCGAGCGCGGTGAGGACCGGCTCGGCCTCCCGCTCGACCATCGTCGCGGCACGGTCGGCGAGGTCGTCGCGCAGCGCGGTGACCGCGTCCTGCCCGGTGTCGGCGAGCACGGACCGTACCAGCAGGGCGGCGTCCTCGTTCCCGGCGGCGCCCGCGAGCAGCAGCGCCTCGAGCCCGGACCCGCCGAACGCCTTGACCGCAGCGCGCGCGGGCTCGGGGGCGGACGACGAGGCCAGCTCGGCGACGGCCTGCTCCGCGCGCGTGGCCCACTGGGCGATCTGCGTCGTCGCCGCGGCCTCGCGGCGGGCCGCCGCGTCCTCCTCGGCGGGCAGGACGTCTCTCCCGCCGGGCAGGGCGGCGGACCCGGCGAGCGCGACGAGCAGGGCCTCGTACCCGAGGACCCCGTCGGCCGCGAGCGTGCGCTGCGCCGCGTCGCGCGTCTCGGCGAGCAAAGGGGCCAGCGCGAGGTCGCGCGCGCGGCCCCGGCGCTTCGACGAGCGCGCGACGCCGCCGCGCACCTTCACGCGGTCGACGCGCTCGGCGCCGACGACCTGGGCCCAGCGCGCGTCGAGCGACCCCCGCGCGACGACGCCGTCCACCACGGCCCGGCGTGCGCCGTCGCGGACGGGCGGGACGGCCTTCTCGACCGCCGCGCGCAGCGCGGCGGCCGCCTCGACCTGCTGCTCGACGGCGTCCGAGACGCCCGTGACCCACGCGGGCAGCGCGCCGAGCGCGCCCTTGAGCGTGCGCACGATCACGGCACGCGAGCGGTCCGGGCCAGCGAGCATCGTCAGCCACCGCGCGACGGGCGCCACGGCCGACCGGTCGAGCAGGCCCTCGTGCGGTCCGACGTCGGGCACGACGAACAGCGGGACACCGTCCATGCCGTGGTCGCGCAGGCGCTGGAGCAGGTCGCCGCGGATCGTCGTGAGCGTCTCGCGCGGGACGCGGTTGAGCACCATCGCGACGCTCGCGCCGCGCTCCTTCGCGCGCGACAGCGCCTGCCACGGCAGGGCGTCGCCGTAGCGCGACGCGGTCGTGACGAACAGCCACAGGTCCGCGGCCTCGAGCAGCTGGCTCGCGGTGTCGCGGTTCTCGGCGAGCAGCGAGTCGAGGTCGGGGGCGTCGAGGAGCGCGGTGCCGCGCGGGACGCCGTCGTGCTCGATGACGCGCGCGACGCGCGTCACCGGGCCCTCGACGATCACGTCCGCGTCGAGCGGGTTGAACGCGAGGACGGGCTCGCGCGTCGTCGGGCGCAGCACGCCCGCCTGCGACACCTCCTCGCCGAGCAACGAGTTGTACAGCGTGGACTTGCCCGCACCCGTCGAGCCGGCGACGACGACGACGGCCGGCGAGGACAGCTCGCGCAGGCGCGGCAGGAGGTGCTCGTCGAGCTGGGACAGGAGCCGGGCGCGCGACGCGTCCGCTTCGGGCGCGCCCTCGATGCGGAGCGGCAGGCGCACGTCGGCGATGTCGCGCCGCAGGTCACGGGCCACGTCGTAGACGGTGACGCCCAGCTCCTCGGTCGCCTGAGCGGGCCTCCACGAGCCGGGCGGACCCCCGGCCCGGGCGGTGCTCGCGTCGCTCGTGGCGGCGTCAGGGGTTCTCACTGGTTCATAGTGACTGCTGCAGGTGGCGGCGCCAAACGTACGCGCCGCGCGGCAGACCGGGACCGGGTCGGGGAGCCTGCCCGCGCGGTGACCGTCCGTCGGCCCGAACTCCCGTGCGGGCGCCACGCCCACTACGATGACTGCGCGCCTCGATAGCTCAATGGATAGAGCAACGGCCTTCTAATCCGTAGGTTGCAGGTTCGAGTCCTGCTCGGGGCACCGCAGAGCACGTGTCGACGGGCGCCCGTCCGCGCACCGTGGGCTCACAGCCGCCACGCCTCGTCGAAGTCGGGGTGGTCGGCGTAGGGCAGTGCGAGGGCTCTCAGGATCCGGTCCCCGACGAACGCGAGCTCGCTGTCCGCCCGCGCCGAGGACGCCCGCTCGAGGTCGACGGTCATGTCGTAGCCGGTCGCCTCGTACGCCAGGTCGATGATGCGCCGCTTCGCGTCGCACTCCGCGAGCGTGCGGGGCGGGTCGAACAGCGGCACCGGCGGGACGGGCGGCGCGTCCTGGGACGCGAGCGCGACCGCCGCGGCGCGGGCGAGGCGCTCGTCCGCGGCGATCCGGGCGTGCAGGAACTCGGGCAGGGTCATGGTGCGCTCCTCGTCAGGGCCGACCACGTGCCGCGTCGAGGGCGAGCCGTCCGCCGCACCCGGTAGTGCCGCGCCGTCCTCTGCTCGTCCACGGGCTCACCGTACGCTCCCGCCCGGGCCGGCGGGCCACGGCACGGGCCGCTCGTGCGGTCACGGACTTCGCTGCCTCAGCCGAACGACGGCGCGCTCGCGTGCTCGATCTCCACCAGGTAGGCGTGCCGTTCCTCGCCGCGCGGGTACGGCCCGCCCGTGTAGAGCACGGAGATGCGGTCGACGACCGCCCAGCCCCCCTCGCCGTCGAGCACGCGGACCACGCGGCCGCGCAGCGTCGCCATGACGAACGGGTTCCCGGTCTCGGTGACGGACACCGCGACGCGCGGGTCGTGCGCGAGGTTGCGCGCCTTGCGCGACCCCGGGCCGGTGAGGAACGCGAGGTGCTCGCCCTCCCAGGCGACCCAGAGCGGGACGACGTGCGGGCCGCCGTCGGGCAGGACGGTCGCGAGGTGCGCGACGTGCTGCCCGGCGACGAGCGCGCGGGCGGCCTCCGGCACGTGGGCGGGTCCAGGCGCGGAGTGGGTGGCTTCGGCGGCGGTGTCAGGGCTCATGGCAGTGGGACCGCCGGACGTGGCCCGACTCATCGGCCGGACCCCGGCTTAGCGCTCAGACGATCGCGCCGCACGACAGGTCGAGCACGACACCCGTGGTGGCGCCCGCGGCGTCGGACGCGAGGAACACGGCGGAACCAGCGACCTCGGCGAGGCGCGGGAGCCGACCGAGCCGCGTGTCGCGCACGAGGTCGGGCAGGTCGTCGCTCGTCGCACCCGCGGTCTCGGGCGTGAAGTTGGGCCGCAGGCCGACGACGCGCACGCCGTTCCGCCCGACCTCGCCCGCGAGGCCGCGCACGAGCGCCTCGAGGGCGGCGCACGCGAGGTTGAACCCGCCCATCTCGTGCCGCGACTCCTGGGCGGCGGTCGTCGAGAGCACGACGACGACGCCGGACCCCTGCTCGACCATGTGGCGCGCCGCGGCCTGGGCCGTGTGCGTGTGCCGCCGCACGGCCTGCACGACGGGCGCCAGGACGTCGTCGGGCGCGAGGTCCACGAACGGGACGTTCTGCACCGCGTCCATCCCGACGGCGTTGAACGACACGTCGAGGCTCCCGGCCGCCGCGACGACGTGCGCCGCGTGGTCGCGGACGGCACGGGCGTCGTCGACGTCCACGACGGCCGCCTCGGCCACGCCCCCCGCGGCGCGGATCTCGTCCGCGAGCGCGTCGAGCGTCGCTGCCGTTTGTCCCGCGAGGTACACGTGGGCGCCCGCGGCGGCGAAGCCCCGGCTCACGGCCGACCCCATCGACCCGGCGGCCCCGTAGACCACGGCGTTCTTCCCGGTGAGCTGCACGGCTTCCTCCTTCTGCACGGCGGTGCGGGCACGCTGTCGCGACGACGCTCGACCCGCGATCGACAGGGAGGACGCCTCGGCGGGACGGAACTCATCGGCCGCCCGTACGTTGTGCTCCGCATGGGGAGTTCTCACCCCCGCCGATGTCCGGAAAGGGTAAAGATCGCGCCACCGGTCGTAGATATACTCACCCAACCGGCGCAGGCCGGTTCCGCCCGGTTCGCCCGGGTCGAGGGGGGCTCGCAAGCCGCCCCACCCCGCCACCGACGGCGACCGACGGCACGCACGAGCGAAGGATCGAGATGACCGAGGCAGCACCGCTCCAGCCCCCCGCTCCGACGGAGACGCTCACGCTCAGCGCCCCGGAGCCCGTCAAGCCGGTCGCCACCACGCAGGCGCCGTCGCTCGCGCCACGCGTCGACGAGGCCGCGATCCCCGGTCTCGAGTCGAAGGTCTCCTCCTACCTCGACCAGCTCCTCGCGACCGACACGCGCTCGCCCGAGTTCGCGGCGAAGGCCGACGACATCCGCAAGATGGGCGACAAGGACATCCGCGCGGCGTCGGACGTGTCGAACCGCATGCTCGAGATGCCGGTGCGCGAGCTGCGCGAGGGCGGCGTCTCGGACAGCTCGAAGGTGAGCAAGTCGCTGCTCGAGCTGCGCCGCACGGTCGAGGACCTCGACCCGAGCGAGGCGAGCATGGGCAAGAAGTTCCTCGGCCTGTTCCCGTTCGGCGGGAAGCTGCAGGACTACTTCCGCCGCTACGAGAGCTCGCAGCAGCAGCTCAACGCGATCGTCCAGTCGCTCTACAACGGCCAGGACGAGCTGCGCAAGGACAACGCCGCGCTGAACCTCGAGAAGCAGAACCTCTGGGACTCGATGGCGCGCCTCAACCAGTACATCTTCATCGCGGAGCGCCTCGACACCCAGCTCGCGACGAAGATCGCGGAGCTCGAGGCGAGCGACCCCGAGCGCGCGCAGGCGCTGCGCGAGGACGTGCTCTTCTACGTCCGCCAGAAGCACCAGGACCTGCTCACGCAGCTCGCGGTGTCCATCCAGGGCTACCTCGCGATGGACATCATCATGAAGAACAACGTCGAGCTCATCAAGGGTGTCGACCGCGCGACGACGACGACGGTCTCCGCGCTGCGCACCGCGGTGATCGTCGCGCAGGCGCTCGCGAACCAGAAGCTCGTCCTGGACCAGATCACCGCGCTCAACACGACGACGTCGAACATGATCGCCTCGACCTCGAAGATGCTGGCGGACCAGTCGGCGAGCATCCAGCAGCAGGCCGCGAGCGCGACCGTCGGGCTGCCGCAGCTCCAGCAGGCGTTCCAGAACATCTACGCGACGCTCGACTCGATCTCCACGTTCAAGACGCAGGCGCTCGACTCGATGGCGCAGACGATCGGCGTGCTCGAGACCGAGACGACGAAGGCGAACGAGTACCTCGACCGGGCCCGGCGCTCGGACCAGTCGCAGGTCGGCAACGGCTCGCTGGACATCGGCCGGCTCTGAGGCGAACCCCGACCCGCACCACGCCACCCGCACCCGCACGACAGATCGGATCCCGAGCTAGATGGGCTGGTTCTCCGACGTGATCGGCCGCCTCGGCGGCCGGTCCTCCGCGCCCGAGCCCGAGTACGAGCTGCCCGCTCCCCCGACGAGCGCCGAGATCCTCGCGTCCGTCGAGCGCGTGGAGCAGCAGATCGAGGGCCGGGTCGCGCCTGCGGTCACCGCGCGGGTGCACCGCATCACCGGCACGGTCGAGGACATGGTCCCCCGGCTCGACCGGCTCGGGGGCGGCTCGCAGCAGGCGCACACGGTCGTCGCGACCGCGACGAGCTACCTGCCCGAGGCCGTCGGCGCGTACCTGCGCCTGCCGCGCGACTTCGCCGACCGGCGCGTCGTCGCCCAGGGCAAGACGTCGCTCATGCTGCTGTGCGACCAGCTCGACCTGCTCGGCGTGACGCTCGACAAGATCTCCGACGCCGTCTCGCGCGCCGACGCCGCGGCGCTCGTGGCGCACGGCGCGTTCCTCGCGGAGAAGTTCCGCGACTCGTCGATCGCGCTCGACCCGGGCGCGGGCCACGGCACGCCGCAGCCGCCCGCCGGGACGACGTCGGAACCCGGACGGCTGGAGGCCCCGTGACGACCCCCGAGCTCGCCGCCGCGCTGGACGCGCTCGGCACGGCCGCGCGCGCCGCCGGCGTGGACGAGCAAGCCGCACGCGACGAGGGCGCTCGTCTCGCGGCGGCCGTCGCCGAGTCCTCCCCCGGCGCGTCGGCCGCGTGGCTCGCCGCGCTGGGCCACGACGCCGCGGCGACGGGCGCGTTCTTCACCGCGGCCTCGAGCGCACGCCGCTGGCGCACGTCGCCGACCGACGTCCTGGCCGGGCTCGTCGCGGCGCGCTCGACCCACGCGACCGCCTACGGGCAGGCGCTCGCCGACGTCGCGCTCGCGGGCGCGCGCCTCGGCTCGCCCGGTCCGCACGTCGCCGGGAGCGCCGCCGCGGCAGCGGCCGTGCAGCGCGCCGGTGCGACAGGCGCCGGTGCAGCGGCGACCGGCACCGCCGGGGCCGGGCACGCGACGTCGGGCACGACGGCGCAGCGCCCCGTGGGCGGGCCCCTCACCGCTCGTCCCGGATCCGACGCGAACCCGTTCGACCTCGGCGACCTCGTCGCGGCCCAGGGCGCGCTCGGCGGGCTGCGTCCCCAGGCGCCCGACGTGCCGTCGGTCGAGTCGATCCTCGACGCTCTCGGTGCCCGGAACCCCGCCGCGCCGGGCGGTCCGGCCCACGCCGCGCCGTCGGGCACGACGGGAGGCCACGCCGACGCCCCGGCCGCGCAGGCGGCGGACGCGACGGCCGCGGCCACCGCCACCGAGGAGGCCGCCGAGGAGCCGCCTCGCTCGATCGAGGAGCTGCTCGCCGAGCTCGACGCGCTCACGGGCCTCGCCCGGGTGAAGGACGAGATCCACCGCCAGACCGAGCTGCTGCGTGTCGAGCAGCTGCGCACCAAGGCCGGTCTCACGCGCCCGACGCTCACGCGCCACCTGGTGTTCCTCGGGAACCCGGGCACCGGCAAGACGACGGTCGCGCGCCTCGTCGCGGGCATCTACCGCGCGCTCGGGCTGCTGGCCAAGGGTCACCTCGTCGAGGTCGACCGCTCCGAGCTCGTCGCGGGCTACCTCGGGCAGACGGCGGTCAAGACCTCGGAGGTCGTCGCGACGGCGCTCGAGGGCGTGCTGTTCGTGGACGAGGCGTACGGGCTCGCGAAGGACCAGTACGGCGCCGAGGCGATCAACACGCTGGTCAAGGACATGGAGGACCACCGCGACGAGCTCGTCGTCATCGTCGCCGGGTACCCCGGCCCGATGGGCGACTTCCTCGCGACGAACCCGGGGCTCGAGTCGCGGTTCTCCACCACCATCACGTTCGAGGACTACACCGACGCCGAGCTGCGCGACATCTTCGCGGGCATGGCCGCGAAGTCCGACTTCGAGCCGACGCCCGAGGCGCTCGACGTGTTCTCCCGGCTCGCGGCCGCGCAGCCGCGCACCGAGGGGTTCGGCAACGCGCGCTGGGCGCGCAACGTCCTCGACGCCGCGATCAGCCGGCACGCGTGGCGGCTCAAGGACACGGCCGAGCCGACGATCGACGAGCTGCGCCGCTTGTTGCCCGCCGACCTCGTCGACGGCGAGTCCGCGCCCGCCCGGCTCGCCGCGCTCGAGCCGCCGGACGAGCAGGACGCACCCGAGACCGGCATCGAGCCTGAGCCTGAGATCGAGATCGACACCGCACCCTCCACCGCCGAGGAGAACGCATGACGACCACCCCGGTCCGCCCGGCGGGCCCACCGCCCGCCGGCGCCCCAGCGTCCGGCGCACCCGCGCCCGGGCGCGCCGTCACCGGCCCGGCGCCCGCGACAGCACCGGCAGCCGTGTCCCGCGCCCGCGGCGCGCTGCGCCGAACGCCCGGGAGGCTGCGTCTCGTCATGGGCCTGTGCGTCCTCGCGTCGGTCGTGCTCGGCGTGCTCGGCTTCCAGGCCGGCTCCGTCCAGTCGCGCGCGCTCGACGCCGCGAGCGCGGACGCCGCGCAGCTCGTCGGCGTCCAGGAGGTCCGCAACGCGCTGGTCGCCGCCGACGCGACGGCCACGGGGGCGTTCCTCGTCGGCGGCCTCGAGCCCACCGAGCAGCGCGCCCGCTACGACGACCTCGTCGACCAGGCGGCGAACCGTCTCGCCACCCTGTCGGGGAGCAACGAGGCCGACGCCGAGCTGCTCGGGCAGGTCGCGGCCGACCTCACGGTCTACACCGGGCTCGTCGAGCAGGCGCGTGCGAACAACCGGCAGGGCTTCCCGGTCGGCTCGGCCTACCTCGACCAGTCCTCGACGATCCTGCGCGAGCAGATGCTCCCGGCGCTCGACGAGGTCGTGCTCGACGACGCCGACCGTGTCGCCGCCGACTTCTCGGGCGTGCGCAACGCGTTGTGGGTCCTCGCCGGCGGGCTGGTCGCGCTCGCGGTGCTCGTCCTGAGCCAGGTGTGGCTCGCGCGGCGCACGCACCGCGTGCTCAACGTCGGCCTCGCCGTCGGGACCGCGGTCGTGCTCGTCGTGGGCGTCGTGGCGACCGTGCTGCTCGCCCAGGCGGGCTCGCGCGCGCAGGATGTGCGCACGGGCCCGTACGCGGCGACGCTCGCCGCGTCGCAGGCCTACTCGCTCGCCAACGACGCGAAGTCGATGGAGGCGTTCACGCTCATCAAGCGCGGCTCGGGCCAGGCGTACGAGGAGGCGTTCGTCGCCTCGACCACCGACGCGGCACAGCGGCTCGACACGGCGGCGGCCGACGGCATCCTCGACGGGTCGA
Source organism: Cellulosimicrobium sp. BMG9.22 (assembly GCF_059159975.1). Lineage (NCBI taxonomy): Bacteria > Bacillati > Actinomycetota > Actinomycetes > Micrococcales > Promicromonosporaceae > Cellulosimicrobium > Cellulosimicrobium sp. BMG9.22. Next base: position 56,881 of record NZ_JBZGBY010000021.1, on the reverse strand, counting down.
CGGCGCAGGCGCTGGACGCGTGGGTCGCGCACCACGCGGAGATCCGCGCGCTCGACGACGGCGGGCAGTGGGACGAGGCGGTCGCGCTCGCGACCGCGACCGACCCCGAGAGCTCCAACGCCGCGTTCGACGCGTTCTCCGCGAGCGCGCGCGAGGACATCGAGACCAACGCCGCCGCCACGACGGACCGGCTCGGGAGCGCGGCCACGACCGCGACCGTCGCGGGCTGGCTGCTGCTGGCCGCGGGACTCGTCGCCGCGCTGCTCGCGTGGCGCGGTGTGACGGCACGACTGGAGGAGTACCGGTGACGACGACGCTCTCCCCGCGCAGCGGGACCCGCGCGACCCGACCGCGCCCCGGGCGGCGCACGGGCGCCGTCGCGGCCGGGCTCGCGGTGCTGCTCGCGCTCGCGGCGTGCTCCGGGCCGACGGGGGCGGACGACCTGCAGCTCACCCCGGCCGAGGCCGAGACGACGGACGAGGGCTCCTCGGGAGCACCGGCGGCGCCGGTCGAGTGCACCGACCCGCTCGCGTCGTACGCGCCCGAGGGTGCGCTGCCGGGACCGGGCGCGCTGCCCGGCGGCAGCACGATGGCCGCGATCCGCGACCGCGGCACCCTCGTCGTCGGCGTCTCGGCCGACACCCTGCTCATGGGCGCGCGCAACCCGCTGTCGGGCGAGATCGAGGGCTTCGACATCGGCGTGCTCCACGAGATCTCGCGCGCGATCTTCGGCGACCCGGACCGTCTGCAGTTCCGCGTCATCACGTCGGGCCAGCGTCTCGAGGTGCTGGAGAACGGCGACGTCGACCTCGTCGCGCGCGCGTTCACGATCAACTGCGAGCGCTGGGAGTCCATCGCGTTCTCCGCGGAGTACTACCACGCGGGCCAGAAGGTGCTCGTGTCGCGCGACTCGACCGCGGGCGGCATCGCCGACCTGGAGGGCCAGCGCGTGTGCGCGCCCGAGGGCACGACGACGCTCACGCGCCTCGAGGAGTTCTCCGGCATCGAGCCGGTGCCGGCGACGACGCACACCCAGTGCCTCGTGCTCTTCCAGCAGGGCAAGGTCGACGCCATCACCGGCGACGACACGATCCTCGCGGGCTTCGCGGCGCAGGACCCCTACGCCAAGGTCGTCGGGGAGGCGATCAGCGACGAGCCGTACGGCATCGGCGTCCCCGCGGCGAACGTCGACATGGTGCGGTTCGTCAACGGCGTGCTCGAGCAGATGAAGTCGGACGGGCGCTGGACCGCGCTCTACGACGAGTGGCTCGGCGTGCTCGGCCCCGCCCCGACCCCGCCGGCCGCGGTGTACGGTCGCACTTCGTGAGCCGCACCGCAGCACCCGAGGCGCCCGGGAGGCTCGGCGAGGCGATCCCCGCCGCGGACCTCCTGGCGTACCTCGCCGCGCTCGAGACGTGGCTCGACGAGCGTCGCACCGAGCTCGACCGCCTCGACGCGGCCGCGCAGGCGGCGGCCACGCCCGACGCGTACACCGCCGACCTCGTGCTCGCGCTGTCGATGTGGCAGGCGATCCGTTCGCGCGCGGACGAGATCCGCCCGGTGTGGGACTCGGGCCGCGCGGACGACATCGCGCGCGAGAAGATCTCGCGGCTCGTCTGGGGCCGGCTCGACTCGGGCTCGGGGGCCGCGCTGGTCTCGCTCGTCGAGGCCGTCAAGCTGTGCGACGCGCTCGTCGTCCAGCTGCGCACGCGCCTGTCGTTCGACCCGCACACCGCCGACCATGTCGCGCGCCTGCGCGGCGTGCGCGCCGAGCTCGTGCGCTGCGAGGACCTCGCGGGCTCCGACGCCGACGCGCGTGGCCGCGTGCAGACCCTGCGCGGGCGGCTCGACCACCTCGTCGCCCAGGCGGCCCGCGGCGCCGACGTGTCGGGGCCGCTCGCCGAGCTCGAGGCCCAGGTGGCGCGAGCCGAGCGCGACCTCATCGTCGCGTCCTCCCAGCGCCGCGAGCTGCGTCGTGACCGGACCCGCGCCGACGAGCAGCGCGCCGCGCTCGAGGCCCGCGAGCCTGCGCTGCGCGAGCTCGTGGCGCGCTGCCGACGCGAGATCGCCCACCCGCCGCGGCTCGCCGTGCCCGACGTCTCCCGCCTCGGCCCCGTGCCCGACTCACGCTTCGAGCTGGACGCCTACACGGCGCGGCTCGCGACGGTGGCCCGCGCGGTCGAGACCGTCGCGGACGCCTACACCAAGCCGCTGCGCGAACGGGCCGAGCTCCGCTACAGCCTCGAGAAGCTCGCGGCGAAGGCCCGGGCGAACGGCCGCTCGGCCTCCCCCACCGTGCGCTCCGGCCTCGTCGAGGCCCGCGACGCCGTCGAGGCCGCGCCGTGCGACGTGACGCTCGCCCGCTTCCTCGTCGAGCAGTACCAGTTCCTCACCCGCGACCTGCCCACCTCGGAAGGAGCGTCGTCGTGACGACCACCGCGACCGTCCCGTGCTCGGAGCCCGGCTGCCCGGGCACGATCGAGGACGGCTACTGCAACGTGTGCGGCGCGCCCGCAGGCGGCTCTGCAGGCGCCTCGCCCGCCCCGGCGTCCACCGCGGCCCCGGCTCCCGGCTCCGCGGCGGCCGCCTCCCCGTCGGCGATGCTCGGCACGGGCTTCGTCGAGGGCCGGCCGGGAACCGCCTCGCGCGCCGGAGCCGACCCCGACGCCGAGCGCTCGACCCGTACGGGCCGCACGAGCTCGAGCCGCCTCGCCACGGCGGCGCTCGGCTCCGCGCGCACCGCGGCGACGGGGACGAAGGCGACGCGGCGCGTCGGGACGTCGTCGACGCGTCTGCGCGGCCACCGGCTCGGCGCCGGGCTGACCACGGTGCCCTCGGCACCGGTCACCGACCCGCTGCAGGCCGTCATGGCCGTGCCCGAGGTCGCGGAGCGCAAGCGGTACTGCCCCGCGTGCGGGGAGAAGGTCGGCCGCGGGCGCGACGGCCAGCCCGGCCGGACGTCGGGGTTCTGCCCGCACTGCGGCAACCGGTTCGACTTCACGCCGCAGCTCCGCCCGGGCGACCTCGTCGGCGGGCAGTACGAGGTCGTCGGCTGCCTCGCGCACGGCGGTCTCGGCTGGATCTACCTCGCGCGCGACCAGAACGTGTCCGGCCGGTGGGTGGTGCTCAAGGGCCTGCTCAACTCGGGCGACCCCGACGCCTACGCCGCGGCCATCTCCGAGCGCCAGTTCCTCGCCGAGGTCGAGCACCCGCTCATCGTGGAGATCTACAACTTCGCGATGCACGAGGGCGCGGGCTACACCGTCATGGAGTACGTCGGCGGCAAGTCGCTCAAGGAGATCCTCCAGGACCGGCGCGATGCGAAGGGCGGGGCGATCGACCCGCTCCCCGTCGACCAGGCCCTCGCCTACGTGCTCGAGGTCCTGCCGGCGTTCGCCTACCTGCACGACCACGACCTGCTGTTCTGCGACTTCAAGCCCGAGAACGTCATCCAGCAGGGCGACGGGGTCAAGCTCATCGACCTCGGCGGCGTGCGCCGCGCGGACGACCTGCAGTCGGCCATCTTCGGCACCGTCGGCTACCAGGCGCCCGAGGTCGCGGAGGTCGGCCCCTCGATCGCCTCCGACATCTACACCATCGGGCGCACGCTGGCCACGCTCGTCCTCGACTTCCGCGGGAACACGACGACGTACGTCGCGTCCTTGCCGCCCGTCGCCGAGACGCCGGTCTTCCAGCAGTACGACTCCTTCTACCGCCTGCTCGCCAAGGCGTGCGCGCTCGACCCGTCGGACCGGTTCGGCACCGTCGACGAGATGCGCGCCCAGCTCGTGGGCGTGCTGCGCGAGGTCGTCGCGACCGACCGCGGGCCGGGCAACGCGGCGCTCCACTCGGCAGCGTCCGTGCTGTTCGAGGCACCCGTGTCGGACGTCGCCGAGCGCCCGCTCGCGTGGGACGAGCTGCCGACGCTGCGCATCGACGAGCACGACCCGATGGCGAGCTGGCTCGCCGGCGTGAACGTCGCGGACCCCGACGCGCTCCTCGCCGCGCTCGCCGACGCGCCCGAGGACACGGTCGAGGTGCGCCTCGCCCGGGCGCGCGCCGCGATCGAGGCCGAGCGGTCCGACGTCGTGCAGGCCACGATCGCGCAGATCCTCACCGACGACCCCTGGGAGTGGCGCGCGGCGTGGCTCGGCGGCCTGGCCGAGCTCGCGCGCGGCGACGCCGTCTCGGCCCGCGCGTCGTTCAACGCCGTCTACGGGCAGGTCCCCGGCGAGCTCGCGCCCAAGCTCGCGCTCGCGACGGCGTGCGAGGTGAGCGGCGAGCCGGACATCGCCGAGTCGCTCTACGTCATCTGCGCGCGCTCCGACGCGAACTACACCGCGCCGTCGGCGTTCGGCCTCATGCGCGTGCGCGAGGGGCGCGGAGACCTCGACGGGGCGCTGCACGCGCTCGACCTCGTGACGTCCACGCGCTCGTCCTACGTGGAGTCGCGCATCCTGCGCGCCCACCTGCTGGCCGAGTCCGGTCGCGGCCTGCCCGCCCTCGCGGACGCGATGGCCAGCGTCCAGACGGTGACCATCGCCCCGCGCGAGCGCGCCGAGCTCGCCGTCGGGGTGCTGCGCTCGGCGCTCGAGACCGTGTCGGCCTCGGGGCCCCAGCCGACGACCCGCATCGCGAACGTCCCCGCGGACGAGCCCGCGCTGCGCGACGCGCTCGAGGGCGCGTACCGCGAGCTCGCGTCGCTCACGGAGTCACGCGACGAGCGGATCACGCTCGTCGACCGAGCGAACGAGGTGCGACGGTGGACGGTCCGATGAGCGACGCCCCGACGACGGCAGGCACGCCCGGCGTGCTCGCGTGCCCGGCGTGCGGCGAGCCGTCGCCCGACGGCGCGCGCTTCTGCGAGGCGTGCGGCACTCCGCTCGCGGTGCTCACCGACCCCGACCCGGAACCTCCGGCGGCCGGCCTCGCACCCGGGCTCCCCGAGGACTCCGCGGGCGTCCCGGCTGCGTCGGACCCGTCGGACGCGGAGGGCGCGGCCCCGGCGGTCCGCCCGTGCGTCAGGTGCGGTGGGCGCGTGGCCGAGGACGGGTACTGCACCGAGTGCGGCGAGCCCGCGGCGTCCGAGCGTGACCACTGGGCCGAGCGGCCCGCGCCCTGGGTCGGGGGCGTGTGCGACCGCGGGGTGCGCCACGTGCGCAACGAGGACGCGATGGCGCTCGCCGCCGGGCCCTCCGCGTCCGACGCGCGCGCCTTCGCGGCGCTCGTCGTGTGCGACGGCGTCTCGTCGGCCCCGGACTCCGACGTCGCGAGCCTCGCGGCAGCCAAGGCGGCGCGCGACGTGCTCGTCGCGGGTGCCCCTGCCGGCACGACCCCCGTCGAGGGCGAGCCGACGGCCCGCATGGGCGTCTGGTCGGCGCGGATCGCCGACGCGTCGCGCGCGGCGCAGGACGCGATCCTCGCGACCGTCGGGGCGATGGCCGACCGCGAGAACCCGCCGTCGTGCACGTTCGTCGCGGCCGTCGTGGACGGCCCGCTCGTCGTGGTGGGCTGGGTCGGCGACTCGCGCGCGTACTGGATCCCCGACGACGGCGAGGCGCACCAGCTCAGCGTCGACGACTCGTGGGCGCAGGAGATGATGGCGCAGGGCATCCCGCGCGCGCAGGCCGAGACCTCGCCCCAGGCGCACGCCATCACGCGCTGGCTCGGCCCGGACGCCCCGGACCCCGTCGCCCGGACGGCCGCCACGCTCCCTGACCGCGCGGGCTGGGTGCTCGTCTGCTCGGACGGGCTCTGGAACTACTGCTCGCCCGCGGCCGACCTCGCCGCCCTGCTCCACGCGACGCAGGGCGACGTCGGGGACGACCCCCAGGAGATCTCCGGGGCGCTCGTCGACTGGGCGAACGCCCAGGGCGGCCGGGACAACATCACCGCGACGCTCGCCCGCTTCCTCCCCTGACCCGACCCCACCCTCGCAGACCCGATAACCTCTCCGGATCACCGCATCACCGAAGGAGCCCCCATGGCCGAGTTCGCCGCCGAGGTCTACCAGAACGAGTTCCTGTCCGAGGGCGCGACGGACGTCCACGCGATCGTCACGGTGACGTGCACCGGGGCGGGCAGCGCGGGCGGCGGCGGTTCGGCGGGCGGGGTCGCCGAGATCATCATGGTCGACACGTCCGGCTCGATGTCGGGCCGCAACATGGAGGCGGCGAAGCACGCGGCGCAGGTCGCGGTCGACCAGATCAACGACGGCACCTGGTTCGCGATCGTCGGCGGCTCGCACGTCGCGAACCGCGCCTTCCCGTACCCGAACGCCCGCATGGCGATGGTGCAGATGGAGCCGGGCGCGCGCGCCGAGGCGAAACGCGCGATCTCGATGATGGCGCCGGGCGGCGGCACGGCGATGAGCACGTGGCTGCGCCTCGCGGACCAGCTCTTCGAGACCGTGCCGCAGGCGACGCAGCGCCACGCGATCCTCCTCACGGACGGCAAGAACGAGTCGGAGCCGCGCGGGAACCTCTCCGCGGCGGTGCGCGACGTGACGGGCCACTTCCAGTGCGACGCCCGCGGCGTGGGGACGCGCTGGCAGGTCGACGAGCTGCGCGAGATCTCGACCGCGCTCCTCGGCACCGTCGACCTCATCGCCGACCCCGGCGAGATCGCCGCCGACTTCGAGAAGCTCATGCAGGCATCGATGGCGCGCGGGGTCGCGTCGGCCGACCTCCGGGTGTGGACCCCGCAGGGCTCCCAGGTGCTGTTCGTCCGGCAGGTCGCGCCGACCGTCGAGGACCTCACGAACCGTCGTGCCGAGGTCAACCCGCTGACCGGCGCCTACCCGACCGGTTCGTGGGGCGACGAGTCGCGCGACTACCACGTGTCCGTGCGCGTCGCGTCGAAGCCGGTCGGCTCGGAGCAGCTCGCGGCACGCGTCCAGCTCGCGGTGAACGGAGAGGTCGTCTCGTCGGGCCTCGTCAAGGCCAAGTGGTCCGACGACGAGTCGCTCACGACGCGCATCAACCCCGAGGTCGCGCACTACACGGGCCAGACCGAGCTCGCTGCCGCGATCCAGGAAGGGCTCGCCGCCAAGGCGTCGGGCGACGAGGCGACGGCCACCGTCAAGCTCGGCCGCGCGGTCCAGCTCGCGCAGCAGACGGGCAACGACGAGGCGACGTCCCGCCTGCGCAAGGTCGTCGAGATCGACGACGAGGAGCACGGGACCGTGCGGCTCAAGCGCAACGCGTCGACCCTCGACGAGATGGCGCTCGACACCGCGTCGACGAAGACCACGCGGGTCCGCCGGTGAGCGCCGTCGTCTGCCCCAACGGGCACCCCTCGCAGTCCACCGACTACTGCGACGTGTGCGGCGAGCCGATGGGGGCCGCTTCGTCGGCCGCCGCGGTCGCGTCGCCGGCGAGCGGCTCGACGCCGTCCCCCGGGGCGGCGACCGCAGCCGCCCCCACGACCTGCCCGAACTGCGACTTCCCGGCGCCGGACGGCGCGCTGTTCTGCGAGAACTGCGGGTACGACTTCACGACGGGGGCGCTGCCCGACCCGGTCGAGCCGCCGTCCGCGCTCTCGCTCGACCCGCCGTCGCGCCCCGCCCCCGCACCCGCGGGTGGTCCCGGCCCGGACCCGGCACCCGGCTCGACGGCCACCCCGCCGTCCGAGCCCGGGGCGTCGGCCGGTTCCGCCGCCACGCCGCCTCCCCTGCCCGCGGCGGGCACGGACCCGGGCGCGACGACCGAACCGGCCGTGGCCGCGCCGTCGGGCAGCGGGCTGCCGACACCGCCCGTCCCGGGGCCGGACCAGTGGGTCGTGGAGATCTGGATCGACCCCGACTGGTACACAGCGCAGCAGCCCGAGGACCCGATGCCCTCTGCGGGGCTGCCCGGCCTGGTGGTCCTGCGCGAGCGCAGCGTGCTCGTCGGGCGCCCCTCGGTGTCGCGCGGCATCCACCCGCAGGTCGACTGCGGCGCCGACACCGGCGTGTCACGACGGCACTGCCAGCTCAGCACGGACGGCCAGCGCTGGTGGGTCGAGGACCTGCAGTCGTCGAACGGGACGTACGTGAGCCCGGCCGGCGAGGCCGTCCCGACGGACCCGATCCCCGCCGGCCAGCGGCGTGAGCTGGCCGACGGGGACCGGATCTACCTCGGGGCGTGGACGCGCCTCGTCGTGCGCAAGGCGCTCCCGGGCGAGGTCTGAGCGGGCTCAGCCCTCGACCGTGCGGCGCTCGGCGTCGGACGCGCTCTGCTCCTGGCCGTGCGCAGCCTCCGCCGTGATCTGCGTCGCGCCGCCGCCCGCGCGGTGCGCGACCTCGATCCGGCGGGGCCGGGCCTCCTCGGCCACGGGGATCGTCAGGGACAGGACCCCGTCCTCGTAGGACGCCGAGATGCTGTCGAGCGCCAGGCCCCGGCCGACCGTGAGCTGCCGCGCGTACGTGCCGGACGAACGCTCGCGCGCCAGCCACTGGACGTCCGGGTCGGTGCGCGCGCTGCGCTCGGCGCGGATCGTCAGGGTGCGGTCCTCGACGGAGACGTCGATGGTGCCCGGGTCCACGCCGGGGAGGTCCATCGTCAGGACGTAGTGGTCCCCCGCGCGGAACAGGTCGATGGGCATCCAGCTCGACGACGCCGACGCGCGCGCGCCGGACGCGAGCTGCCCGACCAGGCGGTCCATCGCGTCGAAGGTGCTCGTGAACGGGTCGATCATCGCAGCCACACCTCTCACCTCCTCGTCGGTCGACCCCGGACCGTCCGGGGCCGGTCGGTGCTCCCACGAAGCAGGCGCCTCGCGGGGCGGCTACACCACCTGTTCTAGCACTCTCCGCCGTCGAGTGCCAAGACCCCGCGGGGACGTGGGACGAGGCTGCGGCAACCCCGTTGTGGGGATCCACCGACGACGTCCCGTCCCGGACGCACCCGTGTGGAGGAACCCTCCAACGGCTTGTGCGATCCGTGCACGGACGGGCGTTCCCCTGGTCCCTGCCGCCGTCGGCGTCCGCCTCCCTGCCCCGGGAGAGTGGACGTGCCACCGCGCACGCCGGAGGCACGTCCCGAGCACAGGAGCCGCCATGACCGACTCAGCGCCCGCCCGCCCCGCGCCCACCGCCAGCCCCGCGACGACCGCCACCGACGGCGCGCCCGCCGTGCCCCCGCGGACCCGCTTCGTGCTCGACGCCGCGGACGCCGCACGGATCGCGACGTTCGCCGCGCTCCTCGCCGTTCTCGGGATGCCCGGGTCGGTCCCGCTCTTCGGCAACGCGGTTCCGATCACGCTCCAGACCCTCGGCGTGATGCTCGCCGGGGCGATCCTCGGCGCGTGGCGCGGCACGCTCGCCGTCGCGACCTTCCTCGCGCTCGCGGCGGCCGGGCTCCCGGTCCTCGCGGGCGGACGCGGCGGCCTCGGGACGTTCGTGGGCCCGTCCGCCGGGTACCTGTTCGGGTTCCTCGCGGGCGCGGCGGTCGTCGGTTGGCTCGTCGACCGGCTGCGGCGGGTGACGTTCCTGGGCGTGCTGGTCGCGTGCCTCGTGGGCGGCGTCGCGGTCGTCTACGCGTTCGGCGTCCCGGTGCAGTCCGTCGTCACGGGCGTGCCGCTCGCGACGACGGCGCAGCTCTCGCTCGCGTTCCTGCCGGGGGACGTCCTCAAGGCCGTCGCCGCGGCGGCGATCACCGTCGGGGTGGTGCGCGCGTACCCCGCCGCTCGCACCTCGGGCCGCTCCGCGGCCGACCGGCGCGCCCGCTCCTGACACCTGGGAGAGTGTCCGCGTGCCCGTCGCCCACCAGGTCCTGACGCACGCCGCCGACCCGGCGACGCGCGACCGCCTCGCCCTGCGCACGCCCGAGAGGTCGCGCACGTACGCGGCGCTCGCCGCCGACGTGCGCGCGGGCGCGACGCACCTCGCCGCGACGGGCACGCGGCCCGGCGACCTGGTCGCCGTGTCGCTGCCGGACCCGCTGGACCTGCTCACGGCCGTGCTTGCGGCCGACCACCTCGGGGCGACGCCGCTCGTGTGCGACCCGGCCTGGCCCCGCGCGCACCGCGCCGAGGTGCTGCGCACGCTCGCGCCGCGCACGTTCGTCGAGGTCCCGCTGCCGCGCGGGACCGGCGGAGCGGCTCCGACCAGCGGGAGGGGCGCCTCGGTGGACATCGCGACGGGCACCGCGACGGGACCCGCCCCGCAGGGGGGCGCGGGTCGCGAGGCTGCGCGTGAGGTTGCCCACGGGGCAGCGCACGAGGCAGCGCCCGACGATCTCGCGTGGGCCGGCTTCTCGTCGGGCAGCACCGGCCGGCCGCGCGCGGTCGTGCGCACGCGCGCGTCCTGGGCCGGGTCGTTCGACGACGTCACGCGGCTCGTCGGACTGCGCGCGAGCGACACGGTGCTCGTCCCGGGGCCGCTCGCGTCGTCGCTGTACTGCTTCGCCGCGGTGCACACCCTCGCGGCCGGCGCGTGCGCCTACCTCACGCGCACGCCGGCCGCGACGACGACGGCGCTCGCGAGCTGCGACGTCGTGCACCTCGTGCCCCAGGTCCTCGACGACGTGCTCGACGCCGTCACGGCGGGGGCGCCGTCCCGGCTGCGGCGCGCGGTCGTCGGCGGTGCGTCGCTCTCCCCGACGGCACGGGCCCGCGCTGCCCGGCACGGGATCGCGGTGCTCGCGTACTACGGCGCGGTCGAGCTGTCGTTCGTCGCGTACGACCCGGACGGCACCGGTCTGCGCGCGTTCCCCGGCGTCGACCTCGACGTGCGGCCCGTCCCGGCCGCGAGCGTCGGGGAGGTCTGGGTGCGCTCGCCGTGGGTCTCAGGCGGCTACCTCGCCCGTGCCACCGGCCCGCTGCGGCGCGACGGCGCGTGGTGCACCGTCGGCGACCTCGCCGACCCGCTCGACGTCCCGGCGGCGCGGCTCGTGCTGCGCGGTCGCGGCGACGGCGCGATCCTCACCGGTGGTGCGACGGTCGTGCCCGAGGACGTCGAGGTCGTGCTGCGCGCCGTGCCGGGGGTGCGGGACGTCGTCGTGCTCGGGACCGCGCACCGCCGGTTCGGGGCCGTCGTGACGGCCGTCGTGGAGGGCGACGACCGGCCAGGGCTGCGCGCGCACCTCGAGCGCGTCGCCCGCTCGGCGCTCGCGCCCGCCCAACGACCGCGCCGCTGGTACGGCACGCGCGCGCTGCCCCGCACGCCGTCGGGCAAGCCGGCGCGCGGCGCGCTGAGCGAGGCCCTGGGCGGGACCGACCCCGCGGGCGCCGGGCTGGAGCCGCTGCGATGAGCCCGGGGCTCCCGGGGGCGACGGCGCCCGTCGTCGTGGCCGCGCGCCGCACGTGGATCGGCACGGCGGGGCACGGGCACCGGGCGCTGACCGAGGTCGACCTCGCTGCCGCGGTGCTCGGCGCGACGCTGGGCGACGCACGGTCCCTCGGCACCGAGGCTCCCGTCGCGGACGTCGTGCTCGGCTCCTGCACCGGACCCGGCGGCAACGTCGCGCGCGTCGCCGCGCTCGCCGCCGGTGCCGGGGTCGCCGTCCCGGGGCTCACCGTCGACCGGCAGTGCGCGTCCGGGCTCGCCGCCGTGCTCCTGGCCACGCAGCAGGTGCGCGCGGGCGAGGCGGGCCTCGTCCTCGCGGGCGGGACCGAGAGCGCGTCGCGGGCCCCCGCGCGCGCCCACCGCACGCCGTGGGGCGACGTCGGCTACGCGCGCGCGGCGTTCGCGCCGACGCCGTGGGCGGACCCGGGCATGGGAGCCGCCGCCGACGAGCTCGCACGTCAGCGCGGCGTGACGCGCGAGCGCCAGGAGGCGTACGCGTCGCGCAGCCACGCGCGCGCGCTCTCGGCGCACGCGGCCGGGCGGTTCCACGCGGAGTCCGTCCGAGTCGGGGCCGCGGGGTCCGCGCTCGGCCGGGACGAGCGCGCGCGCCGCCTCGACCCGACGGTCCTCGCGCGCCTCTCCCCCGCGTTCTCACCCGCCGGCACCGTCACGGCGGCGACGGCGAGCCCGGTGAGCGACGGCGCGGCGGTCGTCGCGGTCGTGCCCGAGTCGGTGCGGCTGAGGCTCGGCGCGCCGGGGCTGCGGGTCGTCGCGTCGGCGACCGTCGGCTGCGACCCGGCGCTGCCGGGCTGGGGGCCTGTCCCCGCGGTCCGGGCCGTGCTCGACCGTGCCGGTGCGCGCCTCGACGACGTCGCGGCGGTCGAGGTCGTCGAGGCGTTCGCCGCGCAGGTCCTCGCGGTCACCGACGCGCTCGGCCTGGACCCCCTCGCGGCCGGTTCGCGCGACGACGCCCGGGTGTGCGCGGACGGCGGGGCGCTCGCGCTCGGGCACCCGTGGGGCGCGAGCGGCGCGGTCAGCGTCGTGCGGCTGTTCTCCCGGCTCGTCCGAGCCGGCGCGCCGGCGGGGACGCTCGGGCTGGCGACCGCGGCCGTCGGGGGCGGACAGGGCGTCGCGGTGCTGGTCGAGGTCGTGCGATGAGCCGCGATGCGGGCGGAGGGAGATGGTGGCGGCGCTCGCCGGTGACCGACGACGTCGACCACGGTTGCGTGGTGCGCCTCGAGGACGTGCACGTGCGCCTGGGAGAGCGCGACGTGCTGCGCGGCGTCGACCTCGAGCTGCGCGAGCACCGGGTCGGGATCGTCGGGGCGAACGGCTCGGGCAAGAGCACGCTCGCACGGCTCCTCAACGGCCTCGTGCTGCCGACCGCGGGCCGGGTCCTCGTCGACGGCCTCGACACGCGCCGCGACGGCCCCGCGGTCCGGCGGCGGGTCGGGTTCGTGTTCACCGACCCCGACGCCCAGATCGTCATGCCGACGGTCGCCGAGGATGTCGCGTACTCCCTGCGGCACGTGCCCGCGGGCGAGCGCGCCGCCGTCGTGCACGACGCGCTCGCCGCGCGCGGGCTGGCCGACCACGCCGACCACCCGGCGCACCTCCTCTCGGGCGGGCAGAAGCAGCTCCTCGCGCTCACGTCGGTGCTAGCCGCCGGCCCGCGCCTCGTCGTCGCCGACGAGCCGACGACCCTCCTCGACCTGCGCAACACGCGCCGCTTCGCCGCGGAGCTGGCGTCGCTCCCCCAGCAGGTCGTCCTCGTCTCGCACGACCTGTCGCTCATGGACGCGACGGACCGCGTCCTCGTGGTCGACGGCGGTCGGGTCGTCGCGGACGACGAGCCGGCGGCCGCCGTCGCGCACTACCGCCGGCTGGTCGAGGACGGCGTCCGGTGACGCCGGGCGCGTTCCGGCCCGGCGACTCGGTGCTGCACCGCACGCCGGCCGGGGCCAAGCTCGTCGGCCTCGCGATCATCTCCGCCGTGGTGCTCCTGCTCTCGACCCCGGTCGCGGTCGGCGTCGTCGTGCTCGTGGTCGCGGCGCTCTACCTGCTCGCGGGCGTGGGGTGGCGAGCCGCATGGCAGCAGGTGCGGCCGCTGCGACTCGTCGTGCCGGTGCTGCTCGCGGTGCAGTGGCTCACGGTCGGGCCGGGGCCGGCGCTGGCGGTGACGACGCGGCTCGTCGCGCTCGTCGCGCTCGCCGGCCTCGTGCTGCTCACGACCCGCACCACCGCCGTCCTGGCGGCGATCGAGCGAGGCCTGCAGCCGCTGCGCCACGTGGGGGTCGACGTCGAACGCGTCGCCCTGGTCCTGTCGCTCGCCGTGCGCTGCGTGCCCGTGGTCGCGGCGCTCGCGCAGCGCGTGCGCGACGCGTGCCGCGCGCGGGGCCGCGATCACGACGTGCGCGCGTACGCCGTCCCGCTCGTCGTCGGCGCGCTGCGCCAGGCCGACGCCCTCGGCGACGCGCTGCGCGCCCGCGGCCTCGACGACTGACACCAATCGTGCCGAGGTAGAGGCGCGGTCTGCCGAGGTAGAGCCCTGGTCATGACCAGGGCTCTACCTCGGCAGACCATGGCTCTACCTCGGCGGGGTGGCGGCGCGATGGCCGCGGAGCGAGACGGCGGCGGCGGCGAGGATGCCGACGACCGTCGCGGCGAGGAGCACGCGGTAGTCGACGACGCCCAGGAGCGCCGCACCGACCACGGTGAGGACCAGCTGCGGGACGTTGACGAGCAGGAGGCTCGCCGCGGACACGCGGCCCTGGAGGGTGGAGGGCGTGCGCAGCTGACGCTCGGTGACGAACCCGACGATCGACCACGTGGCGCCGAGCCCGACGGCGCCCAGCCCGAGGACGATCGCGACGACGCTGTGCCCCGTCGTCGGCACGACCCCGACGGCGAGGACGAGCAGGCCCAGGGCGACCACGCGCTGCGCGCCCCACCGCGCGATGAGCCTGCTCGCCGTGAGCCCCGCGACGATCGCGGTGAACGCCTGCACCGACGAGATGGGCCCCAGGAGGGCGGGCGGCAGCCCGAGCCCGTTCTCGATGATCGCCAGGCTGACAGCGTTGAGCAGCCCGACGCCGGCGAACGCGACGAGCATGGCCACGGTGAGCACGCCGAGCGGCGCGGTGCGCCCCAGGTGGCGGAAGCCCGCCAGCATCTCGGCCAGGTAGGGCTCGCGCTCGGCAGCCGGTGTCGGCGGCGTCTCGACGAGCCGGACGCGACCCATCACCGCCGCGGCGACGGCGAACGCGACCGAGGCCGCGACCACCAGCGGCCACGCGCCGGCAAGAGCGTAGGCACCTGCGCCGACGACCGGCATGAGGAGACGGAAGACCTGGTCGATCGTCGTGAGCCGACCGTTCGCGGGGGCGATCGCCTCGTCCGGGAGCATGTCCCGGACCAGGCCCGCCTGCGCCGCGGCGGTCGCGAACCCGACGCCCGAGTAGACCACGGTCACGACGAACACGAGCCAGACCTGCTCGGGGCCGCGGACCGCGAGGAGGGCCAGGAGGCTGAGCGCGCCGACGAGGTACGTCACGACGAGCATCCGACGCCGGGACACCCGGTCCGCGAGCTGACCGAGGAACGGTGACGTGAGCGCGGGCAGGCCGAGCGCCGCGAACACCAGCCCGGCGGCGCCGCCCGAGCCCGTGAGGTCCTTGACCCACACGGCGAGGATGATCGCCAGGACCGAGTCGGCGAAGTTCGTGAACGCCCAGGCGACCGACAGGAGCCGGAACGGGCGCGCGCGCAAGGCCGTGCGGGGGTCCGTCGCGGGCAGCGTGCCACCCGACGTGACGCCGACGTCACCGGGAGCTGCCGGGACGACGGCGGTCGGCTCGGGGGGCGCGCTCATCGGGGGTCCTCCGGGCGGTCGGCGTTGACGACGGAGAAAAGGCGTGCGCGACGTGCGCCCGGGGGGCGGAGCGACGGGTCGTCCCAACGCCCTCTGAAGCGGTCGGTGAGCGCCTCGACCTCGCGGGCGAGCGCGTCGAGCTCCGCACGTGTCGCGTAGAACGACGCCCCGGTCATCGTCGAGGCGAGGAGCCACTGCGGGTCGTCGGCGGGGGCACCGGCGATCCACGCGCGCAGGCGCGCGGCTTCCTGGTCGAGCATGAGGCTCGCGACCGCGCCCGCGGCGTGCAGCGACTCCGGGACGTCGGGGTCGAACCTCGTCTGCCGCCCTCGCCCGACGGAGCGCCACGGCCGCTCCTTGCCGCGCCGCTCCGCGGGCTCGACGTACCCGTACTTGGCGAGCATGCGCAGGTGGAAGGAGCAGCTCGCGACGGATTCGCCCGTGGCCTCGGCGCAGCGCGTCGCGGTGACCTCACCCTCGTCGTCGAGCAGCGCGAGGATCCGCAGCCGCAGCGGGTGGGCCAGGGCCCGGATGCTCGCAGGGTCGGTCGCGACGACCTGTCCGGGCTCGGCCCGCGGACCACGCGGGACGGGGTGCGACGACGCAGCGGGGCCGGGCGCAGCGGGGCCGCCCGGGTCGGCGGCGCGAGGGTCGGTCGGCGTGCTCATGCCGGACAGGCTAGTTCACGAAAGATATCTTGCGCAATACTTCTTTAGCGTTGATCGACGGCGGTCCCCCGGGCCGCCGGGTCGGGCGCCGCGCGGTCGTGGAGCCGGTTCACCACGACCACGACGCCCAGCACCGCGACCGCGAGGGAGAGCCCCGCGAGGACGTCGGTGAGGAAGTGGTAACCGAGGTACAGCCGGCTCAGCGCGACGGTCCCGACGACCAGCACGGACGCCGCCAGCCACACCACGACCACGCGCGCGTCGTGGTGCCGGTGCCACACGAGGTACCCGCCGACGAGCACGAGCGTGGCGGCGCCGATCGTGTGGCCGGACGGGAACGAGAACGACCGCTCGACGCCCGCCACGACCATCGACGCGTCCGGCGGGCGCGGCCGCGCGATCACCGCCTTGAGCACGGTCGAGACGAGCGTCGAGAGGACCATCGCGCCAGCGAGCAGGCCCGGTTCCCACCACGTGCCGGTGCGCCGCGCCCACACCACGCATCCGACCGCGACGAGCACGGGCAGGACGTAGGGGCCGAACAGCGTCGTGACAACCGTGAGGACCGCCGTCGCGAACGGCGTGCGGTGCGCGACCAACCAGTCGAGCAACGGCTCGTCGAGCAGCCACAGCTCGTCCTGGTCACGGACGGCGTCGAGCAGCAGCAGGAACCCCAGGGCGCCGGCGACGACGAGGACGACTCCGGGCCACACGCTCGCGAGGACCGAGCGAGGCGTCGCCACCTCTTGCCCGCCCTCCCCCGCGCCCCTCGGTGGCCCGCCCGTCGTCCGCCGGCGCGCGCCCGGCCCCTCGCCCTCCATCCCCGGAGGCTATGCACGGTGGGCCGACGGCGCAGGGTGACCGCCCGACGTCGGCGACCCCCGGGCGCAGCCCGCGGACGCTCGTGGCGAAATAACGGTGCGCCCCACGGGGCTCACGTGGTTGTGTGAGCACACACCGCGGTGACGTCCGTCCGGTCCGTACCGGGCGGTGGAGGGTCCGGCCAGACCCAGCGTTCCAGCGTCACGAGAGCAGAACCATGCATCCCTTGATCACGTACGACGTGGCGGCCCTCAGCCGTCGCGAGCAGCTGCAGGAGCAGACCCTGCGCCGAGAGCAGCTGCGCCGCACCACGACCCGCGTCCCGGTGCACACCCGGCAGGCCCGCCTGCCGCGTCGCACCGCATGACGCGCACCGACCGCTCGCCCCGAGGACCCTCCTCGTCAGGCGGCGGCTCACCTCGCCGAAGGCCTCGGACGTCCGGACCCACGTGGACCGGACGACCGGGGCCTTCGTCGTGCGGGTGCCCACCGGTCCCGCTGGTCGCCACGACTAGGCTGTGCGCGTGAGCCCTGTGAACGCCAACGAACGCATCGTGTGGATCGACTGCGAGATGACCGGTCTCGACCTCGGCGCCGACGCCCTGGTCGAGGTCGCCGCCGTCGTGACCGACTCCGAGCTCAACGTGCTCGGCGAGGGGGTCGACGTCCTCGTCCGGCCGCCCGCTGCCGCGCTGGAGCAGATGGGCGACTTCGTCCGCGAGATGCACACGACCTCCGGGCTCCTCGACGAGCTCGACGGCGGCCTCACGCTCGCCGAGGCCGAGCAGCGCGTCCTCGAGTACGTGCGCGCCTGGGTCCCCGAGGCCGGGCGGGCGCCGCTCGCAGGCAACTCGGTCGGCACCGACAAGGGCTTCCTCGACCGTGACATGCCCGCCCTCATGGGCCACCTGCACTACCGCATCATCGACGTGTCGTCGGTCAAGGAGCTCTCACGCCGGTGGTACCCGCGTGCGTACTTCTCCTCCCCCGAGAAGCACGGCGGCCACCGCGCGCTCGCCGACATCCTCGAGAGCATCGACGAGCTGCGCTACTACCGCGAGGCGGTGTTCGTGCCGCAGCCGGGACCGGACTCGAAGACCGCGAAGGCCATCGCGGAGAACGTCGTCGCGACGAGCGTCACGCGCGGCCGGACCCGCCCCGCGGATGTGGCGGTCGACGCCGCCCGCACGGCCGACGACGCGTCGGTGGCCACCGTCACAGGCACGACGGAGCCCTGAGCCGAGAAAGCCGTGCGGGAGCACCCCGCGGACCGGGTACACTTTTCGACGGCCGGTGATCCGCCTTCCGGCCGATGGTGGGTATAGCTCAGCTGGTAGAGCACCTGGTTGTGGTCCAGGGGGTCGCGGGTTCAAGTCCCGTTACTCACCCCGAACGAACGAGGCCCGGGCCTCGGCCGAGGAGACTCCTCGGTCGAGAGTCGGGCCTCGTTCGCATCTGCGGCGTCCGGAGTCCTCGTCGAACCGGTCCGCCGTCCGGCGCACCGTCACGCGCGCTCGCGCGCCGCCGCGACCCACCCCTGCGGCGCGACCTCCGGGAGGCCGGACAGGGCGAAGAGGCGGACGTCGAAGAAGGCGACGACGTGGGAGATCCCCGTCGGGGCGACCGTGAGCACCTGCAGGCTGAAGGCGCGGTGCGTGCCGTGCTCGTCGGGCAGGTAGAGCCCGAAGGCCGGCTGCCCGTTGGCCGCAGCGGGGACGAGCAGGTGGTCGCCAGGCCGCCGTGCGGGGCTCTGCGCGGCGACCATCCGCCCGATCGTGTCGGCACCCTCGAACCAGGCCGGATAGGGAGGCATCTCCCAGACCGCGTCGGAGGTCAGCGCCGCGACGAGGCCGTCGACGTCGAGGGCGTGCATCGACGTGACGTAGCGGTCGAGGATCCCGCGCTCCTCGGGCGAGCCCGGTTCTGCGAGCTCGCGCTCATCGGGCCGCACCCGGGCGATCCTGGCGCGCGCACGCTGCAGCAGGCTGTTCACCGCGGCGGGGGTGACGCCGAGCATCCCGGCGACCTCGGCGGCGCTGAACGCCAGCACCTCGCGCAGCACGAGGACGGCGCGTTCGCGGGGAGGCAGGAGCTGGAGCGCGGCGACGAAGGCCAGCCGCACGCTCTGGCGCCGCGCGACGGTGGCGAGCGGGTCGTCGGCACCGCCGGAGCCTTCCCCGAGGACGGCGTCGGGGAGAGGCTCCAGCCAGGGCAGCTCGGGCCGTTCGTCCAGCCGGGCGGCGGGGTCGTGAGCGGGGCCGCCGAGCCCGGTGGGGAGCGCTCGGCGCCCGCGGTTCTCGAGGGAGCGCAGGCAGGCGTTGGTCGCGATCCGGTACAGCCACGTCCGGATCGACGACCGTTCCTCGAAGCGCGCGTAGCCACGCCAGGCGTTCAGGTAGGTCTCCTGGACGGCGTCCTCGGCGTCGTGGATCGAGCCGAGCATCCGATAGCCGTGGGCGAGCAGCTCGGGCCGGTACGGCCGCGTCCGGCGTTCGAAGTCGTCGTCTGCCTCCCTCACGTCAGCGCGCTCCTGCCCGCGCGTCGCGGAGCAGGACCCCCGCCAGCACCGCACCCAGTGCCGCCACGCCGGCCAGGGCCAGCAGGGCGAGCTCGAACCCCTCGGTCAGCGCGGAGACCGACGGCGGACCGGCGGAGCGCCGTGTGGCGTAGCCCACGGCGATCGCCGAGGCGAGCGCGGCACCCGTCGTCGTCCCGATAGCGAACGACGTCTCCTCCAGGCCCGCCGCCAGCCCGGCGTCGCGCTCGCCGGCCCCGGCCAGCGCGGCGATCTGGCCCGCGACGAAGGCCGCACCCAGGCCGGCCCCGAAGACCGTGAGCCCCGGCAGCAGGTCCACCGGCACACCCGCCGGCGAGAGCCGGCTCAGCAGCACGCAGGCGACCGCGAGCAGGCTCAGCCCGGCGGTGGCCACGAGCCGGAACCCCGAGCGGGTGACCAGGTGCTGCCCGACCATCACCGCGAGCACGGAGGCGACGGTCATGGTCGCCGTCGTCAGCCCGAACTGGATCGCGGAGAACCCCAGGACCTGCTGCGCGAAGAGGGTCACGACGATCAGGAGCCCGTCGACCGCGATGCCCGCGACCACGACCACGAGGTTGCCACCGGTCCGGGTGCGCGAGGCGAGGATCCGCAGGGGCACCAGGGGCGCCGGGCTGCGGCGCTCGACGACGACGAACGCCACTGCCGACACCACGGCACCCGCACCGAGCGCCAGCACGGCGAGGTCCGGCCCTTCCTCGGCGACCCGGAACAGCGCCAGGAGCACGAGCGTCAGCGCGGCGGTGATCGTGACCGCACCCGCGACGTCCGGCCGCCGTCTCCCGTGCGCAGCGCCCTCGGGCAGCAGCACCGGGCAGAGCGACAGCACCGCCAGGCAGACGGGGACGTTCGTGAGGAAGATCCACGCCCATCCCGGCCCGTCGGTCAGCACACCACCCAGCAGGAGCCCGGCCGACGCGCCGACCCCGCCGAGCCCTCCCCAGATCCCCAGAGCCCTGTGGCGATCGGGGCCGTCGGGGAAGACGTTCATGAGGATGGACAGCCCCGCCGGCGTCATCACCGCCGCGCCGATCCCCTGGAGCACGCGGGCGGCGATCAGCACCTCGCTCGACCAGGCCAGGCCGCACACCACCGACGACACGGCGAACACCCCCACCGCGGCCATGAACACCATCCGCCGACCCAGGAGGTCGGCCAGCCGCCCGCCCAGCAGCAGCAGGCCACCGATCGCCACCCCGTAGGCCGTGACCACCCACTGCACCTCGGCAGGCGCGAAGCCGAGGTCGACGGCGATCTCCGGGAGCGCCGCGTACACGCTCGTCGAGTCGAGCACCCCCATGAACATCGCCATGCACACCACGGCCAGCGCCCACCACCGCCGCGTCACCGTCCTCGGGTGCTCCACATCCAGCATCTCTCCTCCTCCGCAGCCCGTCGGCACGCCGGGACCCTCGTGGTGCGTCGGCGCTCAGGGGGTAGATACCTGCCGGCACGCCGACTCATCGGTACGTGGCGGATGGACGCGAATCGACCTCTTCGCGCGAAACGCACGCACCGGTGCGAGTGCGACGTGTCGGTGGTTCGTCGTACGGTCTGGGGGACGCACGGCATTGCGCTTGCCAGGCCGGACGCGGTCGTGGTCGGGTAGGAGGCCGGTTCACCGACTGTCGGGAGGCAGCGCCGCATGATCGAGTTCCGATCGGTCACCAAGACGTACCCGGACGGCACGGTCGCGGTCGCGGACTTCGACCTCGTGATCCCGCCCCACCGCACGACCGTCCTCGTCGGGTCGTCGGGCAGCGGCAAGACGACGCTCCTTCGCATGATCAACCGCATGGTCGAGCCCACCTCGGGAACGATCGAGATCGACGGCAGCTCCATCCTCGACCGCGACCCGGTGCAGCTCCGCCGGAGCATCGGGTACGTCCTGCAGAACGGTGGGCTCCTGCCGCACCACAAGGTCGTCGACAACGTCGCGACGGTGCTCCGGCTCGAAGGCACGCCGAGGCGTCAGGCGCGGGACCGTGTTCTCGAGCTGCTCGACACGGTCGGCCTCGACCGGGCGCTCGCCGACCGCTACCCGAGCCAGCTCTCCGGTGGCCAGCAGCAACGCGTCGGCGTGGCGCGCGCGCTCGCCGCCGACCCGAACATCCTGCTCATGGACGAGCCGTTCGGCGCCGTCGACCCGATCGTGCGCGCCGAGCTCCAGACGGAGACGATCCGGCTGCAGCAGGAGCTCGAGAAGACGGTCGTGTTCGTCACGCACGACGTCGACGAGGCGTTCCTCCTCGGCGACCAGGTCGTGATCCTCGAGCAAGGCGCGCAGGTCGCCCAGATCGGGTCGCCGGGCGAGATCATCGAGAACCCGGCGAACGAGTTCGTCGCGAGCTTCATCGGTGCCGAGCGCGGCGCCCGCGCGCTGCACACCAAGCGCACGGACCACGGGACCGTGCTGGTCGACGCCGCGGGCCGCACCCAGGGGGTCCTGGTCGACGACCCCGTCGAGGGCGGCGCATGACCTGGGTACTCGACAACCTCGACCTCATCGGCCGGCTCACGGTCGAGCACCTGCGCCAGTGCGTGCTGCCGATCGTGCTCGGGCTCGTCGTGTCGATCCCGGCGGGCTGGCTCGCCTTCCGGTTCCGGCTCACGCGCGGGCTCGTGCTCACGCTCGTGGGCCTGCTCTACACGATCCCGTCGCTCGCGCTCTTCGCCCTGCTCCCCCCGCTCCTGGGCATCAGCTTCCTGTCCGAGGTGAACCTGGTCGTCGCCCTGACGATCTACGCCGTCGCGATCATGACGCGGTTCGTCGCCGATGCGCTCGCGTCGGTCGACCCGACGGTCCGCCAGGCCGCCCTCGCCGTCGGCTACGGCCCGTGGCGCCGCTTCTGGCAGGTCGACCTCCCCCTCGCGGGGCCGGTGGTCCTCGCCGGCCTGCGGGTCACGGCCGTGTCGACCATCTCGCTCGCCACCGTCGGCATCCTCATCGGCATCGACAACCTCGGCTACCTCTTCACGAACGGCTACCAGCGCCAGATCGTCGCGGAGATCCTCGCGGGCGTCGTCGCCGTGGTCGTCATCGCGCTGGTCGTCGACTGGCTGCTCGTGCTCGCCGGCCGGGTGCTGCTGCCCTGGACCCGGAAGGTGCGCGCATGAACCTCTTCTCCGACGCGATCGCGTGGATCTTCTCGCCGGACCGGCAGACCGGCGCTCTTCCCCTGTCCGAGGCGATCTGGACCCACCTGGCGTTCACGTTCGTCTCCGTGCTGATCGCCGCCGCGATCGCCGTCCCCGCCGGATGGCTCATCGGCCACACCGGCCGGGGCCGGGAGGTCGCGGTCGCCCTGTCCGGCGCCGCACGCGCCGTCCCGTCGTTCGGGCTGGTCCTCCTCCTCGTCCTGGTCTTCGGCGTCACCCACAAGGTCGCCGCGTCGACGACGGCGTTCGTCCTCCTCGCGATCCCGCCCATCCTCGCGGGTGCGTACGCCGGCATCGAGGCCGTGGAGCGGCGCGTGGTCGACGGCGCGAGGTCGGTGGGCATGACCTCCCGCCAGGTGCTCTTCCAGGCAGAGGTCCCGCTCGGCCTCCCGCTCCTCATCGGCGGCCTGCGCTCCGCGACGCTCCAGGTCGTCGCGACCGTCACGCTCGCGGGCTACGTCGGGAACTGGGGGCTCGGCTTCTACATCGTCCAGGGCATCCAGGTCCGCGACTTCTCGCAGATCCTCGGCGCCGCGCTCGTGATCGTCGTGCTGGCCGTCGTCCTCGACGCGCTGTTCGCGATCCTCCAGCGGATCGTCGTCCCGCGCGGGGTGACGGCCGGTCGCCCGCAGGAGGACGCACCGTCCCGACGGCGACGCCGTCGGGCACCCGAACCGACCACCGCCTGACCACGCGGCGACCACGGAACCGTACCGCCGCAGCACACCTCCGCCCCACCCCGAACCTCCCGGACCACGGGACGGCCCTCAGAAAGGCAGACACATGCGCACCACACGACGCACCGCCGCCCTCGTCGCCGCGGCGGCGACCGCCGTCCTGACGCTCAGCGCCTGCGGCGGCGGGTCCGACCCGCTCGACGAGGACACCACCACGTCCGACGGCGGCGCCTCCTCCGACACGATCGTCATCGGGTCGCAGGCCTACTACTCGAACGAGATCATCGCCGAGATCTACGCGCAGGCGCTCGAGGCCGAGGGCTTCACCGTCGAGCGGAACTTCTCGATCGGCCAGCGCGACGCCTACATGCCCGCGCTCGAGAGCGGCGAGGTCCACCTCTTCCCCGAGTACACGGGCAACCTCCTGCAGTTCTTCGACCCGGAGACCACGGCGACGTCCCCCGAGGACGTGTACGCCGCGCTCCAGGAAGCCCTGCCCGAGGGCCTCACGGTCCTGGAGCAGTCGACCGCGACGGACCAGGACTCCTACAACGTGACCGAGGCCTTCGCCACGGACAACGACCTCACGAGCCTCGCCGACCTCGCCGGCATGGACGTGCCGCTCACGGTCGGCGGCCCGGCCGAGCTCGAGCAGCGCCCGTACGGCCCGCAGGGGCTCAAGGACGTCTACGGCGTCGACGTGTCGTTCGTCGCCACCGGCGACACGACCGTCCAAGACCTCGTGGCCGGCACGGTGAACGTCGCGAACGTCTTCAGCGCCGACCCGCGCATCCAGACGGAGAACCTCGTCACCCTCGAGGACCCCGAGGGCATGTTCCTCGCCTCGAACGTCGTGCCGCTCGTGAACGCGGACATCGCCGACGAGATCGCGGACGTCATCAACCCGGTCAGCGCGGCCCTCACGCCCGAGGGTCTGGTCGCCCTCAACGTCGAGTCGACGGTCGACCAGCGCTCGCCCGAGGACATCGCCGCCGACTGGCTCGCGGAGAACGACCTCGCCTGACGCCGGAGCTCCGGCTCCGGTCGCGCGGGTCGTCCCGAGCGACCGGAGCCAGGAGAGCCGCGGCGCTCAGCCCTCCGTGGCGCGCTGTGCGCCGACCACTGCGGACGTGCCGAGGTCGCTCTTGGGCAGGGGGTTGCCCGTGGCGACGGCGTCCGACCAGGTGGCGGTGTCGGCGACCGCGGCGAAGTTCGAGGCGAGCAGCGTCAGCAGCGTGGTGTGCACCGTCTTCGCGTCCGCGAACCCGGCGTCGTTCGCGATGTTGATCGCCCCGGTCGCGTCCGAGAGCACCTCGGCGGCCAGGCCGTGCGTCTCGGCCTCGGCGGCAGAGGCGAGGATGCAGTTGTTGGTCATGTAGCCGACGAGGGTCACGGTGTCGACCTCGCGCTCGCGGAGCCAGTCGAGCAGGTCCGTCCCGGCGAAGACCGTGCCGTACTGCTTCACGACCGACTTCCACGCGTCCGTCCGGCGGCTCTCGACCTCGAGGTGCAGCCGGAAGCCGGGAGCGCCGGGGTCGAACACCGGAGCGCCCTCGCCCGCCGTGTGCTGGACCGCGGCGACCGGGATGCCTGCCGCAGCGGCGGCGTCGATCGCCGCAGCGATCCGGGGCAACGACTCGGTGTGCGGCGGGAACTGGATCTCGAGGGGCCCGCCGAAGTAGTCCTGCTGGACGTCGACGAGGACGAGGGCGCGGCGCGGTGCGGTCATGTCTGCGTGCTCCTGGGTTCGGGGGACGTCGCCTCCGGGGCGACTCGTCGATCCTTCCCCGACAGGGCCGCCCGCCGCCATTGGCACATGTGCATCGTTACGATGGATTCGTGCCAGATCCTGGATCGCCCCTGCGGATCGCCGTCTACGCCTTCGACGGCGTCACGATGTTCCACCTCTCCGTCCCGCAGATGGTCTTCGACGAGGTGTCGCGGCAAGGGCTCGCGTCCTGGGAGACGGTGCTCTTCTCCGACCGCGCCGGGTCGGTCCGCACGGCCGAGGGCTACCGGGTCGGCGGGGTACGGGGCCCCGCCGCCGCCACGGACGCCGACGTCGTCGTCATCCCGTCCTGGTTCGAGGACGGGCGGCCCGCCGGGACGGCGCTGCGGCGCACGCTCACCAGGGCGCACGCCCGGGGCGCGACCGTCGCGGGGCTGTGCCTCGGCGCGGTCGCCGTCGCCGACGCGGGCCTGCTGTCCGGCCGCGAGGCCGTGACGCACTGGCAGGCCGTCGACATGCTCGCGAGTCGCCACCCCGACGTCGCCCTCGACGCGTCCGTCCTCTACATCGACCACGGCGACGTGCTCACCTCCGCCGGGACCGCCTCGGCGATCGACGCGTGCCTGCACCTCGTCCGCCGCCGGCTCGGCGCGGCCGCGGCCAACCAGGTGGCGCGCCAGCTCGTGGTGGCGCCGCACCGCGAGGGCGGGCAGGCCCAGTTCATCGAGCGCCCGCTGCCCGCGCAGGGGTCCGACGACCCGGTCTCCCGCGTCGTCGCCTGGACGCTCCAGCACCTGGACGAGGACCTGACCGTCGACCGGCTCGCCGCGAGGGCGCACCTGAGCACGCGCACGTTCGTCCGCGCGTTCCGTGCCGCCACCGGCACGACTCCCGCGGCCTGGGTCCGCTCCCGCCGGCTCGACGAGGCGCGCCGGCTGCTCGAGTCGACGGACCTGCCGGTCGACAAGGTCGCCGCGACGTGCGGCTTCGGCAGCGCCGTGACGCTGCGGCAGGGCTTCGCCGCGGCGTTCGGCACGTCGCCCTCGGAGTACCGCCGCCGCTTCGACGCACGGGCGGCGTCGACCTGACACCGCGGGAGTCCCGCCGGCTCACCACGCCGCGGACCGCGTACGCAAGGTGGCCCTGCGACGCTCGGCCGCCCCGCCGTCGTCGGCCCTGGGCCGTCGGCCGTCAGCCGGCGACGCGTGCGGCGATCGCGTCGGCGAAGCGGTCGAGCGAGCCCGGGGCGAGCGCCAGGAAGAGCGAGGGCTCGGTGAGCTCGAGCTCGATGACGACGACGCCGCCGGCGTTGCCGGTGACGACGTCGACGCGTGCGTAGAGGAAGCTCGACACGTCCCCGCCGACCGAGCCGGCGGCGACGGCGAGCGCCCGACGCGCGACCTCGAGCTGCTCCTCGGTCGCCGTGAACGGGCTCATCTCCTCCTGCTGGTACAGCCCGCGCGTGGGCCGGTGCGGGCCGGTGAGCAGCGCGTTCTTGCGCACGGCGTGCGAGAGCTCGCCGTCGACGAACACGAGGCCGGTCTCCCCCGCGGTGTCGACGCTCGTGACGTAGGGCTGGACCATGACCTCGCGTCCGGACGCCAGGAGGTTCTTCGCGTGCTGGATCGCGAGCCCGCGCGAGTGCGCCTCACCCGCCTGGTAGCGCCCCGTGTCCTTCGCGCCCGCGCTCACGACGGGCTTGATGACGAAGTCGCCCTGGGCGGGCAGACGCGTGTGGATAGCGCGTGACGAGAGGTTGCGCTCCGGGTCGAGCCACAGCGTCGGGATGACGGGGATCCCGGCGGTCTCGAGCTCGCGCAGGTAGCCCTTGTCCGTGTTCCAGCGCAGGATCGGCTCGGCGTTGAGGATGCGCGGGACGCGTGCCGCCCACGCGACGAACTCGTCCCGGCGCGCCGAGTAGTCCCACGTGGAGCGCACCACGACGGCGTCGAACGCGGCCCAGTCCACGTCCGGGTCGTCCCAGACGGCGGGCTCGGCGGCGACGCCGCGGGCCGCGAGCGCACCCACGAGCGGCGCGTCGTCGGGGTCGAGGTTCGGCAGCACGGAGCAGGTCGCGAGGGCGACGCGCGGGGCGGTGTTCTCGGTCGTCACGCGACGAAGCCTAGGCGATGCCGGGCCTCAGAGCCCGTACTCCTCGAGGAACCGCAGCCAGACCTCGCTCACCGTCGGGTACGAGGGCACCGCGTGCCACAGGCGCCGCAGCGGGACCTCGCCGACGACCGCGATCGTCGCGGCGTGCAGCATCTCCGCGGCGTCCGGCCCGACGAACGTCGCACCCACGACGACCTCGCGCGCCGCGTCGACGACGAGCTGCGCAGTCCCGGCGTAGTCCTCGGCGCGCACGGAGGCGCCTGCGACGCCTCCCAGGTCGTACCGCACGACGCGCACGTCGATCCCCGCGTCTCGGGCGGAGGCCTCGGTGTGCCCGACCGCCGCGACCTCGGGCCGCGTGAAGACGACCTGCGGTGACGCGACGGCGTCGGCGCTCGCCGCGAAACGGGTCCACGGCTCGGGGGCGGCACCGACGGCGGGCGGCCGCGCGCCCGCGGTCGGGGCGTCCGGGGTGTCCGCGTCGCCGAAGCGCGCCGCGACGACGTCGCCCGCGACGCGGCCCTGGTACTTGCCCTGGTGGGTCGTCGCCACGCGCCCGGTCACGTCACCGCAGGCGTAGAGCCAGCCGGCTCCCCCGTCCTCGGCCGGCGTGTGCCCCTGGACCAGCATCGTGTCGTCGACGTCGAGCGAGCGGCCCGGCGCGAGCCCGACCGCGTCGACGCCCAGGTCCTGCGTGCGCGGCGCGCGCCCGGTCGCGACGAGCACGCGGGCCGCGGTCACGGGCGCCAGGTCCGGTCCGTCCGACGCGTCGTCGCCCGACGACGCACCACCCGACCCGTGCGAGCCCGCCGCTCCGAGCACGAGGCGTGCCCCGCCGTCGGGCAGGGCCTCGACGGACTCGGCAGCGACGCCGATCCGCACGTCCACGCCGAGCTCGCGCAGCGACGCGGCGACCGCCTCGCCGGCCCACGGCTCGGTCCGCCCGAGCAGGCCACCGCGCGAGAGCACGGTGACGCGCGACCCCAGGTCCGCGAAGGCGACCGCCATCTCCGTCGCGACGACGCCCCCGCCGACGATCGCGAGCGACTCGGGGACCTCCTCGACCGCGGTCGCCTCGCGGCTCGTCCACGGGTTCACGTCCGCAAGGCCGGGGACGTCGGGGAGGACCGGGACGCTGCCGCTCGCGACGATCACCGCGTGGCGTGCCTCGAGCCGGCGAGCACGCGGGAGGCCGTCAGGGTCGGCGTCGGACTCCTCGGCGACGACCTCGACGAGCCGCGGCCCGACGATCCGGCCGAGCCCGCGCACGAGCGTGATGCCCGCGCCCTCGAGCCACGAGACCTGGCCCGCGTCGTCCCAGTCGGAGACCATGGCGTCGCGACGCGCGAGGACCGCCGCCACGTCGAGGTCCTGGTCCACGGTGACCCCCGGGACGCCCTGCGCCTCCGCGCGGACGGCGCCGGGCCGCAGCAGCGTCTTGGAGGGCATGCACGCCCAGTACGAGCACTCGCCGCCCACGAGCTCGGCCTCCACGAGCGCGACGCTCAGACCGGTGCGTCCGGCGCGGTCGGCGGCGTTCTCGCCGACGGCACCACCGCCGATCACGATCACGTCGTAGGTCTCGGTCTCGGTCGTGGTGTCGCCCTGGGTGCTGGTCGTCATGGGCCCATCCTTGCCTCGACTCCCCTCGTCCGCGCGCCCGTGTCGCACCCGGGCCCGACACGTGCCGGTCCCCGGACCGGCGTCAGGCCACGCGCGCCTCGTCGAGGCGGGCGAGGACGTGGTCCACCGTCTCGGCGACCGTCCACCCGGAAGTGTCCAGGTGGAGGCCGCCGGGCGTCTCGCGTGCGGCGGCGGCGAACTCCTCCGGGGTCCAGTCCCCGTACCCCTGCTTGTGCCGGGCGGCGTCGCGCGCCGCGAGCGCCGCGGCGTCGGGCGTGAGCACGATGGCGTAGCACGGGCGGGTGCGCACGCGCGCCGTGAAGCGCTCGAGGTCGGGCCCGAGCAGGATGTCCTGGACGACCGCGGTGATCCCGGCGGCGGCGTAGGTGTCCGCCACCTGCGCCGCGAGCGCGTGCCGCAGGTCGATCTGGGCGCGCGCCTCGCGCGAGAGCGGCGGGTCCATCGACGCCTGCCCGCTCACGACGAACCGCCGGAACATGTCGCCACGCACGTGCGCGGCGAGCGGGAAGGAGCGCGCCAGGGCGTCCGCGACGGTCGACTTGCCCGCCGCCATGGCCCCGGTGACGACGATCACGGCGGCCGGCGGGACGGCGGCCGTGGGGGAACCGGTCGGGGACGTCTGCGAGCCTGAGGGCATGGCGCGACGGTACGTCGTGGGTCGCGCTGCGAGCGACGGATTTCGCGCTGCTCCGGACGTTGCGGCGCCCCTGGTCCGGAAGGGAGGACCAGGGGCGCCACGGGTGCGAGCCGGGACCGCCGGTCTAGTGGACGACGGCTTTCTCCGACCCGGCGCCCGTGAGGGAGCGCACCTCCATCTCGGCGAACTTCTCCGGGTGCGGCTTCTCTTTGCTGAGCAGCGTCCCGACGATGCCCAGCAGGAACGCGAGTGGGATGGAGACGATGCCCGGGTTGCTCAGCGGGAAGATCGCGAAGTCGACGTCGGTGTTCTTGATCATCGAAAGGCTCAAGCCCGTCACCGGGTCGACCTTGCCGGACACGACCGGCGAGAACGCGATGAGCACGACGCACGAGATGAGCCCGCCGTACATGCTCCACAGCGCCCCGGACGTGTTGAACCGCTTCCAGAACAGCGAGTAGAGGATGGTCGGCAGGTTGGCGCTCGCGGCGACGGCGAACGCGAGCGCGACGAGGAACGCGACGTTCTGCCCCTGGGCGAAGATGCCGCCGAGGATCGCGAGGATGCCGATGACGACGACGGTGATGCGCGCGACCTTGACCTCGCCGTCGGGCTTGACCTCGCCCTTCTTGATGACGTTGGCGTAGATGTCGTGCGCGAAGCTCGCCGCCGCGGTGATCGTCAGCCCCGCGACCACGGCGAGGATCGTCGCGAACGCGACGGCGGAGATGAAGCCGAGCAGGATCTCGCCGCCGAGGGCGAACGCGAGCAGCGGCGCGGCCGAGTTCACGCCGCCCGGTGCGGCGCTGATGACCTCCGGTCCGACCAGCGCTCCGGCGCCGTAGCCGAGGACGAGCGTGAACAGGTAGAAGATGCCGATGAGCCAGATCGCCCACACGACCGAGCGGCGGGCCTCCTTGGCCGAGGGCACCGTGTAGAAGCGCATGAGGACGTGCGGCAGGCCCGCTGTCCCGAGCACGAGCGCGAGCGCGAGCGAGAGGAAGTCGAGCTTCGTCGTCTCCGTGGCGCCGTACTGCTTGCCGGGCTCGATGAGCGCCTCGCCGCCCGGGCCGGCCTTGTCGATCGCGCCCTGGAGCAGGTCGGACAGGTTGAACCCGAACTTCGCGAGCACCCAGACCGTCATGACGGCCGCGCCCGCGATGAGCAGCACCGCCTTGATGATCTGCACCCACGTGGTGCCCTTCATGCCGCCGACGAGGACGTAGAGGATCATCAGCGCGCCCACGACCGCGACGACGAGACTCTGCCCGGCCGTCGTGTCGATACCGAGCAGGAGCGCCACGAGGCCGCCGGCGCCGGCCATCTGGGCGAGCAGGTAGAAGAACACGACGGCGAGCGTCGCGATCGCCGCCGCCATGCGCACGGGGCGTTGCTTGAGGCGGAACGACAGCACGTCGGCCATCGTGAACTTGCCGGTGTTGCGCAGGAGCTCGGCGACGAGCAGGAGCGCGACGAGCCACGCGACGAGGAAGCCGATCGAGTAGAGGAAGCCGTCGTAGCCGTTGATCGCGATGGCGCCGCAGATCCCCAGGAAGCTCGCGGCCGACAGGTAGTCGCCCGCGATCGCGGTGCCGTTCTGCGGACCGGTGAAGGACCGTCCGCCGGCGTAGTAGTCCGCCGCGGACTTGTTCTGCCGCGAGGCCCGCAGCACGATGACGAGCGTCACGGCGACGAACACGCCGAAGATCGCGATGTTGACGACCGGGTTGCCGATGTCGGTGGCCTCCGCGGCCAGGATGTGCGCGCTCACAGCTCGTCCTCCTCGATCTCCCGGCGCAGCGCGTCGGCCGCGGCGTCGAAGCGCCTGTTCGCCCAGCGGGCGTAGATCATGGTGATGGCGAACGTGGACACGAACTGCCCGAGGCCGAGCAGCAGCGCGACGGTGATGTTGCCCCAGACCCTGGTGCTCATGAAGTCGTGCGCGTAGTTCGCCAGCAGGACGTACAGGAAGTACCAGACGAGGAACAGCGCGGTCATCGGGAAGACGAAGTTGCGGAACCGTCTGCGCAGGTCCTGGAACTCCGGTGAGCGCTGGACTCGCTGGTAGTCGGTCTCCTCGGCAGGTCCCGTTCCGGGTACGGCCGATACGTCGGTCATGACGCCTCCGTTGGCTCATGGAGGGCTCTCGCGTGCGTGCGGCGCGACCGCACGCCACGCTGCGTGCCCGGGGCGACGTTTCACCCCCGGCACAATGTGCCGTAGATCACTTGTGTCCGCAAGGGCCGTCGACGGCGTGGCCGAGAGTCAGGCGCGGACGTACTCCAGGTCGGTGATGACGCGCCCGGCCACCTCGCCCTTGCGCTCGAACCCGGTCATCACCCTGCCCTCGAACCGCGGGGCGACACCTCCCGGCCCGTGGACGTTGCGCAGCCCCGGCGCCGCGTCGAGCACCTCGAGCATCTGGGCCGCGTACTCGGACCAGTCGGTGGCGAGGCGCAGGATCCCGCCGGGGCGGTCGCCGTCGTCCCCTTCGCCGGGGGCACGCAGCACGCGCTCGACGAGCGCCGCGAACGACGGCGTCACGAGCCTCCGCTTGTGGTGGCGCGACTTGTGCCACGGGTCGGGGAAGAACACCCAGAGCTCGTCGACGCTGCTCGCGGGCAGCGTCGTGGCGAGGAGCTCGGCGGCGTTCGCCTGGACGAGACGCAGGTTCGTCAGGTCGCGCTGGGACGCGCGCAGCACCGTCTGCGCGAGGCCGGGTGTGTACACCTCGACGGCGAGGAAGTCCGTCCGGCGTTCGCGCTCCGCCGCCGCCACGACGGCCTCGCCCTGCCCGGAGCCGATCTCGACGACGACGCGGGCGTCGCGCCCGAAGGTCGCCGCGACGTCGAGCACGTACGCCGGGTCGACCGACGTGCGCGCGACGTCGCGCGGCACGTCGACGACGTAGCGGTCGCGGTACGCGTCCCACGCCCGCTGCTGCCGGGTGCCGAGGCGCCCGCTGCGCCGCACGAACGACACGGGCTGCGTGCGGTACCGCGGAGGGTCGGCCGGCGTGGGAACGGCGTCGTCGAGGGTCGAAGGGGTGGGCTCGGGCACCGCACCAGGCTACGCGGCGCCTCGACGCAGTAGTGCCCAGGCACTGCTCCGGCGAGAGGTGAGAAGTGGCCCCCGGATCCGCCCCAGGATCCACGGGCCACTTCTCACTTCTCGTGCCGAGGCGGCGTCACATGCCGCACCGGGCGGTCACCGGCGGCCGCCGGTGGTTCAGCCGCACGAGACCGCGTCGTACGCGGCGTCGGCCTCGAAGGTCCGCCCGTCGCCGCTCGCGGTCACGTGCGCGGACCCGGCCGCGGCGTCCGCGGCACGCACCGCGAATGCCTGGTACGCCGAGGCACCCGGCTGCACGCCGGTGACGGTGCGCTCGCCGAACGGCGTGCTCAGCGTGACGTCGGCGGGAACCGTGTCGTCGTTCGTCGCCCGGACGGCCACGAACGCCTTGCCCGCCAGGCACTGCGCGCGGGCCGTCGTCGTCACGACGAGGCCGTCGGGCGCGGGCGCCGTCGTGAACGACCGCACCGGGGAGACCGCCCGGCCGCCGTCGCCGCTCGTCGCCGTGACCGACCAGGCGTAGCGCGTGCCCGGCTCGAGCCCGTCCCACGTCACGGTCGCGACCTCGCCCGACGGCACGGTCGCGGACCCGATCTCCTCGGCCTGCGCGAACAGCGACACGGCATCGGTCGCGAGCGTCGTGGTGCGGCTCGTGAGGTCGACGGGGACCGTGAAGTCGTCCTCACGGCCGTCGTAGCGCAGCTCGTCGTCGTACTCGGTGGCGCCGAAGTTCTCGAGCCACGGCGAGTAGGTGTCGACGATCATCTCGGACCGGTCGACGTCGAACTGGAGCAGGCGGAAGAAGCTCGCCCCGAGGCGCAGCCCCTGCTCCGGCGTGTAGCCGCCGATCTCGGTGAGCCCGGCCTCCTCGGCCGTGACCTCGTAGAACTGGTAGTCCGCGAGGAGCTCCACGACGCCGCTGCCCTCGGTGCCGACGTCCTGCCGGACGTTGATGCCCACGCCGTGCCGGTGGCCGGCCAGGACGAGGAACACGTTGGGGTTGGGCTCGACGACCTTGGCGTGCACGAGGCGGCCGTCGGGCGTCGAGATCGGCGAGCTGCGCCCGTCGGGCTGCGTGCTCGGCACGAGGTAGTCGTGCGTGAGGACGATCGCGTTGCGGTCGGCGAACTGCTCCACCACGCCGTCCGCCCACGCGGCCTCCTCGTCCGTCACCCCGTACGAGAGGTAGACGGCGACGAAGTCGAGCCCGCCGGCGGTGAACAGGTCGTAGTGGTTCTGGTTGTCGCCCTCGCGCCACGGTCCGCCGTAGGACGCGTCCTGCCAGTCGGCGGAGAGCGCCTCGTAGCGGCCTGGGCCGTAGAACTCGTTGAAGAGCGCCCCCGGGCCGTTGTCCTGACCCGTGAGGTTGTCGTGGTTGCCCGCGAGCACGCCGTTGGGGATGCCCGCGTCGTCGATGATCTTCTGCGCCGCCGAGGAGAACTCGTACTCCCCGCGGATCTGCGCGGCCATCGCGTCGTCCGCGGGGACGCGCGTGTAGTTCTCGTTGACGTCGCCCGTGTGGGCCATGTAGGCGATGCGCCGCTCCTCGGCGTTGTCCACGACCCACTGCGCGACGTCCGTGTAGGCCTTGCCCCACACGGCGCGCTCCTCGGGCGTCTCCTGCTCGACGGCGCCCTCCGACAGGTACTGCGTGTCGGTGAGGTGCACGAGCGAGAAGTCGTACGCGCCGGTCGGCGCGAAGTCGGTCTCCTCGCGCGAGCCGCCCGCACCGATGTCGTCGGTGAAGGGGTCGGTTCCCGTGACCAGGACGTGCACGGCGCCCTCGACCGCGTGCTCCTCGCCGAGCACCGCGCTGAGCTGCGTGGCGCCCTCGGCCGCGCCTCGCGCGGACGCGAGCGGCTCCCACGCGGAGCCGTCCCACACGTGGAGCGTCGCGAGGCGCTGCGGGTCGACGACGCCGTCCCAGCGCACGACCTGTCCCTCGACGTCGGCCTCGGCCGCGATCTCGAACCGCTGGAACGCGACGTCGCGCGTCGCCGGCGAGTCGAGCGTCGCGTCGTCGCCGGGCACGAGCGCGTCGACGGGTGCCGCCTGCTCGCCCTCGACGTGCAGCGTCGTCGGGACGCCCGTGGTCTCGCCCTGGGCCGCGACGACCGGCGAGGCGGTCTCCGCGCGCGAGAACGTCGCGGTCACGTCGCCCCCGCCCGGCACCGCGACGCGTGCGCCGAGCTCGACGGAGCCCTCGACGCCGGTCGTCCCGGCGGCAGGCGTGAGGTCGGTCGGGACGTCGGGGATACCGAGGCTCGTGAACGCCACCTCGTGCGTGCTCTCGTTGCCGAGCACGTCGGTCGCCGTGACGACGAGCGCGTGCTCGCCCGGCGCTAGCCCCGGGCCGACCGGGGAACCCGCCTCGAGAGCCTGCCCGGCGAGCATGACGTGCGGGCCGTCGAGGACGCCCGACGCGTCGTCGAGCTCGACCGCGAGGGTCGTCGCGACGTCGAGCACGTCGCCCGCGGCCGGGGTGCTCGAGGCGATCGCAGGACCGGTGTTGTCGGTCGTCACGGTGCGCAGGGCGGACGCGCCGGACGCCGTCGCGGAGGTGATGACGTGCTCGCCGTCGGCGAGCGTCGCGGTGTCGACGTCGGCGCGCAGGCCCGGCGCGGGCGCGTCGGCGGCCGGTGCGACGTCGAACGCGAGGTCGACCTCGCGCGGCTTCGTCGTGCTCGAGCCGCAGTTCCCGTCGCCCAGCGCGTACGACGGCGCGAGGCCGACCGGGGTCGCCGTGGCGTGGCTCGGCTCCAGGCCGATGCCCGAGATCTCGAAGTCGTCCCGGTTGTCGCCGCACGAGCCGGGGTACGTCCCGGTGACGAACCGCACGGTGTTGCGGCCGGGCACGAGGTAGGCGTTCGGCAGGTCGAGCCGCACGGTCTCGCTCACGTAGTCGCGGTCGACGAGGTCGATGCGCTGGTCGTTGACGAGCAGGTGGTTGACGTAGCGCGCCTCGATCGAGTTCGAGCCCACGGTGAAGACGAAGGTCGAGGACCCGGCACCGAGTGTCGTGGTGGTGGCCAGCGGCGCGCCGTCGATCTCGATGCCCGACGGCGCCTCGCCGCCCTCGGGCGGCGTCGCGAGGACGGTCTGCGGGCCGTTGAGCAGCGCACCGTCGGCGGGGGCGATCGCGGGCGCGCCCGGCGCCGAGTTGTTCACCGTGACGGCGTTCGACGCGGTCAGGCCGGCCGCGGTCGTCGCGCTGAGGGTGTGCGCGCCGTTCTCGAGGGTCGTGGTGTCGAGCTCGGCGGTCAGGCCCGTCGTGGCGGCGGGGTCCTGCGCGAGGTCGAACGACAGGCTGGCGCTCTGGATGCGCCCCGTGTTCGTGCCGCACGAGCCGTCGCCGAACGAGTACGAGAAGCTGTTCGCCGCGCCGTCGGCCACCTCGCCCAGCAGCTCCAGCGAGACCTCGGTGAGGTCGAAGTCGTCGTAGTTCGTGCCGCACGACGTCGCGATCGTCCCGACGACGAACCGCACGTCGTTCGTGCCCTGCACGAGCCAGTCCGCGGGGACGTCGAGCGCCACGCGCTCGGAGACCATGTCGCGGTCGAGGTCGATCCGCTCGCCGTTGACGAGCACGTGGCTGCCGTAGCGCGCCTCGATCGAGTTGCTGCCGACGTCGAAGAGGAGCCGCGCGGTCGCGGGCGTCGGGCTCGCGGCGAGCGGGCTGCCGTCGACCGCGAGCTCGGCGATCGCGTCGCCGGACAGGACCGGCTGCGCCGTGACCGTGACCGTGCCGTCGACGTACGTCCCGTTCGTCGGGTGGAGCATCGGCGTGCCGCTCGGCTCCTCGAGGCCCTGGCTCGTCGTCGCGGTGCCGGCCGCGAGGCCGGGCAGGGGGCCCTCGACCGCCGCTGACGCAGCCGGGACGACCACCCCCGCGACCAGTCCGGCAGCGAGCGCGGCGGCGAGCGTGCGCCGTCTTCTTCGGTTCCGGGGCGTGTGCACGATGGCGTCCATCGGCGTGTCCTTTCGTCGTCGACAGGGCGAGGGCGAGGGCGCGCCGGTGACGTCCACGAACCGTCTTCCGGGGCGACCGCACCCGTACCGGACCATTCCGGGCACAGGTGAACTGTCGGGCGAGTCGCCGCGAACGGGAGCCGAACGCCCGGCGACGTTCCGGTGCGCCGGGGACGACGAAGGCCGCCCACCCCGGAGGTTGGACGGCCTGGTCACGAAGGGTGCGCCATCAGGGACTCGAACCCCGAACCCGCTGATTAAGAGTCAGCTGCTCTGCCAATTGAGCTAATGGCGCGCGAGAGAAAACACTAGCAGCCGCCTGGGCACCGGGAAAATCCGTACCGCCGGTGCCGCTGTGACGTCCGCGACAGCGCCGCCGAGGTGCCGTCGAGGGACGTCGCGGACCCTGCCGTCACAGATAGAGACCGGTCGGCCCGCTCTCCTCGACCGCCTGCGAGACGGCGTGCACGTCCCGCTCACGCAGGAGCACGAGGTCCTTGCCGCCGAGCTCGACCTCCGCCCGCTCGTCCGGGTCGAACAGCACGCGGTCGCCGACGGCGACCTGGCGCACGTGCTCACCTGCGGCGACGACCACGGCCCAGGCGAGCCGCTTGGGGCCGACCGCCGTCGCCGGGATGACGAGTCCCGCCGAGCTCTGGCGCTCGCTCGCGTCGACCTCCGGGTCGACGAGCAGGCGGTCGTGGAGCATCCGGACGGGCAGGTCGCGCGCGCCGGTCCGGGCCGCCCGAGGCGCTGCGGGCCCGGCGGAGGCGGGGGACGGTGCGGTCGAGGGGGCGGACGTCGTCTTGCTCACAGCCACCACGCTACCCGCGTCGCGAACCCTCACCTACCCTCGGAACGACACCCGGCCGGACCGAAGGAGATCCATGTCCACGCGCCTCACCGTCGGCGACACCGCTCCCGACTTCACCCTGCCCGCCGCCGACGGCAGCACCGTCACGCTCTCCGACCTGCGCGGCAAGCACGTCGTCGTCTACTTCTACCCCGCGGCCGGGACCCCCGGCTGCACGACCGAGGCGTGCGACTTCCGCGACAGCCTGGCGTCGCTCCAGGGCGCGGGGTACACGGTGGTGGGCGTCTCCCCCGACCCCGTCGACAAGATCGCGGCGTTCGTCGAGGCCGAGCACCTCACGTTCCCGCTCGTCTCGGACGAGGACCGCTCGACCCTCGAGGCGTACGGCGCCTGGGGCGAGAAGAAGCTGTACGGCAAGACCGTCGTCGGCGTCATCCGCTCGACGGTCGTCGTCGATCCCGACGGCACGGTCGAGCTCGCGCAGTACAACGTCAAGGCGACGGGCCACGTCGCCAAGCTGCGCCGGGACCTGGGCATCGACCCGAAGTAGACGCTCCCCGAACGATGCACCTGCGGCCGGGAGCTGCACTCCGACGTGCAGCTCCCGGCCGCAGGTGCCTCGTTCGCCCCCGTAGACTGACCTCCGCGCGCGAGTGGCGTAACTGGCAGCCGCGCCAGGTTTAGGTCCTGGTGTCCTCGGACGTGCGGGTTCGAGTCCCGCCTCGCGCACCATAGACGGCCTACTGCAAACATCACGGGCAAGTACGCCCGCCAGCAGGTCGTCTACGGTAGACAGCGCGGAGCCACCCTTCGGGGTGGCTCGCTTCGTTTGGGGGCGTGGCGCACGAACGCGCGTCGAGCCGCAGCTTGCCCATTCCCGCCTGCCGCGTGCGCCTGGAAGCCGTCTTGCGCTGCAAGGAGCGCGGCCAGAGGCTCGCGGACTTCATGGCGCGTCACCTCGTCGTTGTCCACGTAGACCGCCTTGAAGACCGCCTGGTTGAGCCGCCGCCGCACTTCTGTCGTTCGCGCCCGCGTACATGCTCTGTGGATCCTCGAGTAACCGCAGTTGCGCATCCAAGACGCGAGCGCCCTCGCTGAGTGAGACCGACCAGGGCGGCAAGGACTTGTTCGCAGTAGCGCAGGTATCGACGACCCGTTCCGATAGTGCATCCCTACCTCCCGCTGCGAGCCCGCCACCGCTTGGCGATGACCGCGCCCCCTGACATTCGCATGCGCCACTCGGCCATCTCGACGCTGACATCGAACTGACCGGCGATGGTCTCCGGCGAACGGCCGTACATCGCCGCACGCTTGGCCGCTTCAGGCGGTATCAGTAGCGCCCCGGCGAGTTCGGCCGCCTCCTGTTCCTGCACCTTCCCCGCCCCAGTGCACCCGCCGTCCTCGTCGAGCCACGTCGTGCCGAGCACGTGCTCGGCAACGATGTGTGCCACCTCGTGGGCAAGGTTCGAGCGCACTCGAACCGGCGAGTGGGCAGGATTGAACACGATGATTTGCCCGGTCCCGCTCCGTATCAGCCCTGCAGACCACAGATGCGGCGCGAACCGAGTGAAGTGGGCTACTGCGACCTCGCTTGCACCGACAGCTGCCGCCGAGACGATCGGGATGCTGTACTCCTCCGACCACCGGTCGAAGTCGAAGGGGGATTGGCCGTCCAGATCGAGTTCGGAACGCACTTCGCTCGCGAGCCTCTGCAGCGCGGCCTTGGATGCTGCTGCCATGCAGTCATCCGTCCGCCGACTGGCGGGCACGTACGTGCCGCAGCGTCGCGGAAAAGATCTCCTCGAGGTACCTCTTGTCGTCATCTGCGAGGTCTCGCCGAGCACGAAGTAGCGCGCTCACCTCGCTGGCGAGCTCCGGCGGAGGAGCACCGCCCTGGCCGCGCGTGGTCGCTGAAGCAGCTGGATCGACGAGAAATTCGTCGGCAGACATGTTCAGCCAGCGCGTGATCTTCGCGTACGAAGGCAGGTCAGGCTGCTGACCGTTACGAAGTCGAGACAGGAGCGCCGGGCTGACGCCTATCTCTCCGGCGGCTTGGCGCCAGGTGCCCCCCTGGGCTGTGATCCTTGCCTCCAGGACACGTGCCAACTGCTCGACGTTCACCGTTCGACTCATGGCTCCAGTGTCTCCACGACTCGAGCGTATCAGTAGCGACACGCGGTTGCGCCACCGAACCGAGACAGTTACGGTACAGATACGGCGTTGCAACAGCGCAACCCCCGGATGTATGGAGGAATTTGATGGCCACCAACACGGGCAAGAGTCACCGGCGAGGGGCGGTAACTGGCCGGTCCCAGACCTACAACCCGCGGACCAAGTCGTTCGTGAAGCGGGACTCTGGGACAGGCCGGTTCATGGACGGCAAGAGCGATGGGCGTCCGTTCAAGGGCGTCAGGAAGGAGAGCTGATCATGGCTCGCAAGCGATACGACGTGGTCTACCAGTCCGTCTCGGACAAGTGGAACGTGACGCACCAGCAGACCACGCTCTCGACGCACTTCACCAAGGAGGCGGCCGTCAGCGCCGGCGTCGACGTGGCGAAGCGCAACGCGCCGAGCCAGTTGTTCATCCACCGCAAGGACGGCACGATCGAGGACGAGCGCACCTACGGCGACGACCTCTACCCGCCGCGCGGGTGACGCGTCGACAGCCAGTCGGGCGGGCTGCCCACGTTCTTTAGCAGCCCGCCCGCCAGATCTCTGAGGCACGGAGGAGTCTCCCAATCCGGGCCAATGAGAGTTCGAGACTGGCTCGTCGATAGTGGTCGGCGCGGCGTTGTGGCGTAGGCGGTGTCCGGGAGCTCGGCCGGCGGGACGAGCCCGCCGAGCCCGTCACACCACCTGCCGCACCTCAACCCGGCGACCCCGGTCCTTCGCCGCCGCCTTGAGTATTGCCTCAGCCGCTCACAGCGCCGATAAGATTGCAGTGTCTCTGCAGGGATCCGCACCACGCGCGCCCTGTCGCGCACCTCTCGCGCCGTCCCGCGTGGGCGCGCGCCCGGCCCCCGGTACACCACCTCTCCCTGACTCGCCGCTCATGGCGGTTCCCCTTGGCATCGTCGAGAGAACGCTCTATCGTGTCCGTGGGAGCGCTTCCACTGGTTCCCTCGGTCGGCAGAGCCGCCGACCGGACGAGCGCGGGACGACGAGGTACCGCGCGTGACCCACCGAGGTGAGACGTCGTGCCCGACGACACAGCACGCACACCCTTGTCCGCACCACACCGCCCGGACGGCGTCCCCGCGCGGGGGCCCGGCCGCCGTCGGCCCCGAAGACGCCGACTCGCGGCGGGAGCCCTCGCCGCCGTGCTGGCGGCGAGCGGCCTCGTGGCCGTCCAGTCGACCGCGGCCGCGGCGGACGTGATCGACGTCGGCTCGGGCAGCTACACCACGGTCCCCCCGGGGCCGACGCCGAGCGGCTGCGCGGCGATCAACGACGACGCGCGCGCCTTCGTCACCGAGGACGCGCCGAGCACCCCGCTCCCGACGAACGACTGGTGGTCCTCGCTCGCCTTCAAGCGTCTCGACTGCCAGTGGAGCGCGCCGCTGCACGCCCACCCGGCGTCGTACCAGCCGGACGCCGCGGGCATGGGCATCTCGTACACCACCACCCCGACGATCTCGGGGAGCGGCGCCGGGGTCTCGGAGTACCACTTCCCGTACCACGAGGACCTGCACGCCGGTGTCACCGGGCTCGAGGCGCCCGACGTCGACGTCGACGACTGGACCGACTGGACCGTCTCGCCCCGCTGGGACGACGGCACGCAGACCCTGCGCGCGACCATCGGGCACGGCCTGCCGTTCGCCTGGTTCGAGGCGACCGGCGGCGACGCGGTGCTCACCGCGAGCGACGGGGCCGACGTCTGGCTGGACGACGGCGCACGCCTGGGCCTGGAGGTGAACGGGCACGACTACGTCGCGTTCGCGCCGCCCGGCGCGGACTGGACCCGCTCGGGCGACTCGTTCACCGCTCCCCTCGGCGGCGAGGGGTTCTTCTCGGTCGCCGTCCTGCCCGACGTCGACCCCGCCGCACGCTCCGGCCTCGCCGACACCTTCGCGGGCGCCGCCTACTCCCCCGTCACCGGCACGACGGCGGACTACAGCTACGACGAGACGACGTCGCAGGTCACCACGACCTACGCGCTCGAGACGACGCCGTGGGCCGGCACCGGCGAGCCCGCCGGCACGGTCGCGGCCCTGTACCCCCACCAGGCGGTGCACCTCGCGGGCACCGCTCCGGCGTCCGAGCCGCTGGACGCGACCTACACGTCGGCCCGCGGGGACCTGACGGTGCTCGCGGGCATCGACTCGTTCACCACGGTCGACACGTTCCGCGGCGTGCTGACCGAGGTCCCCGCGGTCGCGACGGGAGTCGAGGGCAGCGCCGACCGCGCGCAGCTCGAGGCGTACCTCGACCAGGTCGCGGCGAACCCGCTCGACCAGCGC
The DNA here is from genome assembly GCF_059159975.1 of Cellulosimicrobium sp. BMG9.22. Taxonomy (NCBI): domain Bacteria; kingdom Bacillati; phylum Actinomycetota; class Actinomycetes; order Micrococcales; family Promicromonosporaceae; genus Cellulosimicrobium; species Cellulosimicrobium sp. BMG9.22. Next base: position 15,423 of record NZ_JBZGBY010000021.1, on the reverse strand, counting down.
GGCAACGACACGTACTGGACGGGCAAGGCGCTCGGCCGCGCGACGCGCATCGCCGAGATCGCCGACCAGCTCGGGCGCACGGCGCAGCGCGACGCCGCCCTTGCCCAGGTCCGCACGCTCCTCACAGACTGGTTCACCGCGACGCCTGGCAAGGCCGAGCGGGTGTTCGCGTACGACGAGGACTGGGGCACGCTCATCGGCTATCCCGCGTCGTACGGGTCGGACCAGGAGCTCAACGACCACCACTTCCACTACGGCTACTACGTGGCCGCGGCGGCGACGCTCGCGCGGTTCGACCCGCAGTGGGCGCAGGACTACGGCCCGATGGTCGACCTGCTCGTCAGCGACGCCAACGGCTACGACCGCACCGAGACCCGGTTCCCCTACCTGCGCGACTTCGACGTCTACGCGGGTCACGACTGGGCGTCCGGCCACGGCGCGTTCGCCGCGGGCAACAACCAGGAGTCGTCGTCGGAGGGCATGAACTTCGCGGGCGCCCTGGTCCAGTGGGGCGAGGCGACCGGGAACACGGAAGCGCGCGACGCCGGAATCTTCCTGTACACGACGCAGGCGGCCGCGATCCAGGCGTACTGGCTCGACGCCGACGGCACGACCTTCCCCGAGGGGTTCGACCACGAGACGGTCGGCATGGTGTGGGGTGACGGCGGTGCGTACGCCACGTGGTTCACGGCCGACCCGGCAAAGATCCAGGGCATCAACTATCTGCCGATCACGGGCTCGCACCTGTACCTGGGGTACCGCCCGGAGCGGGTCCGGGAGGTGTACGGGCACCTCGAGACGGTCGCGGGCGGGCCGCCCGGCTCGTGGCAGGACATCGTGTGGAGCTTCCTCGCCCTCGGCGACGGCGAGGCCGCGCTCGACAAGGTCCGCGGCGGCTACCCGACGCCCGAGGAGGGCGAGTCGCGTGCGCACACGTTCCACTGGGTCGCGAACCTCGCCGCGCTGGGCACGGTCGACACCACGGTGTCGGCCGACCATCCGCTCGCCGCGACGTTCACGAAGGACGGCGCGCGCACCTACGTGGCGTCGAACGTCACCGCCGAGGACCTGACGGTCACGTTCTCCGACGGGACGACGCTCGACGTCGCGGCGGGCACCACCGCGACCACGGGAGCGCACACGTGGAGCGGGGGCGGCGCCGTCGGCGGACCGGGCCCCGACCCGGACCCGGACCCGGACCCGGATCCCGACCCGGACCCGGGCGACTTCGCGTCGACGCTGCACCTGGCCGCGGACGGGACCCTCACGACGACGCCCGGCGCGGCGGGGACCGTGCAGCTCGCGTCCGCCGGCGGCCAGAACCGGGACGGCACGCCGCACGAGCCCGCGACGTTCCTCGCGACGGACGTCACGGCGTCCTACGACGGCGGCGCGACCGCGTTCGCACTGCCCGTGGACGCGGGGACGACCGTCGGTCTCGCGGTGCGGGCCCGCGTGAGCTACGACCTCACGGGCGACGGGACCTGGGACCGCACGGAGACGTACGGATACTTCGCGACGGACCCGGTCCCGGGCCCGGAGTCGTACACGAACGTCAACCGGCCGGTCACCGCGACCGGGGTCCTCGGCGACCTCGACGGCGGCACGGTCAGGCTCGAGGTGTGGAGCGTCCTCGGCTCGGGGCTCCCGACGCTCACGACGGGTCCGGCCGCGACCCTCACGGTCCCGCTCCAGCCCGAGGACCCGGGGCCGACGGCGCTCGCCGTGACCACGACGAGCGAGACACGGTGCCTGGCCGGCAAGGCGTACGTCGCGGTCCGCGCGACGAACGGCGACACCGTCCCGGTGGACGTCACGCTCGAGACCCCGTTCGGCACGAGGACCGTGGCAAGCGTCCAGCCGGGCGCCTCGGCCTACCAGTCGTTCGCGGTGCGCGCACCGCAGGTCACGGCCGGAACGGCACGCACCGCCGCGACCGGCGACGGCCGCGCAGCGGCGAGCGAGACCGCGTTCACCGCACTCGACTGCGCCTGAGACGCAGAAGGCTCCGCCCGACCGGACCGGTCGGGCGGAGCCTGTGCGTCACGTCCCCTGCGCGATGGTGACACGGAGGACGAGGCCGGGCGCAGGGAGGGCGCGCGCGGTCGTGGTGGGTCTGGCGGGAGGCCGCGAGGAACGAGCGGCCGGATGGTAGACCGCGCGCGCCCTCCCGGAGCCCGGCCGGTGGTGCGCGAACCGCCCGGAGCCCGGCCGGACCCGGCCGGTCGTGCGCGAGACGCCCGGAAGCGGTCAGGCGTCCTGAGCTGGCGACCCGTCGTTCGCGGAGGCGATCTGACGGCGCACGTCCTCCATGTCGAGCCCCTTCACGGCGTCGACGACCTGCTTGAGCGCGGGCGCGGGGAGCGCACCGGGCTGGGAGAAGACGAGGATGCCCTCGCGGAACGCCATGAGCGTCGGGATGGACGTGATGTTCGCCGCGGCGGCGAGCGAGCGCTCGGCCTCGGTGTCGATCTTGGCGTGCACGACGTCGGGGTTCTCCTCCGACGACTTCTCGAACACGGGCGCGAACATCTTGCACGGTCCGCACCAGTCGGCCCAGAAGTCGACCAGGACGATGTCGTTGTCGGTGATCGTCTGCTCGAACGTGGTCTCGGTGAGTGCCTGCGTGGCCATGGGGGATCCTCCAGGACGGTTGGGGTCTGCCTGGTGCAGCAACCAGCCTGCCCGGGGTATTCCCCGCCCGCACCCGCGACCATCGCAACTCCGCGCACCGCCTGCCCCTACGCTGACCCTGTGACGAACGCCACCGCGCCCAGGCTCTCGCGCCGGACGATCGCCGGCTACGCCGCCGGCTCGGTCGGTACCGGCGGCTTCGGCACCCTGCCGGGCCTCGTGCTCCTCGTGTACCTGACGGACTCCCTCGCCGTCCCGGCCGCCGTCGCGGGCCTCATCGTCACCGGCGCGAAGGTGTGGGACGTGCTCGTCGACCCCTTCATCGGCTACGGGTCGGACCGCGACCTCGCGCGCACGGGCTCGCGCCGCCGCTTCATGACGATCGGCGCGCTGACGATCCCGGTGTTCTTCGCGCTGACCTTCGCCGCACCCGCCGCCGCGGGCCCGACGGCGGCGGCGCTCTGGGTCCTCGTCGCGTTCCTGCTCGCGGCGACGTCGTTCTCGCTCTTCCAGGTCCCGTACATCGCCCTGCCCGCGGAGCTCGACGCGACGTACGACGGGCGCACGCGGCTGCTCGCGTGGCGCGTCGCGGCGCTGGCCTTCGCCATCCTGCTGTTCGGTGCGGGCGGCCCCGCCCTGCGCGGCGGCGGCGACTCGGCGTCGGGCTACCTCGTCATGGGTGTCGTGTCCGGCGTCGTCATCGGTGCGGGCATGCTCGTCGCGTCGCGTGTGGCCCCGCGCTCGACACCGCCGCGCCCGCTCGAGGGCCTGGCTGCGGCCCGGAACGGTCCGACGGCGGAGCCCGGCCCCACGGCGGCGCGCGCCTGGCTCGTCGCCGTGGGTGAGGCCCTCGACGCCCTGCGCAGGTCGCGGCCGTTCCGCACGCTGCTCGCGGCGTTCGTCCTCCAGGCCGTCGCGACGGGCCTCATGCTCGCGGGCGCTGCGTACGTCGCGCGGTACGTCCTGCGGGACGAGGCGGCCGTGAGCTACCTCTTCGCCGCGCTCATCGCGCCGGCGCTGCTGTGCATGCCGCTCTGGACCCGGCTCGCGAGGCGCGGCGGCAAGGAGCGGGGGTTCGTCGTCGCGACCGTGCTGTTCGCCGTCGCGGCGCTCGGCATGCTGCCGCTCCTGTGGGCGCCGGGCCCCTGGGTCTACGTCCCGACGGCGCTCGCGGGCATCGCCTACGCCGGGATGCAGGCGCTGCCGCTCGCGATGCTGCCCGACGTCATCGCGCACGACGCGCGCACCCACGGCGCAGGGCGCGGCGGCGCGTTCAGCGGCGTGTGGACGGCGGGCGAGACGACCGGCATGGCGCTCGGGGCTGCGGCGCTCTCGGCCGTGCTCGGGGTCACGGGCTACGTCTCGACGCGGGCCGGCGAGACCGTCGCCCAGCCCGCGAGCGCCGTCGACGGGATCGCGCTCTCCTTCTCGGTCGTCCCGGCCCTCCTGGTGCTCGTGAGCCTGGTCCCGCTCGTCCGGTACGGTCTGCGCAGGGGGGACATCGACGACCCAGCACCGGAGCAGCCACGTGACCACCCCACCCCGACCGACCGAGTCCGCGACTGACCGGACCCCGGGCGACTCGCACCCCGGCGCCGCGCACGGCGCCGCGGTCCCGCTGCGCACCGACGGGATCCTCGAGCGGCTCGCGCAGCTCCGGGCGGCGGACGCGCCGACCCACGGCGGCCACGTGCTGTCGTACGTCTACGACCCGGGCCTCGCGGAGCTCGACGAGCTGGCCGCCGCGGCGGCTCGCGCGGTGCAGTCCGTCAACGGCCTGGACCCGACGACGTTCACCTCGGTCGCGGTCATGGAGCGCGAGCTCGTCGCCTTCGCGCGCGACATGCTGCGCGGCCCGTCGGACGGACCGGACGCCGTCGTCGGCACCGTGACCTCGGGCGGCACGGAGAGCTGTGTCCTCGCCGTGAAGACGGCGCGCGACGTCTTCCGCGCCGCGAACCCCGGCGTCCGGCCGCGGGTCGTGGCGCCCGTGAGCGTGCACGCCGCGTTCCGCAAGGCCGCGCAGTACCTCGACGTGGACCTCACGCTCGTCCCGGTCGAGCCCGCGACGGGCCTCCCCTCGCCCGGCGCGCTCGTCGCCGCGATCGACGGCGGCCCTGGCCTCGGCTCCGGACGCGCCACCGAGGTGGCGCTCGTCGTCGTCTCCGCGCCGTCGTACCCGCACGGGGTCGTCGACCCGGTGGCCGAGGTCGCGGCGGCGGCGCACGAGCGCGGCGTGCCGGTCCACGTCGACGCGTGCGTGGGAGGTTGGATCCTGCCGTTCTGGGAGGCCGCAGGCGGCGACGACGTCCCGGCGTTCGACTTCTCGGTGCCGGGCGTGACGAGCATCTCGGCCGACGTCCACAAGTACGGGTACGCGCCCAAGGGCACGTCGGTCCTGCTCGTGCGCGGGCGCGACCGCCAGCGCCACCAGTTCTTCGCGACGACCGGCTGGCCCGGGTACCCGGTCGTCAACGCGACCGCGTCCGGGTCACGCTCGGCCGCCCCGCTCGCCGCGGCCTGGGCCGTGAGCCAAGCGCTCGGCACGGACGGGTACACCGCGCTCACCGCGCGCTGCGTCCGCGCGACCCGCGCGCTGCACGAGGCGGTCGACACGATCGAAGGGCTGCGCGTCGTCGGCCGGCCCGTGGGGCCGCTGATCGCCGTGGCGACGGACGAGTCGGTGACCTCCGAGCGCCGCGTCGACCCGCACGTCTGGGCGGACGCCGTGCGCACGCGCGGCTGGGTGCTGCAGCCGCAGCCCGGCCTCGTGCAGGACGACGGCACGTGCCTGCCCCACACCACCCACCTCACCGTGACACCGGTCACGGAGGCCGGCCTGGCGGAGCTCGTCCCCGCGCTCGTCGCAGGCGCCGACGAGGTGCGGGGCACGTCTCGTCCCGACGTCTCCGACGTCCTGGGCTCGCTCACGGCCGCGCTCGGCACCGCGACGTCCGACGCCCCGGCGGCCCCGACGTCGGAGGAGGTGTGGGACGCGTTGCGCACCGCTCTCTCCGCCGACGGCGGCGGCACCGAGGCGGCGGGTGTCGTCCTGCCCGACCGGCTCGCGCCGCTCATGGCTCTCATGGGGGCCCTGCCCCCGCGCGTCGCCGAGCGGGCGCTCGTCGAGATCGTCGCGCGCGTCTCGGAGCCTGTCGTGGCGACGCTCGACGGGCCACCCGCCCAGCCGCTCCCTGGCGACCTGGACAGGTCGTGAACTCGCTCCCGCCCACGCCACGGGGTAGAACAGTCGCGTGACCGACACCGCCGACTTCCCGCCCGACGACTCCTCGCACGAGAACCCGCGACCCGCCGGGTGGCTCAGCGCCGAGGAGATCGCGGTCGCGCGCGCCCAGCTCCCGCTCGTCTACGTCGACGCCGTCCCTGTGCGCGTCGACGACTCGGGGGACGTCGTCGCGGTCGGGCTGCTCCTGCGCGTCACGCCCGAGGGGATGATGACCCGGGCGCTCGTGTCCGGGCGCGTGATGTTCCACGAGCGGATCCGCGACGCGCTCCTGCGGCACATCGAGAAGGACCTCGGGCCGGTCGCGCTCCCCCAGGTCCCCGCGTCGCCGCAGCCCTTCACCGTCGCCGAGTACTTCCCGATCCCGGGCATCACGTCCTACCACGACCCGCGGCAGCACGCGGTGTCGCTCGCGTACGTCGTGCCGGTCAACGGCGACTGCCGACCGCAGCAGAACGCGCTCGAGCTCGCGTGGCTCACGCCCGAGCAGGCGTGCAGCGACGAGGTCCAGCTCGAGATGCGCGGCGGCCAGGGCGTGCTCCTACGCCAGGCGATGGCGCACGTCGGCCGACTGCCGTGAGCGGTCCGTCCGAGGCGCCGGCCCCCGTGGGCGGGCGGACGGCCGTGCCCGACGGCGATGCTCCGGCTCCGTCGGGCGGTGCGCCGCTGCTCGTGGCACGGGTGCTGCACGCGCTCGTCGCGCTCACCGCGCTGACCGGCGTCGTCATGGAGCTCGTGATCGCGGTCATCGACGGCCCGGGAACCGCGCCGGACCAGACCGAGCGCCTCGTGCGGCTGTTCAGCTACTTCACCATCCAGTCGAACCTGCTGATCGGGGTCGTGTCGGTCCTCCTCGTGCTGCGACCGGAGCGCGACGGACGCGTCTTCCGGGTGCTGCGCCTCGACGCCCTGCTGTGCATCGCCGTCACCGGCATCGTCTACAACACCGTGCTGCGCGGCCTGGGCGAGCTCAGCGCCGCAGGCGAGGTGTCCAACACCCTGCTGCACCTGCTCGCCCCGCTGCTCGCCGTCGCGGCCTGGGGGCTCGTCGGGCCCCGGCCGCGCGTCGACGCCGTCACCGTGTGGTGGTCCGTCGCCTACCCGCTCGCATGGATCGCCTACACGTTCGTGCGGGGCGCCGTCGTCGGCTGGTACCCCTACCCGTTCCTCGACGTGGGCGAGCTCGGTCTCTCGCGCGCGCTCGTCAACACCGCCGTCGTCGCGGTCGTCTTCCTCGCGCTCGCGTGGCTCGTGCGCCTCGTCGACGCGCGGCTGCGCCCCGCACCCTGAGGCGCAGGACGACCGGCCGACCGGCGCGGGAGCCGTAGTGATCGGGGCGGTCAGCCCGTGAGCTCGAGACGGGGCCAGTCCTCGAGATCCTCACGCATCCGTCGGTCGTGCGTCGCGACGACGACCGCCGCGGGCGTCACGCGCAGCGCCTGCGTCAGCTCGTCGACGAGGTCGATCGAGAGATGGTTCGTCGGCTCGTCGAGGATCAGCACGTGCGGGGCGGCGAGCAGCGCCCGCGCGAGGTCGAACCGGCGCCGCTGCCCCGCGGACAGCTCGCGCAGCGGCCGCTCCAGGTCCTCCTCCGTGAGCAGCCCGAGGAAGGCGACGGGGACGAGGTGGTCCGGATCGAGCCGCCCCGCGTCGAGCAGCTCGAGGGCCTCGCGCGCGTACTCGTCGAACCCGGTACGGTCCTCGGCGCCCGGCGGCAGCGACGGGCCCTCCTGGTCGACGACGCCCAGCCGGAGCCCCTCGACCGCGGACCGGGCACCCCGGTCGAGCAGGAGCTGCCCGGCCAGGGCCGCGAGGAACGTCGACTTGCCGCTCCCGTTCGGCCCGGTGACGAGCAGCCGTCCCGAGGGCGGGATCGCGACGCGCGTGCCGGGCAGGTCGAGGCGCGCGGCGTCGTCAGGCGCGCCGGACACGCCTCGCCCGGACGAGCCCGCGGGCCGACCGACGCGCGGACTGCGCAGCTCGACGACCGGGTCGCCCGGGTCCCACCCGGGCGCCATCGCGGGCAGCTCGGGGAACACGAGCTCGAGCGGCGGGACCGGCACCTCGACCGCCTCGGCCTCGAGCTGCTGGAGCCGGCGGTCCGCGGCCTTGACGTGGACGCGCGCGCGGGTCGCGCGCCGGTGCTTCTGGCTGCCCTTCGGGGGGCGCCACTCGTCCGACAGCCCCTCGTACGAGGCGTCGAGCACGGCCGCGAGCTTCTCGGCCCGCTTCTGCTCGGCGCGGAAGCGCTGACGCCAGCGGTGCAGCGCCTGGTTCTTCGCGAACCGGTACGACAGGTAGCCGGGCTGGCCGTACAGCACAGGCTTGCCGTCCATCGACGGGTCGAGGTCGAGGATCTCGGTCGCGACGTCGTCGAGCAGCTGACGGTCATGGGTGACCATCACCACACCACCGCGCCAGGCGACGAGCTCGCCGGTGAGGAAGTCGATCCCGCCCGTGTCGAGGTGGTTGGTCGGCTCGTCGAGCAGGAGCAGGTCCGCACGCTCCGCGAGGCGGCACGCGAGGCGCACCCGGTAGCGCTCGCCGACCGACAGTGTCGCGAGCTCGCGGTCCCGGTCGCGGCACGCCCCGAGGCGGGACAGCGCGACGTCGACACGGCGGTCCGCGTCCCACACCGCGAGGTGCTCTGCGCGCGCGAGGATCTCGGTGAGCTCCGCGAGGTCGCCGGCCTCGTGGTCGAAGTCCCGCGCCGCCGCCTCGAGCTCCGCCGTGACCGCGCGCAGCCCGCTCAACGTCGCCGTGACGAGCGACCCGACGGTCTGTCCGGGCACGACCACGAGCTCCTGCTCGACGAGCGCGAGGGAACCGGCGCTGCGGACCTCGCCGCGGCTCGGGACGAGGTCGCCCGACAGCACGTGCAGGAGCGTCGACTTGCCCGTGCCGTTCTCCCCCACCACCCCGAGCCGGGTGCCCGCCGCTACCCGGACGCCCACACCGTCGAGGACGGGGCGCCCGGGGTAGGCGAAGGCGAGGTCGTCGGCGGCAAGGTGCACGGGCACAACCCTAGGGGGCGCCAGGCCCCTGCGAGATCGACCCCTCTGTCGCGAGATCGACCTCCCGAGGGTCGATCTCGCCCGTCCGGGTCGATCTCGCGGGCGGGTACCGTCGTGGTCATGAGCGCTCCCGCCACCGACCGCGCACGCCCCGCGCGCGTCGTCCTCGCCGCCCTGGCCGACGTCGCGTGCGTCCTCGCGCTCGCGAGCGGCGGACTCGCGACGCACGCCGCCGACGAGGGCATGGCCCGGCTGTTCGTCGTGGCCTGGCCGTTCGCGGCCGGCACCGCGATCGGCTGGCTCGTGACGCGGGCGTGGCGTCGCCCCTGGCGCCTGTGGCCCGCCGGCGTCGTCGTGTGGGGCTGCACGTGGGCGCTCGGCGTGCTGCTGCGGGTGCTCACCGGCCAGGGTGTGGCTCCCGCCTTCCAGCTCGTGGCCTTCGGCTTCCTCGCGCTCACGATGCTCGGCTGGCGCGGCGTGGTCGCGCTCGTCGGCGTGCTGCGTCCCGCGGACCGCCGACGGAGGGAGGCCGAGCTCGCGGGCCGCGCGCCGCGCGACCCCGACGGTCCTACCTCGGCGTGAGCGCCGCGACGATCTCGGGGGCGAGGGCTCGGAACGCCTTGCCGCGGTGGCTGATCGCGTTCTTCTCCGCCGGGGTCAGCTCCGCGGCGGAGCGCGACCCCGCCCCTCCCGGCTGGTCGTCGGGAAGCAGGATCGGGTCGTAGCCGAACCCGTTCTCCCCGCGTGGCGCCGTGAGCAGCGTCCCGTGCATCGCGCCGGTGCGCACGACCTCGCGACCGTCCGGGGTGACGAGGGCGGCCGCGCACACGAAGCCGGCGCCGCGGTGCTCCGGCCGCACGTCGCCGAGCTGGGCGAGCAGCAGCTCGAGGTTCGCGACGTCGTCGCCGTGGCGCCCGGCCCAGCGCGCCGAGAAGATGCCAGGCGCGCCGCCCAGCACGTCGACGGCGAGACCGGAGTCGTCCGCGACCGCGGGCAGACCGGTGGCCGCCACCAGCGCGCGGGCCTTGATGAGGGCGTTCTCGGCGAACGTGACGCCATCCTCGACGGGCTCGGGCGCGCCGACGTCGCCCGCCCCGACGATGGCAGCCGGCCCGAGCTCCAGGCCAGGCTTTGCGTCGAGCTCGGCGGCGAGGATCGCGCGCAGCTCGGCGATCTTGCCGCGGTTGTGGGTCGCGAGGACGAGCCGCGCGCCGTCGGGCACGACGACGCCCGAGACCTCGGGCGAGCGGCTGGCGGACGCCGCGGCCCCGTCGGCCGTGCTCACCGTGCGTCGCCCGCGAGCGCCGCGCGCTGGATCGCCGTGAGGTCGGCGGTCCCGGCGACGGCGAGGTCGAGGAGCGCATCGAGCTCGGCGCGGTCGAACGGCGCGTGCTCGGCGGTGCCCTGCACCTCGACGAACGTGCCCGAGCCGGTGACGACGACGTTCATGTCCGTCTCGGCGCGCACGTCCTCGACGTACGGGAGGTCGAGCATCGGGACGCCGTCGATGATGCCGACGCTCACCGCGGCGACCGAGTCGGTGAGCACGGGCTTCCCGCCCTTGATGTGTCCGTGCCGCTGGCCCCACGCGACGGCGTCCGCGAGCGCGACGTAGGCGCCGGTGATCGCGGCGGTCCGCGTGCCGCCGTCGGCCTGGAGCACGTCGCAGTCGAGGACGATCGTGTTCTCGCCGAGCGCGGAGACGTCGATGATCGCGCGCAGAGACCGGCCGATGAGGCGCGAGATCTCGTGCGTGCGCCCGCCGATCTTGCCCTTCACGGACTCGCGCTGGCTGCGCTCGTTGGTCGCGCGCGGCAGCATCGCGTACTCGGCGGTGACCCAGCCCTCGCCCGACCCCTTGCGCCAGCGCGGCACGCCCTCCGTGAACGACGCCGCGCACAGCACGCGCGTGCGGCCGAACTCGACGAGCACGCTCCCCTCTGCCTGGTCGAGCCAGTTGCGGGTGATCGTCACGGGGCGGAGCTGGTCGGGCGTGCGGCCGTCGACGCGCACGACGGGCGCGGGCGTAGCCGTGGAAGAGGTGGGGATGGTCATGCCGCCACCCTACCGACCACCTCGCCGGCTGAGCGCGCGCCGCTGAGTGCATGAAATAGTCGCGCCGGGGACCGTCGACCGCGACTATTTCATGCACTCAGCGTCAGAGGTCGAAGACCGCGCCCGTCGTGGCGACGTCGACCGGGCCGGCGTACGCCCCGCGGGCCTCGGCGCGCGAGCGCTCCGGGTCGTTCCACGCCGGGAGGTGCGTGAGCACCAGACGGCGCGCGCGGGCCGTCGTCGCGATCTCGCCCGCGCGCCGGCCCGTGAGGTGGATGCCGCGCTCGACGGCGTCGTCGCGACCCTCGTGGAACGCCGCCTCCGAGAGCAGCAGGTCGGCGTCGCGCGCGAGCTCGACGACGCCGTCGCACGCGTCCGTGTCGCCCGTGTAGGCGAGGACGGCGGTCTCCCCCGGGCGCAGTGACGACGGCCCCGTGACGCGCACCCCGTACGCCTCGACGGGGTGGAAGACGCGGTACGGCTCGAGCGTCAGCGGCCCGACGCGCACCGGGGAGCCCGGCTCCCAGACCCGCACGTCGAGCTCCTCGCGCAGCCCGTCGCCCGGCTCGGCGCCGTAGGCCGCCTCGATCCGTTGCGCGCCGTCGGACGGCCCGAGCACGGGCAGCCGGCTCGGCACACCCGTGCGCGCCGACCCGCGCACGGGGTGGTAGCGCAGGTACACGTACAGGCCGCACACGTCGACGAAGTGGTCAGGGTGCAGGTGCGACAGCGCGACCGCGTCGAGGTCGAGCGGCTCGACGAACTGCTGGAGCGCCCCGAACGCCCCGTTGCCGAGGTCCAGGACGACGTTCCAGTCGCGCGCCTCGAACCCTGCGGCCGCCGCCTCGGCGGCCGGGACCTGCACGAGGTACGACGACGCGGGCGACCCCGGGCCGGCGAAGGACCCCGAGCACCCGACCGTGACGAGGCGCATCAGGCGGCCTCCACGGAGAGGACCTCGGGGCCGAGGAACCGCCGCGCGAGGTGCTCGAACGGCTCGGTGCTGCCCGTGGCGAGGAAGCGGTGACGTGGCGGCCCGGCGTCGCGCGAGCGCTCGAGGTCGTGCGCGACGAGCGTCCGGTAGACGTCCTTGGCGGTCTCCTCGGCGCTCGAGACGAGGGTGACCTCCTCGCCCATGACGTAGGAGATCGCGCCGGTGAGCAACGGGTAGTGCGTGCAGCCGAGCACGAGCGTGTCGACGCCCGCGGCCTTGACCGGGTCGAGGTAGCGGTGCGCGACGTCGAGCACCTCCGGCCCCGACGTGACGCCCTGCTCGACGAGCGGCACGAACTCCGGGCAGGCCTGGGTCGTGAGGGTCAGCCCGGGCGTCACGGCGAAGGCGTCCTCGTAGGACCGGGACGTGATCGTCGCGCGCGTCCCGATGACGCCGATGCGGCCGGACCTGGTCGCCGCGACCGCGCGGCGTGCGGCCGGCAGGATCACCTCCACGACCGGGAGGCCGTGGCGCTGCGTGTACCGCTCGCGCGCGTCGCGCAGCACGGCCGACGACGCCGAGTTGCACGCGATGACGAGCATCTTCACGCCGTCGTCGACGAGCTGGTCCATGATCGCGAGCGCCATCGCGCGCACGGCCGCGAGCGGCTTGGGTCCGTACGGGCCGTTGGCCGTGTCCCCGAGGTACAGGAGGGACTCGTTCGGAAGCTGGTCGAGGATCGAGCGGGCCACCGTGAGCCCGCCCACGCCCGAGTCGAAGATCCCGATGGGAGCGTCGTTCACCCGCCCGAGCCTACTGGCGCCCTCGCGCCGGGGCCGCACCGAACCGCGCTCCCCCGCTGTGGCAGCGCCCACAGGCCGGCGAGTCCGGCCCGACGGCGGACGGCGGGTTCAGGAGCGTGGGTGACCGCGGCCTGCCCGCAGGTCTGCGAGCATCCCGTCGACGAGCGACTCCTGCAGCAGGCCCGTGAGGAGGAAGACGCTGACGAGGAACCGGCGCGCGGCCGAGCCGTCGTCGGGCTCTTCCGGACCGTCGTCCCCCTCGGCGTCGAGCTCGTCGTACAGCCCTTCCACCTGGGCATCGGTCCGCAGGTCGAGCCGGTCCGCGAGCACGAGCCGCACGTCCGTGAGCGCGGCGGCGACGGCGTGCGCCTCCTCGCGTCCGACGACGAAGGGGGCCGCGGTGGCCGGCTCGCCGTCCACGAGCATCTGGCCGAGCAGGACGAGGCGGTCGACCTTCTGGGCCGCGAGGTCGTCCTGCGTGAACCGGCGGAACTCCGCGGCGACGCCCGCGTCGTCGGACGCGTCGGGCAGCAGACGGCGCACCGCGGGGTCGAACGGAGCCGTGACGTGCGGCGCGTCGTGGGGCCCGTCGCCCGCGGGTACCGGCGGCACCGGGCCGGTCCACCCCGGCGGCGACCACGCGCCGTCGGACGGGCCGCCCGGCCCGGCGGGCTCGCCGAGCCTGTCGGGGACCTGGTCCTGCAGCATCTGCGCGACGTCGCCCGCGAGCTGCGCGAGCACGATCCGCTCGGGCGGCTCGAGCTCCGCGACGTACCCGTCCGCCTCGCTCCGGAACGGTCTCACTGCTCGCCGTCCTTCTGCATCGTCGCCCACAGCCCGAACGAGTGCATCGCCTGCACGTCGACCTCCATCCGTTCACGGTCTCCCGTCGACACGACCGCCCGGCCGTCGTGGTGGACCTGCAGCATGAGCTCGTTCGCACGGGCGGAGGAGTACCCGAAGTACGACTCGAACACGTAGGCCACGTAGTTCATGAGGTTCACCGGGTCGTTCCAGACGAGGGTGACCCACGGGCGGTCCGGCTCGACGAGGCTCTCGGTGCGCGTCGCCTCCTCGGGGACGGTCACGGACGCCCGTGCCGCCGGGGCACGGGTGAAGATCGGCTGAGCACTCACGCCACCACTGTATTCGGGGGCCCTGCCGTGCTCGCGGCCCTGTCAGGCCCCGAGCGCCCGGTCGCTGCCCTACCGTGTTCCGCATGAGCCTCGTCGAACCGGGCAGCGACGCCCCTCCCGCCGCCGACAGCGCTGCCGCACAGCGCCGGCCACACCAGCCGACCTACCTCCCGACCGCGTCGACGGCGCTCCTCACGGACCGCTACGAGCTGACGATGCTGCAGGCCGCGCTCGCCGACGGCACCGCGCACCGCCACTGCCTCTTCGAGGTGTTCACCCGGCGTCTCCCCGCCGGACGGCGGTACGGCGTGCTCGCCGGCACGGGACGCGTGCTCGAGGCGCTGTCGTCGTTCCGGTTCTCCGCGCACGAGCTCGACTGGCTGCACGCGGAGTCCGTCGTCGACGACCGCACGCTCGATTTCCTCGCGGGCTACCGGTTCACCGGGTCGATCACCGGATTCGCGGAGGGCGAGGTGTTCTTCCCCCAGTCCCCGGTCATGACGGTCGAGGGCACGTTCGCCGAAGCGGTCGTCCTCGAGACCCTCGTGCTGTCGATCCTCAACTACGACTCCGCCGTCGCGTCCGCGGCCTCGCGCATGACGAGCGCCGCCGTCGAGCGGCCGTGCCTCGAGATGGGCGCCCGGCGTGCGCACGAGCAGGCGGCGGTCGCAGCCGCGCGGGCCGCCGTCGTCGGTGGGTTCGCCGCGACCTCCAACCTCGAGGCAGGCCGCCGCTACGGCCTGCCGACCATCGGCACCGCCGCGCACGCGTTCACGCTCCTGCACGATGACGAGGAGTCTGCCTTCGCGTCGCAGGTCGCCTCCCTGGGGCCGGGCACCACGTTGCTCGTCGACACCTACGACGTGCGCAAGGGCGTCCAGAACGCGGTCCGCGCCGCCGGCGGTGGACTCGGCGCGGTGCGGCTCGACTCGGGGGACCTCGGCGTGCTCGCCGTCGAGGTGCGGCGGCAGCTCGACTCCCTCGGCGCGCACGACACCCAGATCGTCGTGACCTCCGACCTCGACGAGTACGCGATCGCCTCTCTCGCCGCCGCGCCCGTCGACACCTACGGCGTCGGGACGTCGCTCGTCACCGGCTCCGGTGCCCCGACGTGCGGCATGGTCTACAAGCTCGTCGCCCGCGCCGACTCCTCCGGCGTGCTCCAGCCCGTCGCGAAGGCGTCAACCGCCAAGACGAGCACCGGGGGTCGCAAGGTCGCCGCCCGACGCTACGGCGACGACGGCCGCGCCGTCGAGGAGGTCGTCGTCACCGGTCACGACGCCGCGCTCCGGACCTGGGACCCCGACGGCGACGCCCGCCTCCTGCAGGTGCCGCTCGTCGTCGACGGCGCGGTCGACTCGCGCTGGGTGGGGTCGTACGGCGTGCAGAACGCCGCGAACCGGCACCGCGAGGCGCGCGCGGAGCTGCCCCGCGGCGCACGACGGCTGTCCGCAGGCGACCCTGCCATCCCGACCGTCGTCGAGCACCTCGCCTGACGCCGCGGGTCGCCGGCCGAGGCAGAACTCCGGTCGGTCGAGGTAGAACCGTGGTTCGCCGAGGTAGAGCCGTGGTTCCTTGTCGGACGGCGGTGGTCGCCCTGGGT
>NZ_JBZGBY010000020.1:0-87703 GCF_059159975.1 Cellulosimicrobium sp. BMG9.22 | reverse complement strand
GCGCGCGGACCCGACCACGACCGCGCGCCCAGGTGCGCGACAACGCGTCAGGCGGGGGTCGGCGGGCGCCAGGGGAGGGGTGGGAGCCCGGGCGGGGGACCGGCGGCGCCGGGGGAGCAGAGGGGCCAGTGTTCGCCGAAGAGACGGAGGGCGAGGGAGCCGAGGACGGCGGCGACGAGCGACCCGGCGAGGATTCCGATCTTCGCCTGCTCAACGAGCGACTCGTCGTCGAACGCGAGCTCGGCGATGAACAGCGAGATGGTGAAGCCGATGCCCGCGAGGATGGCGCCGCCCAGCAGGTGCGAGAAGCGGACCCTGCCCGGGAGGTCACCCAGCCCGAGGCGCAGGGCGAGGGCCGAGGCGCCGAAGATGCCGATCGCGTTCCCGGCGACGAGAGCGACGGCGACGCCGATGGTCACGGGCGAGGTCGCGGCGACGCGCAGCGACTCGGCGTCGAGCCGCACGCCCGCGTTCGCGAGGCCGAACACGGGCACGACGACGTACGCGCTCCACGGGTGCAGCACGCGTTGCAGGCGCTCGCTCGTGGGGACGGCCGCGCGCGCGGCGAGCTCGGTGAGGTGCTCGCGCTCCGCCGTCGTCTCCTGGGCGAGGCGCTTGGCGTACTTCGGCACGACGGCGACGTCCGCGGGCCGCGACGAGCGCGAGGGGATCAGCAGCCCGACGAGCACGCCCGCGAGCGTCGCGTGGACGCCCGACGCGTAGACCGCGCCCCACAGCGCGACGCCGACGAGCACGTACGGCGTCAGGCGCCAGACACCGAGCCAGCGCAGCGCGAGGAACACGGCCACGAGGACGGCGGCGACGACCAGCCCGGGGAGCCAGAGGTCGTCGGTGTAGAACACGGCCATGACGGCGATGGCGCCGATGTCGTCGACGACGGCGAGCGTGAGGAGGAAGAGCCGGAGCTGGTCGGGGCAGCGCGGCCCGAACAGTGCGAGGATGCCGACGAGGAAGGCGGTGTCGGTCGACATGACGACGCCCCACCCGTGCTGCGCGGGCGACCCGGCGTTGAAGGCGAGGTAGACGAGCGCGGGCACCGCGAGACCGCCCAGCGCACCGAGCGCGGGGACGGCGACGGTCCGGCGGTTGCGCAGCTCGCCCGTCGTGACCTCGCGGTTGATCTCGAGGCCGATGACGAGGAAGAAGACCGCCATCGCGGCGTCGTTGACCCAGTGGTGCAGGTCCATCTCGAACGTCCATAGCCCGATGTGCCAGCCCGCGGTCGCCGACCACAGCGCGTCGTACGCGCCCGACCACGCGGAGTTGGCCCACACGAGCGCGACGACGGTCGCGGCCAGCAGCAGCATCGCGCCGCCTGCCTCGGTCGCGAGGAACGAGCGCAGCGACGGCGCGACGGGACGGAGCTGGAACCGCAGCGGGGGACCGGGGCGCGAAGGGACGCGCGCGATCGGGAACGACGACGGCGCGACGGGGTCGGTCACGGCACCTCCGGGGTGGGTCGGGTCGGGGAGACGCCGTCGGCGCAGGATCCGCCGGGACGACACTGTTGCGCTCGCCGACGTCGGGCCTCGCCGGGTGACAACTCTCGCGGGCGCGGGATGCTTCCGCAAACCCCACGAGCCACGTGTGGCGGCGTCAGGCCATCTGGTCCGTATCGTGGAAAAGTTCTTCCGAAAGCCTTGTGTCCTCCGTCACGCGCTGTTAGCGTCGTGCGTGCCAACGGCGGGCCCGGGCCGAGCGAGAGCTCGGTGGTCGACGCGATCGATCCGACACCGGCAGCTACCAACCAGGCGGACAAGAACACTCGCCTGCAGCGCCCGCCGCCCGCCCCGGCCTCGACGTCGAGCCGGTCCACCGGTCGGATCCACCGGGTCGCTGCCCGAACCGTGGAGACTCACCATGGACACTCTTGCCGTGGACGCAGCACACCTGGACCGAGCCGTCGCCCTCGCGGTCGACAGCGTCGCGAACGCCGGAGGACCCTTCGGCGCCGTGATCGTCACCGCCGAGGGGCAGATCTTCGAGGGCAACAACCGGGTCACGCAGGACAACGACCCGACCGCGCACGCCGAGGTCACCGCGATCCGGCGCGCGTGCGCCGCGCTCGGCACGTTCGACCTCACCGGCGCGACGCTCTACTCGAGCTGCGAGCCGTGCCCGATGTGCCTCGCGTCGTCCCTGTGGGCGCGCGTGGACGCCGTGTACTTCGCTGCCGACCGCCACGACGCCGCGCACGCCGGCTTCGACGACGCCGCCTTCTACGACTTCTTCGAAGGTGACCCGGCCGACCGCGCCATGCGCGTCGTGCACGAGCGCACCGCGACCGCGACCGCGCCGTTCGACGCCTGGCGCGTCCTCGAGTCCCGGATCGAGTACTGACCGGCCCGCGCCGGTCCGTACCGACGATCCAGCACCGAAAGGACACAAGGACGTGACCCTCCTCGGCATGCGGCGGGACACCGCCGAGAACGACGACCCCCGCGGCACGACGCCGGCCCCGAACCGGCTCGACCGCTACTTCCGGATCACCGAACGCGGCTCGACCACGGGGCGCGAGCTCCGCGGCGGCCTGGTGACCTTCTTCGCGATGGCGTACATCGTCATCCTCAATCCCCTCATCCTCGGCGGCACGAGCGCGGAGAACGCCCCCACTGACGTCGCGGGCGGCTGGCTCGCCACCGCCCAGGTCGGCGCGATGACCGGCCTCGCGGCGGGCGCGCTGACCATCCTGTTCGGTCTCGTCGCGAACCTCCCGTTCGCGCTCGCCGCCGGGCTGGGCATCAACTCCTTCCTCGCCGTCGCCGTCATCGGCGACGTCACGTGGCCAGAGGCGATGGGCCTCGTCCTGATCAACGGCCTCCTCATCGTGCTGCTCGCCGTGACGGGCGCGCGGTCGGCGATCTTCAACGCCGTGCCGCGCGAGCTCAAGGCCGCGATCACCGTCGGCATCGGCCTGTTCATCGCGTTCATCGGGTTCGTCGACGCCGGTTTCGTCACCCGGACCCCGGGCGGCCCGCCGGTGCAGCTCGGCGACGGTGGCTCGATCACCTCGGTCCCGACGCTCGTGTTCGTCGTCGGTCTGCTGACCATGGGGATCCTCGTCGCACGCAAGGTGAAGGGCGGCCTGCTCATCGGGCTCGTCGCGACGACCGTCGTCGCGATCGTCGCCGAGTCCGTGCTTCAGCTCGGGCCTGCCTCGGACGACAACCCCGGCGGCTGGCACCTCACCGTGCCGGCGCTGCCGAGCTCGCTCGTCTCGGTCCCGGACCTCAGCCTCTTCGGGCAGCTCTCGTTCGGCGCGTTCGACCGGATCGGGGCGCTCGCGGCCACGATGCTCGTGTTCACCCTGTTCTTCACGAACTTCTTCGACGCGATGGGCACGATGACGGGGCTCGCCAAGCAGGGCGGTCTCGCCGACGCCGACGGGAACTTCCCGCGGATCAAGTCGGCGCTCGTCGTCGAGGGGGTGGGCGCGGTCGTCGGCGGCGCGACGTCGTCGTCGTCGAACACGGTGTTCGTCGACTCGGCGGCGGGCGTGGGGGAAGGTGCCCGGACCGGGCTCGCGTCCGTCGTGACCGGCGGGCTGTTCCTCGTCGCGATGTTCCTCACGCCGCTCACCGCGGTCGTGCCCATCGAGGTCGCGAGCGCCGTGCTCGTCGTCGTGGGCGCGATGATGATGCGCGAGATCAAGGAGATCGACCTCGGCGACTTCGCCGTCGCGCTGCCGGTCTTCCTCACGATCGTGACGATGCCCCTCACCTACTCGATCGCCAACGGCATCGGCATCGGGTTCGTCACCTGGGTCCTGCTGCAGTTCGCGTGCGGCAGGGCGCGCGACGTCCACCCGCTGCTGTGGGTGGTGGCGGCCGGGTTCGTCGTGTACTTCGTGCGCGGACCGCTGACCGCCGTGGTCGGCGGCTGACGCGAGGGTGGGCCGGGGGTGGCCGGACGTCCCGTCCGGTCACCCCTGCTCGCGCACGGCCGCGGCGTCGCGCTCGGCGATCCTGCGGCGGCGCACGAGCCAGGTCGCGACGGCGACGACGCCGAGCAGACCGAGGAGCACCGCCACCGTCGCACCCGCGCCTGCCGAGGCCACCGCGTTCACCAGCGCGGACTGGAACCGCACCGCGGTGTCCACGACCGGGTCACCCGTGGCCCCGCCGGACAGCACCCGCACCTCGTACCAGCCGTACCACGCGACGTACGCGCCGGCGACGAGCAGCAGCAGCCCCGACACGCGGTAGACCGTCGGGGCCGCGCGCCGCAGCCAGCCGACGAGGCCGGCGGACGCGGTCGCCGCCGCGAGGGAGAGCACCCCCACGACGGCACCCATGCCGAGCGCGTAGACCACGTACACCGTGAGCGCTCCCGCCACGCCGCCCGAGCTCATGGCGCCGGCAGTCACGGCGAGGAACGGGGCGATCGTGCAGCTGAGCGACGCCAGCGCGAAGGTCACGCCGTAGCCCACCTGCGACCACCACGAGCGCTTCGGGGCGCGCCCGTAGCGTCCGAGCAGGCCGATGCCCAGGCTGTGCCCGGCGAGGAGCCACACGCCGAGCGCGACCAGGCCGATTCCCACGACGATCGTCACGACGGGCAGCCAGCGCTCGATGCCGACGGCGACCGTCGACAGGGCCGCGCCGATCACGGCGAAGACGAGCACGAAGCCGGTGGTCATGGCGAGGCTGAAGAACGCCCCGCGCCGGACCGCCCCCGCCGTGCTCGCGTCGCCGTCCGGCGGGGGCGTCGCGACGAGGAGCGTCAGGTAGGCGGGCAGCAGCGCGAAGCCGCACGGGTTGAACGCCGCGACCGCGCCGGCGACGAGCGCGACGGAGAGGAGGACCGGGTCCACGCCTCAGCCCTGCGCGAGCTGCGACGCCGCGTCGGAGAGCTGGTCGTGACCCATCGCCCCGGCGACGCCCTCCCACGAGCCGTCGGGCGCGACGAAGACGTACGAGGGCTGCGATACGACGCCGAAGTGGTTCCACACCGACCCGTCGCCGTCGACGAGGTGCGGGAACCCGTTCGTCCCCGTGTCGGCGACGAAGCCCTGCATCGCGTCCACCTCGCCGAGGCCGGGGACGCCGACGAAGGTCACCTCGCCGTCGAGCCCGGCCGCGATCTCGGCGACGGCCGGCGCCTCACCGCGGCAGATGCTGCACCACGGGGCCCAGAACCACAGGACGACCGGCTCGCCCGCGAGGGAGGCGAGGTCGAGCTCCGACCCGTCGAGCGTCGCCCCGGAGACCTGCAGGATCTCCGGGACTGGAACGGGCGCCGCGTCGGCGCTCTCGGTCTCCGTCGCGGTCGCCTCCGGCGTGCTCTCGGTGGGGCTCTCCGCGGGCTCCGCGGGCTCCTCGGCGGCAGGCTCCGACGCCGACGGCGTGGGAGGCGCGTCCTGCGCCGCCCCGCACGCGCCGACGGTCACGGCGAGCGTCGCGGCGAGCGCGACGGTGGTCAGGGTGCGGGCGGTGCGAGACATCACGGCTCCTGTGGCGTGGTCGGGGACCGGTGCGGACGGTCTCCCACGGTGTCCCTCCAGTGTGCCGCGCGACGACGGACTGCAGGGTGGTCCGACCGTGCCGAGGACCTGACGACTACCTGACGACGGATCTGCGAGACGATGCGGCGACGATGCCGGGGCGTCGCGCTCCGGCGGCTACCGTGTCCCCATGCCCATCTCGCTCGACGAGCACCGCGCCGACGTGGAGGCCCTGCTCGCCGGGCTCGCCCGCCGCGAGACGGTCGCGCTGGACGCCGCCGCGGGCAGGGTCCTGGCCGCCGACGTCATCGCACAGGTCCCCGTGCCGGCGTTCCGCAACGCGCAGATGGACGGGTTCGCGGTGCGAGCCGACGACGTCGGGCCCGGGGCGACGCTCCCGGTCCGCGGTGAGGTGCCGGCGGGCGCCCGGGACGTGCCGCCGCTCGTGCTCGGGCACGCCGCGCGCATCATGACCGGCGCCCCGGTCCCGGCCGGCGCCGACGCCGTGGTCCCGGTCGAGCGCACGTCCGTCGGGGCGTTCGACCCCGCGGAGCGACCCGCGCAGGTCCGGTTCGAGGCCGTGGTGGCCTGCGGCGCGTACGTCCGCGAGGCCGGGGACGACGTGCAGGCCGGCGCCCTGGTCGTGCCGCGCGGCGCCCTCCTCACGCCAGCGCGCGTCGCGGCGTGCGCGGCCGTCGGCGTCGGCGAGGTCGAGGTGTGGGCTCGGCCCCGCGTCGCCGTCGTGTCGACGGGCGCGGAGCTCGCCCGCCCCGGCGACCCGCTCGGCCCCGGGCAGGTCTACGACACCAACGCGCCGGCGCTCGCGGCCGCCGTCGCGCTCGCCGGGGGCGTCGTCGTGCGCCGCGAGCGCACGAGCGACGAGCCCGGGGCTCTCGAACGTGTCCTGGCCGACGCCGCCGCGTGCGCCGACCTCGTCCTCACGTCCGGGGGAGTGAGCCAGGGCGCCTACGAGGTCGTGAAGGACCTGCTCTCCGCCCACGGGGTCAGGTTCCGCGGCGTGGCGATGCAGCCGGGCGGCCCGCAGGGCTGGGGGACGTACGCGGGCACCCCGCTCGTCGCGTTCCCGGGCAACCCGGTCAGCGCGCAAGTGTCCTTCGTCGTGCTGGTCCGTGACGCGCTGCGCCGGGCCGGGGGACTGCCGCCCGTGCCGAGGGCCCGCGCCGTGCTCGCCGAGCCGGTGAGCTCGCCTCCCGGCCGCCGCCAGCTGCTGCGCGGCGCGCGGGAGGGAAGCACGGTCCGGCCCGTCGGCGGTCCGGGCTCGCACCTCGTCGTGACGATGGCACGCGCCGACGTGCTGATCGACGTACCGCTGCACGCGAACGCCCTGGCGGCGGGGGACGAGGTGGAGGTGTGGGAGCTGTGAGCGGACCTGCGCGCGAGGGCGCGGACGTGAGCCGGGTGACGACGGACGTGCTCGACGACGCCCTGTCGCGTGCCGTGGAGGACGCCGTCGGCGGGCCGGAGTGCGGGGCGGTGGTGACGTTTCGCGGCGTCGTGCGCGACGTCGACGACGACCGCGGCGTGACCGGGCTCGACTACGAGGCGCACCCCGACGCGACGGCCGTGCTGCGCCGGTGCGTCGACACCGTCGCGGCCGAGACGGGCCTGCGCGTCGCCGCGGTGCACCGCTACGGGACGCTGGTCGTCGGCGACGTCGCCCTCGTCGCGGCGGCGGCCGCGGGCCACCGCCGCGAGGCGTTCGAGGCCTGCTCGCTGCTCGTCGAGCGCATCAAGGCCGAGGTGCCGATCTGGAAGCGACAGCACTTCACCGACGGGGTCTCGGAGTGGGTCGGGCTGTAGCCCGGACGAGAATGCGTCAGCGCGCCGGGCGGTTGTCGAGCAGCATCCCGACACCGAGGCCCACGGCCGCACCGAGGACGAGGCCGAACCAGCTGAGGACGACGGTCCCCACGATCGCGCCGATCGCCACGCCCAGGACGCTCTTCGTCCCGGCCTTCCAGCTCTGCGAGTGCTCGTCCTGGCGGTAGATCGGCAGGGCGGAGGTGCTGTTGTCGGTGGTCTCGGGGTTGCTGGTCGTCGGCCGGTTCGTCGGCGCGGGGGAGATCGTCGTCACGGACTCCATGGTAGAGAGCGGCGTTTCGCCTGACCTGGGAGAACGCGTCACGGTGACCGGCTTCACCCTATGACGTGCACGACATCACGGGTGCCGCACGAGTGAGTTCGCCGAGGTACGGACGGGCGGTCCCGATCGGAGCAACAAGGTTTTTCCAGCAAAGTTGGAGATAGCATGGGGTGTATGGCCTCGACCCCGATCTTCCGCAGCGACCTGCAGGAGCGCGTCCTGCGTGAGGTCTTCGAGGACTCGCGCCCGCGGACAGCGTCCGACATCGCGCGGCACATCGGCGCGCCGGTCTCCACGGTCTCACGAGAGACGAACCGGCTCGTCGGCGCCGGAATGCTGACGGCGCGCGTCGACGGGCGAAGGCACCTGCTCGTTCCCAACCTGCGCAACCCGTACACGCGGGCCGTCCTCGGTGCGTTCGAGCACGCGGAGTCGGTCGATGCCGCGAGGCGGGAGAGGGTCAGGTCCTGGCGGACGGCGGACGAGATCGCGGCGAACGTCACGGCGGAGCTGGACAGGGGTGACGACTCGATGGCGTTGCGCCTGCTCCTGGACGGCATCAACCGCGCGCCCATGGTCGCCCAGATCGACCGGCTGGACGAGATGCTCGCGGAGCCGCGCAGCATCGGCGACCAGAGGTGGGACACCTTGCTCGCGGCGAGCGTGCAGTTCATGTGTCGCCGACTCGGCCGCACGCCGCCGCGGTGGAGTCGCAAGCCGACGTTGCCCGCGTGGTGGTGGCCCGCCCAGGAAGGATCGCTCGCTGCGAGAACCGTCGCCCGTACGCCGATCGACTTCAAGCGGGTAGGCATCTGGTTCGACGAGCAGAACTTCGCGACGGCATGAGCCACGGTCAGACCCTGACCCGGCAGCAGCTTCTCGGTCTGCTGACGGAGCTCGGCGCGGAGCTGCACCGGGACGGGCTGCACGCCGACCTCTATCTCGTCGGGGGAGCGGCCATCGCTCTGACTCTCGACACGCGGCGACTGACCGAGGACGTCGACGCGATGTTCCGCTCCGCCCGCCGGGACGTTCGTTCAGCGGCCGCGGAGGTCGCCGCACGGCACGGACTCAGCGCCGGCTGGATCAACTCGAGTGCGGCCGCCTTCCTCCCCGACGAGGACGACCCGGACGCCGTCGCGCTCGACGTCCCCGGGCTGTCGATCTCGGTGGCGTCTCCGGAGCACCTCCTCGCGATGAAGATGGTCGCTGCCCGGCCAGGACGAGACTGGGACGACCTCGTGCTGCTCTTCGAGCATCTCGGGATCACCGACCCTCAGCAGGCCGTCGACATCGTGCAGCGCCTCTACGGCGACAACGACGTCGTCATGTCGGACCCGCCGGAGTCGTACCTCTACCTCGCCCGGGACGTGATCCGCCTGAGCGGACGCAGGCGCGAGGCCGGAGCGGACGCCGTGCCGCTCGACCCGACGCGCAGGCCACCCGCCCACGGCTGAGCGCCGACCGGCGCCGCCGACGAGCGGCCCGTCGGTCGATCGCTGGGCTGCCTGCCCGATCAGCCGCCGATCGCGCCCATGCTGCGCGACGTCGGGGCGAACGCGTCGGCGGCGAGCGTCGGGGTGTCGCTGCCGTGGGCGAGCGGCTTGCGCCACATGGCGCCCTGCCACGCGCGCGCGACGGCGTCGTCGCGCTCGTCGTCGGTGAGGTCCGTCGAGCGCAGGATCGCGCGCAGGTCGGTCTCGTCGTCGCCGAAGAGGCACGAGCGCACAGTCCCCTCGGCGGTGAGGCGCGTGCGGTCGCACGCCCCGCAGAACGACCGCGTGACCGACGCGATGATGCCGACGGTCTGGGGGCCGCCGTCGACGAGCCACTCCTCGGCGGGCGCCGACGGGTCGTCCCGGCCGACCTCGAGCAGGTCGAACCGGTCCCCGAGCACGCGCAGCAGGTCCTGTGCCGACACGAGGTCGCCGCGCGTCCAGTGCCCGTCCGCGTCGAGCGGCATCTGCTCGATGAACCGCAGGTGGCAGCCGTGATCGACGGCCCACGCGAGCAGCTCCGCTGCGCCCGCGAGCGTCTCTGGCATGAGGACCGCGTTGAGCTTGACCGGGGCGAGGCCCGCCGCGAGCGCCGCACGGATGCCCGCCTGGACGTCCGCGAGGCGGTCCCGCCGCGTGAGGCGCGCGAAGTCGACGCGGTCGACCGAGTCCAGCGAGATGTTCACGCGGTCGAGCCCGGCGGCGACCAGCCCCTGGACGCGCTTGTCCAGGCCGATCGCGTTGGTGGTCATGGAGAGCGAGACGTCGGGCGCCGCGGCACGTGCGGCGCGCAGGATGTCCTCCAGGTCGCGTCGCATGAGCGGCTCGCCCCCCGTGAACCGGACGTCCGTGATGCCGAGCCGACCGACGGCGACGCGCACCACCCGGCCGATCTCGTCGGGCGTCAGCAGATTCTCGCGCGCGATGGCCGGCAGACCCTCGGCCGGCATGCAGTACGTGCAGCGCAGCGAGCACTTCTCGGTGATCGAGATGCGCAGGTCGCGTGCCACGCGGCCGTACCGGTCGACCAGCGCGTCGGTCTCCGGCCGGCCCTCGAAGGAGACGGCGGCGAAAGCACCGGGCGCGGCCGGGCGCGGCCTGGGCATCCCGAGGGAGACGGCGGTCATGCCACCGATCGTAGACACGTCCCGTGACGCGCGCGTTACCGCGTGCTAGCGTGGACTCCACTTCGCGGAACCTCGATTCCGTGAAGCGGAAGAGTTGAGCGAAGTCTCATGAGCAGTCCACAGGCGGATTCAAGCCCTGTGTTTCCGGCGCGTCACAGCCGACGCGGATCCGGACACGCAGGGGACTCACCGCAAGGGTTCACTGGAAGGACGCCGGTTCGCCGGCACCCTGGCGGAAGCGAGATCCACGATGCTCCACATCGTCGACCAGATCGCCCCGTGGCTCGGCCCGGGGCGGCCCCCGTTCGCCGTCGCGACCGTGGTCGCGGCGTCCGGCTCCGTGCCGCGACCGGTCGGCACCGCGATGGCCGTGCGCGCGGACGGCGCCGTCGTCGGTAGCCTGTCCGGCGGGTGCGTCGAGGGCGCGGTGCACGCCGCCGCGCTCGACGCGATCACGTCCGGCGCGTGCCACCGCGAGACGTTCGGCTACAGCGACGACGACGCGTTCGCCGTCGGCCTGAGCTGCGGCGGCACGCTGGAGGTGCACGTCCAGCCCGTCTTCCCCGGGGACGCCGCTGCACGCGCCCTCGCCGTGTTCGCGTCCCCGCCCGACGACGGAGCGCCCACCAGCGTCGGGGCTCCGGCCGGGCGTGGGGCGGGCGAGACGCCTGCGGGGCGGGGAGCAGCAGGCGCGACGGCGGCGCTCGTGCGACGGATCGACGGCGCACGACCGACGGCGGTCCTCATGGACCCGCGCGCCGCGGACGAGCGCTCGGTCGCGGTCGCGCTGCGCGACCTGGTCGGGCGCGGCCCCCTGGACGCCGCTGCCGCGCAGGTCGTCGCCGTGCTGCGCGCCGGCGGAACGGCCACCGTGCACGCGGCGCACGGCGCGCCCGGTGCGGCGAGAACCGTGAGGTCCGCCGGCGGGTCGAGCCGTGACGATGCGACGGCACCGCGCGCGGGCGACGCGATCGCGGGCCGTCCAGGCGCGGCGTGCGACGACGAGGCCACGGAGCCCGTGACGCTGCTCGTCGAGACCCGCCTGCCCGCTCCGCGGTTCCTGGTGTTCGGCGGGAACGACTTCGCCGGTGCGCTCCTGCGCAGCGTGCGGCTCCTCGGCTACCGCGTGACGCTGGTCGACGCCCGCGAGGTCTTCGCGGACGCGCGTCGCTTCCCTGAGGCGGACGACGTCGTCGTCGAGTGGCCCGACCGCTACCTCGCGGGCGAGGCGGGCGCCGGGCGCGTCGACGCCCGTACCGCCGTCGCCGTCCTCACGCACGACGCCAAGTTCGACGTGCCGCTCCTGCGCCTCGCGCTCGACCTGCCGCTCGCGTACGTCGGGGCGATGGGCTCGCGCCGCTCGCACGCCCAGCGCGTGGCGACGCTGCGAGCGGAGGGCGTCTCGGACGCGTCGCTCGCACGCCTGCGCTCGCCCATCGGGCTCGACCTCGGGGCCGTCACGCCCGAGGAGGTCGCGGTCTCGATCACCGCCGAGCTGGTCGCGACCCGCCACGGCCGGGCCGCCGTCGTCCCGCTGAGCAGCACCGACGGCCCGCTGCACGGCGCTCCCACCCCTGCCCCCGCGCCCGTCCCCGTCACTCCCGAGGAGGCCCTCTGATGGACCTGAGCACCGTCACCGACCTCGTCCCGACGGCCGACCCCGCCGACTGGCGCGAGGGCGACGCGTGGCTCGCGGGCGGGACCGTCCTGTTCTCCTACGGCAGCCAGACGCTGCGGCGACTGCTCGACGTCACGAGCGCGGGCTGGCCCGCTCTCACCGTGACCGACGACGGCCTGGAGATCGCGGCGACGTGCACCGTCGCGGAGCTGTGGAGGTTCGAGGAGACGGCGCCCGGCGTCGCCGCGCGCGAGCGCTGGACGGCGCTCGACCTCGTGCGCCCGTGCTGCGACTCCTTCGTCGCGTCCTTCAAGATCTGGAACACGTCGACGGTCGGCGGGAACGTCTGCACGTCGCTGCCGGCCGGGCCGATGATCTCCCTCACCGCCGCGCTCGACGGCGTCGCCGAGGTCTGGGGGCCCGGCGGCACGCGCCGGACGCAGCCCGTCGCCGAGCTCGTCACGGGCGAGCTGCGCAACACCCTCGCTCCCGGTGAGCTCCTGCGGGCGATCCGGGTTCCGGACCACGTGCTGCGGTCGCGCACCGCGTTCCGTCGCCTGTCGCTGACGAACCTCGGGCGCTCGGGCGTGCTGCTGATCGGGCGCGTCGACCCGCCCGACGCAGAGTCCGACGCCAGGGGAGCCCTCGTCCTCACCGTCACCGCCTCGACGCGCCGCCCCGTGCAGCTCCGGTTCGCCGCGGACGACCTGCCGACCGCGGCGGACCTCGTCGCGGCGCTCGACGCCGCGATCCCGTTCGACCTGTACCACGACGACATCCACGGCCTGCCGCAGTGGCGCCGGGACATGACCTATCGCCTCGCCGAGGAGATCCGCGCGGAGCTCGTCGACGGCATCGCGGACGGAGGCCCTCGATGACCACGCCCCCCACGACCACACCCGCCACGCCGACGCCGACCCGTCCCGCGGGCGCGTCGTCGCCGATCGTCGTCGACGGCCGGTCCGTCGACACCGTGCCCCGTGCCGGCCAGTGCCTGCGCACCTACCTGCGCGAGCAGGGCGCGCTGGGCGTGAAGAAGGGCTGCGACGCCGGCGACTGCGGCGCCTGCACCGTGCACGTCGACGGCGTCCCCGTGCACTCGTGCGTCTACCCCGCGCGGCGCGCCGCGGGGCACGCGGTGACGACGATCCAGGGTCTCGCCGCGACGTCGTGCCGGGGTGGCGACGGCGAGGGCGCGTGCGACCACGAGCCGCACGGTCCGCAGGACGCGCTGCACCCCGTGCAGCAGCAGTTCCTCGACGCCCAGGGCTTCCAGTGCGGGTTCTGCACCGCCGGGATGATCATGACCGCGGCGACGTTCGACGACGCGCAGCGCGAGAACCTGCCCCGCAACCTCAAGGGCAACCTGTGCCGCTGCACCGGCTACCGCGCGATCGAGGACGCCGTCCTCGGCCGGGGCGACACGACCGGGACCGGCTCCGGTACGGGCGAGCGCCGGGCGTCGGGCGGCGACCAGGGCTCTACCTCGCCGGACCAGGCCTCTACCTCGGCCGGGCGCGCGTTCGGGGCCGACGTGCCCGCGCCCGCGGGGCGTGGGGTCGTGACGGGGACGGTGCGGTACACGCTCGACGTGGACCCGGCGGAGTACCCGGGCCTCGCGCACCTCAAGCTCGTCCGGTCGCCGCACGCGCACGCCCGCGTCGTCGCGATCGACACGACGGCGGCACTCGCGGTGCCAGGCGTCCTCGCGGTGCTCACGCACCAGGACG
This sequence comes from Cellulosimicrobium sp. BMG9.22, assembly GCF_059159975.1. Lineage (NCBI taxonomy): Bacteria > Bacillati > Actinomycetota > Actinomycetes > Micrococcales > Promicromonosporaceae > Cellulosimicrobium > Cellulosimicrobium sp. BMG9.22. The sequence continues at coordinate 74,164 of NZ_JBZGBY010000020.1, read as the reverse complement.
CGCCCGAGACGCGCTTCTCGACGGCCCAGCACGAGCTCATCACCGACGACCCGGACGACACGCGCATCCTCGACGACGTCGTCCGTCACGTCGGCCAGCGCGTCGCCGCGGTCGTCGCGGAGACGGTCGCCGCCGCCGAGGAGGGCGTGCGCAAGGTGCGCGTCGAGTACGAGGTGCTGCCCGCCGTCGTCGACCCGGAGGAGGCGATGGCGCCGGGCGCGCCGCTCGTGCACCCCGAGCTCGACCCGACCGCCGCGCGCGTGTCCCGACCCGAGGCGAACGTCGTCGCCGAGGTGCACAGCGAGCTCGGCGACGTCGAGCGCGGACTGGCCGAGGCCGACGTCGTGCACGAGGCCACGTACCGCACCCACCGCGTGCAGCACGCCGCGCTCGAGACGCACTGCTCCATCGCCTCGCTCGACGACGACGGGCGGCTCGTCGTGCGCTCGTCCACCCAGGTCCCCTTCCTCGCGCGTCGCCACCTCGCGCGCGTGCTCGACCTCGACCCGGCGCGCGTACGCGTGCACTGCGAGCGCGTCGGCGGCGGGTTCGGCGGGAAGCAGGAGGTGCTCACCGAGGACGTCGTCGCGCTCGCGACGCTGCGCCTCGGGCGACCCGTGCAGCTCGAGCTCACGCGCTCGGAGCAGTTCGTCGGCACGACGACGCGCCACCCCTTCCGTATCCGGGTGCGGGCGGGCGCGCGCCGCGACGGGACGCTCACCGCGTTGCAGCTCGACGTGCTGACCAACACCGGGGCGTACGGCAATCACGGGCCCGGCGTCATGTTCCACGGGTGCGGCGAGTCGCTCGCGGTGTACCGGTGCGAGAACAAGAAGGTCGACGCGCACAGCGTGTACACGAACACGGTGCCCTCCGGCGCGTTCCGCGGGTACGGGCTGTCGCAGATGATCTTCGCCGTCGAGTCCGCCGTCGACGAGCTCGCACGGCAGCTCGGCATGGACCCGCTCGAGCTGCGGCGCCGCAACGTCGTGCTCGAGGGCGAGCCGATGCTCTCGACGCGTCCCGAGCCCGAGCAGGACGTCCTGTACGGCAGCTACGGCCTCGACCAGTGCCTCGACCTCGCGCGCGACGCCCTCGAGCGCGGCCGGGCCCGCGACGTCGCCGCGTACGGCGCCGGCCCGGATGCCGGTCCGGTCGCTGCGATGCCGTGGCTCGGCGAGGAGTGGGGGATCGGCGAGGGGGTCGCGCTGTCGATGATCGACACCGTGCCGCCCCGCGGGCACTACTCCCACTCGCGCGTCCGGCTGCGCGCCGACGGCGTCGTCGAGGCGGAGGTCGGCACCGCCGAGTTCGGCAACGGCACCACGACGGTCCACGCCCAGCTCGTCGCGAGCGCGCTCGGGCAGGACGCGGGCGCGGTCGTCGTGCGGCAGTCCGACACCGACCTCCTCGAGCACGACACCGGCGCGTTCGGGTCCACCGGCACCGTCGTCGCGGGCAAGGCGTCGCTCGCGGCGGCGCAGGACCTCGCGGAGGCGGTGCTCAAGGTCGCGGCCGGGTCCGCCGGGACGGGCGCCGACGACTGCCGGCTCGTGCCGGGCGGCGTCGACTGCGCCGGGACCGTCGTCCCGCTCGCCGACGTCGCGCGCGTGGCCGCCGAGGCCGGCATCGACCTCTGCGCCGAGGGCCGCTGGGGCGGCACGCCGCGCTCCGTCGCGTTCAACGTGCACGGGTTCCGCGTCGCCGTGCACCGCGGCACCGGCGAGATCCGCATCCTGCAGTCCGTCCAGGCCGCCGACGCCGGCGAGGTCGTCAACCCGCGCCAGTGCCGCGGCCAGGTCGAGGGCGGCATCGCGCAGGCGCTCGGCGCCGCGCTCTACGAGCACGTGGTCATCGACGACACCGGGCGCGTCACGACCGACATCTTCCGCCAGTACCACCTGCCGACGTTCGCGGACACCCCGCGGAGCGAGGTGTACTTCGCCCGCACGTCGGACAGCACCGGTCCGCTGGGCGCGAAGTCCATGAGCGAGAGCCCGTTCAACCCCGTCGCGCCCGCGCTCGCCAACGCGATCCGGGCCGCGACGGGCGTCCGGTTCACGGAGCTGCCGCTCGCGCGGGACCGGGTGTACCTGGGCATCAAGGCCGCCCCCACCCGCTGAGTGCATGAAATAGTCGCGCCGGACGGGCTCGGACGCGACTATTTCATGCACTCAGCGGTCGGGTGGGGCGAGGAGGTCGAGGTCGGCCTCGGTGTCGAGGTCGCGGCCGTCGCCGGGGTGGTCGACGACGTCGACGAGGTCCGCGTGCGCCTGCAGGAAGTCGCGGGCGCCGTGGTCGCCGTGCGCGGTCGCGACGGCGGCGGTCGCGAGCGAGGCGTCGAGGACGAGCGGGTGGGACCAGCGGGGCTCTTCGCCCGCGTCGGCGGGAGAGACCGCCGCGGCGTCGTGCTCGACGGCGGCCGTCCAGCGCGAGGCGACCACGCGCCCCGGGCGGTGGGCGGCGAGGAGGCGCGCGACGTCGTCGGGCAGCACACCCGGCTGGTCCGCGTGCGCGACGACGACCCGCGCGGCGCGCTCCGACAGTGCTGCTATGACGCCCTGGCGCAGGGACGAGGCCATGCCGGACGCCCAGTCCTCGTTGACGACGACCCGCACGCCGGGAGCGTCGAGCGCGGACTCGGTGCGGACTTGGTCCGCGCCCGCCCCGAGGACGACCACGACGACGTCGCAGCCTCCGTCCCGGAGCACGCCCGTGACGTGCTCGACGAGCGGCCGCCCGTGGTGCCGGAGCAGCACCTTCGGGCCACGACCGAGCCGCGTCCCGGCGCCGGCCGCGAGCAGGAGGCCGACCGTTCGTCCCGCGACGAGCGACGGGTCCGGGACGTCCGCCGCGGAGGTGGTCACGCGCCGTCGTGGCGCGCGTCGTACGCGCGCTGGGACGAGGTGACCTCGTCGACGGCGCCCTCCAGCACGTCGATGAGCGCGGAGAGGCTGTCGGCCACGCGGGCACCGAGCTCGGTGAGGGAGTACTCGACGTGCGGGGGGATGGTCGTACGGACCTCGCGCACGACGATGCCGTCGCGCTCGAGCGCCTGCAGCGTCTGGGCGAGCATCTTCTCGCTCACGCCGTCGATCCGGCGTCGCAGCGCGTTGAAGCGCACGGCGCCGTCGCGCAGACCGGCGACCGCCAGGACGCCCCAGCGCCCGGTCACGGACTCCAGCACGTGCCGGGAGGTGCAGCTGCGCTGGAACACGTCGGCGACCATCTCGTCGGTCGGGCCGACGTCGCGCGCGTCGAGTTCCGTCGTCATGCCGTCAGGATAGTGCGCGCGCCCTCCGAACGTGCTGTGAGATACATCGCACGCACTGCACGGGGGCACTATCAAAAAGTTAGTGCATGCTGGGCAGCGGCGCCGAAGCGCGCTCCCGCGACCCGGACGAACGGGTCGCACGACACGTCCCGCTCTCGAAGGAGTCCACCCATGACCATCGCCGTCACCGGAGCCAGCGGCCACCTCGGCCGCCTCGTCGTCGAGTCCCTTCTGGACCACGGGGCAGCGGCCTCCGACGTCGTCGCCCTCGCGCGCACCACGAGTGCGGTCGACGACCTCGCGGACCGTGGTGCGGTCGTCCGCGAGGCCGACTACGACCGCCCGGAGACGCTCGACGTCGCGCTCGCCGGTGTCGACGTCCTCGTCCTCGTGTCCAGCTCCGACCTGGACGGGCGTGTGCGGCAGCACGGTGCCGTCATCGAGGCGGCGAAGGCCGCCGGTGTCGGGCGCGTCCTCTACACGAGCATCCTGCACGCCGACACCACGCCAGCGATCCTCGCCCCCGCGCACAAGGCGACCGAGGAGATGCTCGCTGCCTCCGGCCTGACCACGACGATCCTGCGCAACGGCTGGTACACGGAGAACTACCTGCCCGACGTCGAGCGGGCGCGCGAGACCGGCGAGCTGGTCTTCAGCGTCGGCGACGGTCGCGTCGCGAGCGCACCCCGCGCGGACTACGCGGAGGCCGTCGCGATCGTCGCGATGACCGGTGACCGGGCCCCCGAGGGTGCCGCCACCATGCACGACGGTGCGGTGTACGAGCTGTCGGGCGACGTCGCGTGGGACTTCGACGAGCTCGCGCGCGCCGCTGCCGAGGTGCTCGGCCGACCCGTGGCCTACCGGCGCCTGACCTCCGACGAGCACCGTGACGTCCTCGTCGCCGCCGGCCTGGACTCGGGCACGGCGGGCTTCGTCGTCGACCTGGACGCCGACGCGCGCGCGGGGCTGCTGGCCGACACCCCCGGTGACCTCGCCCGACTCCTGGGCCGGCCGACGACCCCGCTCGTCGACGGACTGCGCGAGGCCGTGCGGGTCGCCGACCCGGCCTGACGGCGCCGCGGCCCGGTCGGCGCGAACGGTGTCGCCGACCGGGTTCGTCGCCGGCGCGTCGTCGAGCGACCGCCCGTCGCTGTCTACTGGTTAAAGGTACAACTAAGAAGTTCCGCGTTCGTGGAGCCGATCACCGGAGGAACACATGACCCGCCAGGCCGACTCGTCGCCCGCGATCCAGCGCCTCGCTCGACCGGGTGCGGCCGCCCGTCCCGTCGGCGACCTGCTCGCCGCCGACACGCGCATGGGCGCGGTGACCCTCCACGTGCGCGACCTCGACCTCATGACGCGCTACTACCGCGACGCGCTGTCGCTCGCGGTGCTCCCCACGCCTGAGACCCTCGCCCTGCCTGCCGGGGCGCGGCTCGCGGAGACCGTCGTGCTCGGCCGCGGGGCGACGCCGCTCGTCGTGCTGCACCGCACGCCCGACCTGCCGGTGCCGGGCCGCCGCGAGGCGGGCCTGTTCCACACCGCGGTCCTGTTCGACGACGAGCCGGGCCTCGCGCACGCGCTCGCCGCCGTCGCGACCACCGCGCCCAGCACGTTCGTCGGCAGCGCCGACCACCTCGTGTCCCAGGCGTTCTACTTCACCGACCCCGAGGGCAACGGCGTCGAGCTCTACACCGACCGCCCGCGCGACACGTGGGGCTGGGACGAGGGTGGTGTGCGCATGGACACGGTCTACCTCGACCCGAACGCGTTCCTCGCCGACCACCTGAGCGACACGTCGCGCGACGCGCTCGCGGGCGACCGCACGGTCGGTGCGGCAGGAACCCGTGCGGGCACTGCGGCGGGCACCGCGCCGGGCGCCGGCGCCGTGGTGGGCCACGTGCACCTCCAGGTGGGCGACGTGCCCGCGGCTCGCGCGTTCTACGTCGACGCGCTCGGGTTCGAGGAGACCGCGACCGTCCCGGGAGCACTCTTCGTGTCCGCGGGCGGGTACCACCACCACATGGCGATGAACACGTGGAACAGCCGAGGCGCCGGGCCGCGCGCGTCGTCGCTCGGCCTCGGGAAGGTCGCGATCACGGTGCCCGGGGCCGACGACGTCGGCGCGCTGCGCGAGCGGCTCGCGCGGGCGGGTGTGGCGGTCCGCGACGACGGCGCGACGCTGCGCTTCGACGACCCGTGGCGCAACCTCCTCGAGGTGCGCCCGGCCGGCTGAGCCGGACCCGTCAGTGCGTCGCCTTGACCACCAGGACGGGGACGGGGGAGTCGAGCAGGACGCGCTGGGTGGTGCTGCCGAGCAGAAACTTGCCTACGGGTGACCGCTTGCGTGCGCCGACGACGACGAGGTCGGGCTGCGTGCGCTCGGCCTCGTCGATGATCGACTCGGCCGGATCGACGTGCTCGGGGCGGTACGTGATCTCCGGCCGGGCGAGCTCTGCCGGCAGGGTGTCGAGGAGGTGCGCGAGGCTCGCGGGGACGCCCGCCTCGGCGTCCTGCGGGGTGAGCACGAGGACCGCGAGCGCGGTGTCGCGGTGGACCGCCTCGGCGACGGCCGCCCGGAGCGCGGTCTCGCCCTGCGGTGAGTCGTTGTACGCCACGAGGACGGTCATCGCGGGCCCTTCCGTGTTTCCGTCGTGCTGCGGTTGAACTCTCTCACACGCCCGCCTCCGTCGCTGCCCGACGCGGGTCGCCGCGGTGCGGCGGGTGCGCCGTCGGGGACGGCGAGGGTGGCCGGGAGCAGCGGCGGGACGACGTCGCGCAGGATCGCCTCGATCTCGCGCCGGCGTCGGGCGCCGAGCCGCTCGGCCGGCGCCGTCACGCTGACGGCCGCGACCGACTGGCCGGCGCGCAGGAGGGGGACGGCGACGCAGCTGATCCCCGGCTCGTTCTCCTCGTCCTCGGTCGCGATCCCGTCCGCCCGGACGCCGTCGCAGATCTTGCGCAGCGCGGCGGGCGAGACGGGTTGGTCGTCGGGCGTGGCGTCGGCGTACCAGGCCAGGGCGCCGTCGTCGAGCGGACGGTAGGCGAGCAGGGCGCGCCCGAGCGCGGTCGTCGCGGCGGGCCGACGGCGTCCCACCGCCGACCACACGCGCACCGCGCGCGCGGGCTCCACCTTGTCGAGGTAGACGATCTCGGTCCCCGCGAGCGCCCCGAGGTGCACGAGCTCGTCGGTCGCCCGGCACACGGCGACGAGCGCCGGGTGCAGGAGCGCGGGCAGGTTCTCCTCGCCGAGGAACACGGTCGCGAGCGCCGTCGCGGCAGGCCCGAGGCGGTAGTCGCCCGTCGTGGCGTCCTGCTCGGCGTACCCCCGGTAGCGCAGGGCGGCGAGCGTGCGGTGGAGCGAGGCCTTGTGCAGCCCGAGGTCGCGTGCGAGGTCGCCCAGCGCCGCACCCGTCGGGCCGGACGCAGCGAGCGCCTCGAGCACGGTGAGCGCCTTGTCCACGCTGCCGAGCGGGCTGCCGGCTTCCGTCATCGTCGTCCCGTCCTCTAGAGTGCGTTCCGTTGTGAACAACAGACGTTCACCATAGCGAAACGGAAAAGCATGTCACCCCACGGACCCCTCGAGACGATCCGGCGCGCCCGGGTCGTCCCTGTCGTCGTCGTCGACGACGCCGCCCAGGGCGTCGGCGTCGCCACGGCGCTGCGCGACGGCGGCCTCCCGGTCGCGGAGGTCACGTTCCGCACCGCCGGGGCGCGCGCAGCGATCGAGGCGATCGCGGCCGAGGTGCCCGACGTCCTCGTGGGCGCGGGCACCGTCGTGCGGCCGGACCAGGTCGACGAGGCCGTCGAAGCGGGCGCGCGCTTCCTCGTCTCGCCCGGGCTGTCGGCCGCCGTCGTGCGCCGCGCCCAGGAGCTCGGGGTGCCGGTGCTGCCCGGCGTCGCGACGCCGTCGGACATCATCGCGGCGCTCGACCTCGGCCTCGACGCGGTCAAGCTCTTCCCCGCGAACGTCGTCGGCGGCCCGGCCGCCGTGAAGGCGTTCTCCGCGCCGTTCCCGGGCCTGCGGTTCGTGCCCACCGGGGGCGTCAGCGCCGCGAACCTGCTCGACTACCTCGCCCTGCCGTCCGTGCTCGCCGCCGGAGGGTCGTGGATGGTCGACGCCGCCCTCGTCCGCGCGGGCGACTGGACCGAGGTCGCGCGCCGCACACGCGAGGCCGTCGACCTCGCGGCGACCCTGCCGAACACCGCCGAAGGAGCCTGACTCGTGAGCGACACCGCCGTCACCACCCAGCCCCCGCTCGCCGTCCGCCCCGCGGCCGAGTGCGCCTACGACGTCGTCGCCCTCGGCGAGGTCATGCTGCGCCTCGACCCGGGCGAGCGCCGCATCAAGACCGCCCGCAGCTTCGACGCCTGGGAGGGTGGCGGCGAGTACAACGTCGCGCGCGGGCTGCGCCGCTGCTTCGGGCTGCGCGGCGCCGTCGTCACGGCGCTCGCGGACAACGAGGTCGGGCGGCTCGTCGAGGACCTCATGCTCACCGGCGGGCTCGACACGAGTCACGTGCGCTGGGTGCCCTACGACGGCATCGGTCGCACGGTGCGCAACGGGCTCAACTTCACCGAGCGGGGCTTCGGCGTCCGCGGCGCGGTCGGCGTCTCCGACCGCGGCAACACGGCGATCGCCCAGCTCCAGCCGGACGACGTCGACTGGGACGCGCTGTTCGGGCGGGGCGTGCGCTGGTTCCACACGGGCGGCATCTTCGCGGCGCTGTCGGAGTCGAGCGCCGACGTCGCCGAGGCTGCGATGGCCGCTGCCCGCCGCCACGGGACGGTCGTGTCGTACGACCTCAACTACCGCCCGTCCCTGTGGCAGGGCATCGGCGGCGTCGAGCGCGCGCAGGAGGTGAACCGTCGCCTCGCGCGCTACGTCGACGTGATGATCGGCAACGAGGAGGACTTCACCGCGAGCCTCGGCTTCGAGGTCGAGGGTGTCGACGAGTCGCTCACCGACCTCGACACCGGCGCGTTCCGCGCGATGATCGCGCGGGCCGCCGAGGAGTACCCCAACTTCCAGGTGATCGCGACGACGCTGCGCGGCGTGAAGACGGCGACCGTGAACGACTGGGGCGCGATCGCCTGGTCGCGCGTCCAGGGCTTCGCCGAGGCGACGCACCGTCCCGGCCTCGAGATCCTCGACCGCGTGGGCGGCGGCGACTCGTTCGCGTCCGGGCTCGCGTACGGGCTCATGGAGCTCGGCTCGATCCGCGAGGCCGTCGAGTACGGTGCGGCGCACGGTGCCCTCGCCATGACGACGCCGGGCGACACGTCGACGGCGTCGCTCGCCGAGGTGCGCAAGCTCGCGTCGGGCGGGAGCGCGCGCGTGCAGCGCTGACGCCGACGCGTCACCACCTCTCCGGCGCGCCGAGGGCTCGGGCTCAGCGCGCCGGGGAGAGCATCCGCCCGGACAGCGAGACGATCGCGCGCGTCGGGGCCAGTCGCGTCGCGAGCGTCTGGAGGCGGTTCCCGAGCCCGGGCACGACGCCGGGGGGCGCGTCGCGCCGGTCGAGCGCGCGCATCGCGTGGCCTACCACCTGCTCGGCGCTGCGCACCTGGCCGATCTTCGCCTCGTCGGAGCCGACGACGTCGAAGAACTCGGTCGGGACCGGGCCGGGGGACAGGGCGAGGGTGCGCAGGCCCGTCCCGCGCGTCTCGTACCACAGCGCCTCGGTAAACGACCGGACGAAGGCCTTCGTCGCGCCGTACACGGCCATGCCCGGCGTCGCCTGGTAGGAGGCGGTGCTCGCGACGTTCACGAGCGCGCCACGACCGGTGGCGACGAGCTGGGGCAGGAACGCGCGCGTGAGGTCGACGAGGCTCGCGACGTTCACCTGGACCTCCGCCGCGACCCGGTCGGGGTCGGCGTCGGCGAGCGCGCCGTGCGAGCCAAAGCCGGCGTTGTTCACGAGCGTGCCTAGGGAGATGTCCCGCTCCTGGAGCGCCTCGGCGAGCGCCCGGCCGGGCCGGTCTGTCGCGAGGTCGTGCGGGAGCACCGTCACGTCCGCGCGCATCTGCGAGCGGAGCCGGGCCGCAAGGCCCTCGAGCCGGTCGACGCGTCGAGCGACGAGCACCAGGCCCGCTCCGCGCTCGGCCAGGCGGGTCGCGAACTCGGCGCCGAGCCCGGAGCTCGCGCCCGTGACCAGGGCGGTGGTGCCGGCGTAGTCGAGGGGCATGGTGGTCCTCCAGGGGTGACGGGAGATGAAAGGTGTACGCCTGTTCACCGAGTATGGTGAACAGGTGTACACCGAACTCGTGGCCGACGCAAGGGCCGGTCGGCGCCCGTGACCGCCACGCCGAGCCGCCGCGTCCCGCGCGTCCGGGGCCAGGGCGAGCAGCTCCGTCGCGAGCTCGTCGACGCCGCGGCGACGCTGCTCGCGCGCCCCCGGGGCGTGCCGGCGCCGTCGCTGCGCGCGGTCGCGCGCGCCGTCGGGGTCTCGCCCGCGGCGGTCTACCTCCACTTCGCCTCGCAGGCGGACCTCGTGTGGGCGGTGCTCGAGCGCCACCTCGACGGGCTCGCGGAAGCCCTCCGGGCGGCCGACGACCCCGCGCTCGAGGTCCGCGAGCGCATGCACCGGGGCGCCGCGGCGTACGTCGCCTGGGGCCTGGAGCACCCGGGCGCGTACCAGCTCCTCTTCGAGAGCGTCGACTCGCTCGGCATCGACGGCGGGCAGGACGTCCCCGGCGACCGGCTCGTCGCGGAGACCGCCGAGATCCTCGTCGAGGGAGGGGTCGCGGTCGACGCCGCGCGCCGCACCGCGACCCGCACGTGGATGGCGCTGCACGGGCTCGTGTCCCTCCGCCTGCACAAGCCGCACCAGGAGTGGCCCGACGGCCTCGAGCGCGACCGCCGGGCGCTCGTGGACGCGATGCTCGACACGGTCCTGGAACGTGGGGCCGGTCGCTGACTGCGCGGGTGCGCGGGTGCGTGCCCGAACCCGTGGGCAGGTCCGGCCGTCGTCCGGCCCCCGCGGGTTAGGGTGGTCGGACGCATCGGGGGCGATGGGGAGGTGTCGTCGTGACGGGTGGCCCGGTGGTCGCACGGGCCCTGCCCCGACGCCGCGTGGACCCCGCGCCCGACCTGGCCCACGCCGTCGAGCACGCCCGGATCCTGCGCGGCGCGGGCGACCCCGCCGGGGCGGCCCGCGTGCTCGACCGCGCGTTCGACGCCGAGGGCGTGCGCGCCCGCACCGTCTCGGAGCCCCTGCGCTTCCGCGCCCTCGTCCTGCGTGCCGACCTCGCGCTGCGCCTGCACGACGACGCCGGGGCCGCCCGGTTCCTCGCCGGCGCGGAGGCCCTGCCCCTCCTGGCGGACGCGCTCGCCGGTCTCGACGACGAGGTGCACCGCGCCGAGGAGCTGCGCGAGCAGCTCGGCGGCGAGGACGTCTGAGCGGGCGGGAACCCGCACGGCTCAGTCCGCGTTGGACTGCGCAGCAGCGTCAGCCGCATCCGGGCACCGTCCCGACGGCGACCCGAGCACCACCCGAGCAGGAGGACCCGCATGCTGTGCCCGACCGACCAGACCGTGCTTGTCATGACCGACCGCAAGGGCGTCGAGATCGACTACTGCCCGACGTGCCGCGGGGTGTGGCTCGACCGCGGCGAGCTCGACAAGATCATCGACCGCTCGCTCGAGACCGAGATCGCCGCCGAGGCGGTCGGGCCGGCAGCGGCCGTGCCGGTGCCTCCGGTCGCACCCGCGGCGACGTCGTACCCGCCGGCGCCGGCCGCCGACTACGGCACGCCGGGCTACGGCGAGCGTCCGCCCGCGCGCGGCGACGACCGCCGGTACGACGACCGTGACCGCTACCGCGACGAGCGTCACCGGGACGAGCGCTACCGCGACGACCGGGACCGCCGCTACGACGGCCGCGACGGCTACGACCCGCGCTACCGCAAGAGCAAGAAGAAGGAGTCCTGGCTCGGGGACCTCTTCGACTTCTGAGCCCCCTCGGGTCGTCGCGCCCGCGTGACGTCACGCGGTACTGACGCCCGACGACGAGGACCGCTGTTCCGGACTTCCCACGGACGCGCCAGGTCCGGTCCGGGCGTGACGGCTAGGCTCCCTCCTTGTGCGTGCCGTGCTGAGCCGATGGGTCGACCCGTTCGTCGTGACCCTGCTCGTCGTGCTCGTGCTCGGGCTCGTCGTCCCGGTCGGGCCCGAGGTGCAGCGGGTCGTCGACGTCGTCGCGGACGTCGCGGTGACGGTCCTGTTCCTCGTCTACGGCATGCGGTTGTCGACGCGCGAGGTGTGGGCGGGGCTGCGGAACTGGCGGCTGCAGGGCGGGATCCTGGCCGCGACCTACGTGCTGTTCCCGGTGCTCGGGCTGGTCGTGGCCTGGGCGACGGAGCCGCTCCTCGGCGAGGGGCTGGCGGCCGGGCTGCTGTTCCTGTCGCTGCTCCCGTCGACCGTGCAGTCGTCCGTGGCGTTCACGTCGGTCGCGCGCGGCAACGTCGCGGGGGCGATCTGCGGTGCGACGGTGTCGAACGTCGTCGGTATGGTCGCCACGCCCCTGCTCGTGCTGTGGTTCATGACGAGCGCCGGCTCGGGTGCCGCCGGACCGGCCGGCGGCCTCGGCGGGCTGCGCACCGTCCTGCTGCAGCTCCTCGTCCCGTTCGTCGTCGGCCAGCTCCTCCAGCCGTTCGTCGGCGACTGGATCCGCGCCCGGCGTTGGCTCACGCTCGGCGTCGACCGCGGGACGATCCTCGTCGTCGTGTTCGGTGCGGTCGCCGCGGCGACGTCCGCCGGGGTGTGGGCGAGCGTGTCCGGCTGGTCGATCGTGGGCCTGCTCGTCGTGAGCGCGGTCCTGCTGGCGACCATGCTCGCCGTCACGTGGTGGGGCGGCGCGGCGCTGCGGCTGCCGACCGAGGACCGCATCGCGCTGCTCATGTGCGGGTCCAAGAAGTCCCTCGCGACCGGGCTGCCCATGGCGAGCGTGCTCTTCCCCGTCGCCGTCGCCGGTGTGGTGGCCGTACCGGTGATCGTCTTCCACCAGCTCCAGCTCGTCGTGTGCGCGGTGCTCGCGCGCCGGCTCGCCCTCCGCGCCTGACGCCCCCACGCTTCGGCCCTGAGCGTACGGTCAGCCGCGCGACGCGACCTGCTCGCGCACCTGGCGCTTGGCGCGCGTGAGCATGCCGTTCATGCCGCCGATGCGCAGCGGGCTCACCGCGCGCGTAAGGCCGATCGACATGGGGAAGTCGTCCGGCACGTCCAGGACCTCCTGGACGGTGAGCCCCGAGAGGCCCTGCGCGAGGATCGACGCGAAGCCGCGCGTGGTGGGTGCCTCGGCCGGTGCTGTCGCGAAGAAGTGCACGACGCCGTCGCCGTCGACCTCGGCGAACGCGCGGACGGGCGACTGGCACTCTTCGATGCGCTCGAGCATGCCCGGAGCGCTCGCGTACCGCTCGGGGAGCTCGGGCAGCTCGTTCGCGAACTCGAGCAGGAGCTGCAGGCGCTCGCGCTCGGGCAGCGCGAGGAAGTCCTCGCGGATCTCCGCGAGGGACGCGGGCAGGGACGGCGAGGCGTCGGAGGAGGAGCTCATGGTGTCGATCCTCGCACCGGCGCGCGGTGTCGGGGGAGAGGTCCCACGGTGCGGAACGCCGACGGCGCGCGACCCGGTCCCGCGAGGGAGACCCGGCCGCGCGCCGTCGGGCACGCCGGCTGTGAGCCGTGCGTCAGCTGAGCGACGCGGGGGCCTCGCCGGCCGCCTCGCCCTTGACGATCGGCACGCGCACGGCGTTGCCCCACTCGGTCCACGAGCCGTCGTAGTTGCGGACCTTGTCGAAGCCGAGCAGGTAGGTCAGCGCGAACCACGTGTGGCTCGAGCGCTCGCCGATGCGGCAGTAGGTGACGACCTCGTCGTCGGTCGCGAGGCCGAGGCCGCCCTCCTGGTAGATCGCCTCGAGCTGCTCGCGCGACTTGTAGGTGCCGTCCTCGGCGACAGCCGTCGCCCACGGGACGTTGCGCGCCGTGGGGATGTGGCCGCCGCGGAGCACGCCCTCCTCGGGGTAGTCCGGGATGTGCAGGCGCTCGCCCGTGTACTCCTGCGGGGAGCGGATGTCGACGAGCGGGCCGTTGCCGAGTTGCGCGAGGACGTCTTCCTTGAACGCGCGGATCGTCACGTCGTCGCGCTCGACGACCGGGTACTCGACGGCCTCGGGCTCGGGGGCGTCCGTCGTCGTCTCGCGGCCCTCGGCGATCCACTTGCCGCGGCCGCCGTCGAGCAGGCGCACGTCCTCGTGGCCGAACAGCGTGAACACCCACGCGGCGTACGCGGCCCACCAGTTGTTCTTGTCGCCGTAGACGACGATCGTCGTGTCGCGCGCGATGCCCTTGCTGCCGAGGAGCTGGGCGAAGCCCTTGCCATCGATGTAGTCGCGCGTGTCCGGGTCGTTGAGGTCCGTGTGCCAGTCGATCTTCACGGCGCCCGGGACGTGGCCGGTCTCGTAGAGCAGGACGTCCTCGTCGGACTCCACGACGACGATGCCCGGCTGCCCGAGGTGCTCGGCGAGCCAGTCGGTGCTCACGAGTCGGTCGGGGTGGGCGTACTGGGTGATCTTCTCGGTGGTGTCGAGCGGTGCAGGCATGGTGTTCCTCCGTGCGCGGGCTGATGGGCCGGTCCGAGCGCCAGGCTAGGTGCGCCGTCCGCATCACGGAAGGGCCGTCGCGCATGCTGAGACGGTGTAAACCCGGGTGTGGCGCTGCTCAGCCGAAGAGGGAACGAAACGCTGCTTGAGTGAGAACGAAGAGCCCAGACCCAGCGCGTTTCCGGTGGCTTCGTCTAGTCGGTCGCGCACCCAGCTGAGGACACGACGCGCGGTGCGGGTATCCCCGGTCGCGACGGCACGGCGAAGCAGTGTGGCCTGCTCGCGGAGGTGCCGACCGTCCTCGGGAGCCCATTTCACCGAGTCCGACTCGAGGGAGTCGGCCAGCACTTCCAGCTGGCTGAGTTCGACGGTGACGTTCCCCAGCACGATCTGCCCTCCGTTGACGGTCACGGGGCCGTGGGAGACCCACGTCGGCAGCGGCACGGGTGCGGCCATCCGCGTGAACGACTTCTCCGTGAGCGCAACGAACCGGGGCGGTTGTCCGAGCAGGATCGACACGAGGTCCCACCCGGGGGTGGTGATACGCCCTCGGCCGTTCGCCCATCGTGAGACCTCGACCGCCGTGCGGGGCCCGCCGATGTCGCGCCAATAGGAGGCGCGAACCGGGACAGAAGCGTCGGGACCGGCCGCATACTCGAAGACGGCCTCTTCGAGCTGGCGAGTCAGGGCCTCGGCCTGCGCGTCGGAGAGACGTCGGGTGGTGAGCTGTCCCCATCGCCAGGTCGCAAGTGCGACGACGGCGGCGAGCCCACCAAGAAGAATCCACGCTTCCATTGCTGCCCCTCAATGGTCGATTTGTTGCCGAGATCACTCGCGAGGCTAGAGGAAGGCACCGACAGGAACACGGACTTCAGATTTCCGGGCGGAGGGTCACCGAGCTGTGGCGACCTCGATCTCAACCTCGCCGAGCGCGCAGTCGAGGAGTTCGAGCCCGAGGTCGAGCTCCTCCTCGCTCACCGTGAGCGGGGGCGCGATGCGGAACACGCTGCCCATGCCCCGGAGCTGCACGACGTTCATGTGGAGCCCGAGGTCGAGCGCACGGCGGGTGACGAGCGCGCCGAGGGCGTCGGCACCCTCCTTCGACCCACGGTCGAGGACGAGCTCGATGCCCTGCAGCAGGCCGCGACCCCGCACGTCGCCAATCGTCGCGTGCCGCTCCTGGAGGTCCAGGAGCCCGGCGCTCAGGCGATCACCGAGCACGCGCACCCGGGCATCCATCTGCTCCGCCTCGAGCACGTCGAGCACGGTGTTGCCGACCGCCGCGACGAGCGGGTCGGAGACGTGCGTCGTGAAGAAGAGGAAGCCGCGCTCGTGCGCGCGCGCCTCGATCTCGGCGCTGGTGACCACCGCCGCGAGCGGGAGGCCCGCGCCGAGCGTCTTGGAGAGCGTGAGGATGTCCGGCACCACGGGTTCCTCGCCGTCGCGACCTTCGAACGCGTACCAGGAGCCCGTCCGGCACAGCGCGGTCTGCGCCTCGTCGAGGATGAGCAACATCCCCCGCTCGTGGCACTTGTCGCGCAGCGCGGCGAGGTAGCCCGGCGGCAGCTCGACGATCCCGCCCGAGCTGAGGATCGGCTCCACGAGGCACGCGGCGAGGCTGCCGGTGGACTGCACGTCGACGAGGTCGAACGCGAGGTCGAGCTGGCGTCGCCAGTCGTGCCCGCCGTCGGGCGTGAGGTGGTCCGGGCGGTACGCGTTCGGGACCGGGATGACGAGGTTCCCGGGCGCCGTCGGGCCGTAGCCGCGGCGGCCGGCGCTGTACGTCGCGGCCGCCGCCGCGTGCGTCATGCCGTGCCACGAGCCGGCGAGCGAGACGACCTCGTGCCGGCCCGTGACGAGCTTGGCCATCCGGATCGCGGCCTCGTTCGACTCCGCGCCCGTCGTCAGCAGCAGGACCTTCTCGAGCGGGTCGGGCAGCGTGCCGGCGAGGCGGCGCGCGAGGTCGACGACGGGTCGCGAGAGCATCCCGCTGAACAGGTGGTCGAGCGTGCCCACCTGCCGGCGCACCGTCTCCACGATCGCGGGGTGGCTGTGGCCCAGGATCGCGCTCATCTGCCCCGACGTGAAGTCGAGGATCCTGCGGCCGTCCGCCGTCGTGACGAAGCTGCCCGCCGCGCTCTCGACGATCTCGGGCGTGAACGGCCCGCCGTAGCGCACGAGGTGCTGGTCGACGTCGGACCAGAAGCGAGCGGCGGATCCCACGAGCGCGGCAGGCTCCGGAGGAGTGGCAGCGGCGACGGCGGGGGGCGGGACGGCGGTCATGTCCCGAGCGTAGGGAGTCGCCCTGTGCGCGTACAGCACGGGTTCTCGTACAGTCTGTGCAGGATTTCAGAACAGTGCCATCACTGCGAGGAGGGTTCCGTGCTCAACGCCGCGCGCCTGCAGATGCTCAGCCGGCTCGAGAGCCTCGGGACCGTGCGCGCGGTCGGTGCGTCGTTGCGCCTGAGCCCGTCGGCCGTGTCCGCGCAGCTCGCGGCGCTCGAGGCCGAGACCGGCACCAGCCTGCTGGAACGGTCCGGTCGGCGTGTCCGGCTCACGCCCGCGGGGCGCACGCTCGCCCGGCACGCCCGTGTCATCCTCGACCAGATGGCGCTCGCCGAGGCCGAGCTCGCGCACCCGGGCGGCGAGCCCGCCGGGACCGTGCGCGTCGCCGCGTTCTCCAGCGCCGTCCGGGCGCTCGTCATCCCGCTCGCGCGCCGCCTCGGCCAGGAGCACCCGCGGGTCGACGTCGACGTCGTCGAGCTCGACCCGCGCGAGAGCGGACCGGCGCTGCGGCGCGCAGAGGTCGACGTCGCCGTCACCGCCGACCTGCTCGAGGGCGCCCGGCCGACCGGTCCCGACGTGGTGACCGTGCCGCTGCTCGAGGACCCGGTCCTTCTCGTGTCGCCCGCGACGAACCGCGCGCCGGACGCCACCTCGGCCACGGCCCCGGAGCCGGTCGACCTCGCGGGCCTCGCCGAGGCGCGCTGGGCTTCCGACCTCGCCGGCACGTACCTCGCGACGCTCCTCGAGAACGCGTGCCGGGGCGCCGGGTTCGAGCCGCGGGTCGTCGCGCGGCTCCCGAGCTACGAGCTGCTCCTCGCGCACGTCGAGGCGGGGCTGTCCGTCGCGCTCCTGCCCGGGCTCGCGGTCGACGACCGGTACGACGTCGTCGCGCGGCCCCTGAGTCCGGCCCGGACGCGTCGCGTGTACGCCGCCGTCCGGCGCGGGCCGACGACGTCGGCCACCGACGTGGTCCTCGCCGGTCTGCGCCGCGCCGCACGATCCCCGGTCGGGCCGACCTGACAGCGCTCTACACTGGCGGCACCATCGCCCGACGAGGCCGGAGAACCCATGCCGCGGACGCCCGCGCTGCCCCCGACCTCGGGCGCGCACACGCCCCGGGCGGACACGCGCGGTGTCGGCACGCGCCGGGACGCTCGCTCCGTGCGCGCCGCGTATGAGTCGTTCCTCGCCGGCGGCGACGTCTCCGCCGACGTCGACCCCGTCGTCGCCGACTCCTGGCGGCGCTCCGTGCGCAGCGGGGTCGACCCCGACCGCCCGTACACCGAGAGCGCACTCTCGGGAGACGACCTCGCCGCGTACCGCGACGCCGACCCGATCGCCGCGCTCATGCCGGTCGTGCGCGAGCTCGTCGTCGACGTCGCGGCGGACGACGGCCTCGTCGTCGCCGTGTCCGACGACGCGGGCCGGCTCCTGTGGGTCGAGGGCAACCGTGCCGTGCGGGACGAGGCCGCCCGCGTCGGGTTCGTCGAGGGCTCCGTCTGGCGCGAGGACCGGGTGGGCACGAACGCACCGGGCACCGCGCTCGCGGCCCGTCGCCCGGTCCAGGTGCTCGGCATGGAGCACTTCGCCCGGCCCGTGCAGGCGTTCAGCTGTGCGGCCGTGCCGATCCACGCACCCGGGACGGGGCGCGTCCTCGGCACCCTCGACGTCACCGGTCGCCGTGGCGCGGCCTCCGGTGCGGCGGTCCTGCCGCTGCTGGGTGCCGCCGTCCTCAGCGTCGAGCGCGAGCTGGCCCGTGGAGCCATCGCGCGCCGGTCGGCCGCGCGCCAGACCCCGGCACCGGCCGGGGAGCGCGGCGCGAGCGGCGCCGAGCTCGACGTGCTCGGCGCCGCGCCGGTCCTGCGCGTCCCGCGAGGTGTCGAGCATCGCCTCCCGCTCCTGCACGCCGAGATCCTCGTCCTGCTGGGCACGCACCAGCAGGGACTGTCCGCCGACGAGCTCGCCGTGCTCCTGCAGCCCGGAATCCCGTCCGGCGCCGCGATCCGGGCGGAGGTCGCGGCCCTGCGCAGGCTTGTCGGCCCGCTCGTCGTCGGCTCGCGCACGTACCGCCTCGGCCGGCCCCTGACCACCGACGTCGACGCCGTCCGCGACCGCTTCGCCGTCGGCGACGTGCACGGCGCGCTCCGCCGCTACCGCGCGCCGCTGCTCGCCCGGTCGACGGCCCCGGCCGTGGAGGCCCTGCGCTTCGCGCTCGCCGCGGAGGTCCGGGCGGCCGTCGTCTCGGCCGGGGACACGGACACGCTCGACGCCTGGACCCGCACCGACGACGGCGCCGAGGACCGAGGCGCGTGGGCCCGGCTCGAGCACGTCGCCGACCACGGCGGCCCGCTGTGGGCCCGGGCCCGGGCGCACGTCGACCTGCTGGACGACGACGCGCACTGACGACCCGCGAGCCGTCGCCGGCGCGACCGGATCAGAACGTCCAGGCGTCCTCGAGCGTGGTGTAGACGACGTCGACGTGGTCCCGGTCGACCGAGACGCTCCTGGTGAGTTCGGCGGGGTCGCTCACACCGAACCCCTGCTTCCAGCCGATCGACTGTCCCGGCAGCAACGGGGGCGTGGGCGCGCCGCCGTAGCCCTGGCCGGAGTCGAAGACCTCCTCGCCGGCAGCGCCGGCGCTCGTGATCTGCGTGTGCCCGGACGAGTTCCACGTCGTGCTCGTCCCGTTGGTCATGGTGAACGTGACGCTGAGGTAGACGGGGAAGTCGCCCAACGAGGCCCACTCGCCCGGGGTCAAGCAGCCGTCGTTGGTGACGGTGAGGGTGAGCCCGTCCTCCCACCCATGGGCGTGCCGAAGGACGGCACGGGGTTCTTCGGGGCGGCCTCCGCCTCGTCCTTCCCGGTGGTGTACCCGGCGTCGTCGCCGTCGCGGAACTTCTCCCTCCGCTCGGACAGGAAATCGGAGCCGGCCGGGTAGCCGGTGGTCGAGCCGTGCTGGTACCCGTGGTCGTAGCCCTCCTGGTACGTGCCGAGGAGGGTCGGTTCCGGGTCGGCGCTCGCGGGCGTCGTCCGGGTCGAAGGACTCCGGGGGCCTCGACCACATCGATGTCTGGAAGGAGCTGGTCGCCCAGCTCTGACCGTGCCCGGCAGCCCCACCAACGGGCTCCGACAGTTCTCGTGAACCACACGCGTCGGACATCGCCCGTAGGTGGAGAGGGCATCACCCCCGGATCGCTCAGGCGGCCGTCGACCGCGCGAACGCCATGGCTCTCTCCGCGACCAGGCCGGGGACACGGGTCAGGGGGAGGATGGCGTCGACGGCGTCGAGCCCGCGCTGCACGGCCTGCGCTGTCTCGACGACGACATCGATCGCATCGGCGCGCTGCATGCCCCAGGACGTCGCCTCGTCGACCAGGTGCGCGCCCGTGATGAGGTCGAGGCGGTTGCGCCCCGCGACGGCGAGCCCGGAGTGACGATACGTCGCAGACGCGAGGTAGACCGGCGCGGTGTCGTACAGGGGTGCGACGCCGTACGACGCCTCGGCGTCGACCAGCAGCGAGTAGTTCTTCGCGTGGGCGTCGCCGTTGCCGATGATCATGTTGAACGTGACGAGCCGGAGCACGTCACGGCGGAGCGTCGTGGCATCGACCGCTTCTGCCGATGCGGCGCGTGCCACAGCGGCGAGTCGGCCAGGAGTCTGGCCCGAGGGCTCGTACTTGTCCTGGGCCGCGAGGCCCAGTGCCTGCGCGAGATCCTCCTGGTGGGTTCGACGGCCACCCGTGCGGTCGTACCGTTCGACGACGATCGCGTCCCGTCCGTCGATCTCCAGCAGCTCGGTCCGTGCAGCCGGGATGCCGCTCGCGCGGGCGAGGCACAGGGCCCAGTGCTCCAGGCGAACCAGGCCTTCGATCCCCGTCCCGCCGAGCGGTTCGGGCTTGACGATGTGGGTGGAGAGCGCGCCGTCGGCCGGCCAGGACCAGCCAGACTCGGACCGGTGCAGCAGCACCTTGGCCTGCACCCCACCCAACGACGCTGTCACGACGAGTCCGTCCGGAGGCTCGAGCGTCGGGAGCCCGGTCACCAGCGCCGCGAACTCGGCATCGTCCAGCGGGCGGAGGAATCCGTCCCCGGGTGCGGAGCCCTCCGGGACGAGCTGTACGGCGCCTGCGCACTCGGCGCCCAGGTGCGCGAGCAGCGCGAACGTGTCGGAGGGTGCGACGTCGTGCTCGCGCTCGAGCGCCGCACGGACAGGGCCTTCCGGGAGGAGATTGTCCAGGAACCGGTGGACGACGGGACCGTCGACCCGGCGGGGGGAGAGCGGTAGCGACAGCGAGAGCGGTCGGCTTCCCTCGCCCCAGCGGTCGAGTGCCTCGTCGGAGTACTGCAGGCGGAGCCGTCCGTTCCGCAGGCGGCGCACCGTGCCGATCCGGTCTCCCCGCAGGTAGATCGACAGCACGTCCGGTGTGCTCACGGTTCACCGTCGCGCGGGCGCGCCTCGACGGTGATCCTGGCCCCCCGCGGGACGAGGACGAGCTCGTAGCCGCACGCCGCAGCGACGTCGAGCAGCGTCGAGCTCGCCACGGCCGTGCCGCGCTCGAGGCGGGAGACCGTCGGTCGCGACGTCGACGCCCGTCGGGCGAGCTCGTCCTGCGACAGGACGGCAACCTGCCGGGCACGTCTCACTGCGGAGCCCAGGGCGTCCGTGCTGCGCGCACGGAACCAGGGCGTGGCTGCGCTCATATCTGATTCATTCCGTCCTGATCGCGGTCGCGAATCATTTCTGATTCAGAATCAGACTAGCGCGCAGGTGAATCAGATGCGATACAGATCAGCTCGCGTGGCGGGATGGTGGCGGAATCAGGTCGTCCAGATCAGGCGGCGGATCGGGTGGGGCGAGGTCGCGATCCGGGGTGATGCGGGTCGCGGGCTCGGACAGGTAGACGGCACCCGTCGGCGAGGTCCAGCTGACGACGCCGTCCGCGAGGTGCTCGAGCCGCCACGCGGTCTCGTGCTTGAGAACGTGGTGCTTGCGGCACAGGTGCGCGAGGTTGTCCGCGTCCGTCCGGCCGCCCCGGGCGAAGTCCTCGCCGTGGTCGACGTCGCAGCGGCGTGCCGGCACGGAGCAGCCGGGGAAGCGGCAGGTTTCGTCGCGCACCGCCAGCCAGGCCCGCAGGTCGGCCGGCACGGCGTAGCTCTCGCGTCCGACGGAGAGCACCGCGCCCGACTCCGGATGGGTGAGGAGCCGCCGGAGCGACGGCGCACGGGCCGTGAGGTGCCGCGCGGTCTCCGGGTCGATCGGCCCGTGCCCGTCCAGGTGGGCCGGCGCTTCGCCGTCGAGCAGCGAGAGCACCGGGACGGTGACGTGCACGCGTGGCACGATCGTCCGCGCCGACTCGGCCAGGCTCGCGGGGAGCATTCCCTGCGTGGCGGTGCCGTCGTCGAGCAGCAGGTCGACGAGCACGTCGGCGCGCAGCTGTGCCGTGGTGCGGGCATCGCCCTCGCCGCGCGCCCGCGTCGCCGTGCCCGTCAGTCGGTCGTGGATCGCGTGGGCGGAGACCGCCGGCAGCAGCGCGGTGAGCCACGCCATGCCGTCATCGGCCGCATCTACCCACACCGCACGACGCGTCACGGCGCGCTCGTGCCGCGCCGTCAGCGGCTCGGGGTGCACGCGATCGCGTACCCGGCGGACGAGCCGCCGGAAGGCGTGCGGCGTCGTCGACCCGGCGCGGCCCAGGCACGCCTGGGTCACTTCCGCCGCGGCCTGCGGGTCGAGGTCCCCGATCGCCCGGGCGAGGTCGCTCGCGTGCGCGGCGGAGAAGTCGCCCGCGCACAGGCGTGCCAGCGCCGCGGGCGCGTGGGTCGTGAGCGTCGCCGCGTCGTCGACCAGCGCGTCCGCCGTGCGTTCCGAGACGCGGAGCGCGCACGCGATCTCCGCGACCGTCGCGCGCCGGGCCAGCTCGATCCGACGCTCCGGTGTCGCGCCGTCCAGGCGCACCGACTCCTCGGCGAGGAGCGCTCCGTGCGCGGCGAGCGCCGCGACGCGAGCACGCTCGACCGCCACCAGGCGGGCACCTGTCAGCGCGTCGATCTGCCGCTGGATCGCGGCGACCCGCTCGACCGCCGTCGCGAGCGCCTCCAGAGAGCCCTGGCCTGGACAAGCCAAGCCAGCAGCCGGCCGCGCGCCGTCAGGCGCACCGTCCGCACGCACCGTGACCGTGTGCGAACCCGCGGGCACGGGCGCCCGGCGGGATCGCAGGCCGGTCGATGTGGTCATGGCACGATCCAACCAGCCACCACCCACACGCGATCGAACGTGTGTTCTGGGTATCTGCTCACGTGAAGTCTCCTGGTGAGACTCCTTCTCGCCCCAGAAGGAGTGGACACCCCGGCTACGCCTCGGCGGCGAGGACGGTCGCGAAGCCAAGGAAGGCCACGCCGGACGCCGCGTCGATGCCGCGCCGGGCGCGCTGTGAGGCGAAGGCGCGCTTGGCTGCGTCCGCGCCGAGCACGACGGCAAGCAGGACGAGCCCTCCAACGGCGGACAGCGTCAGCGCGTACGTAAGCAGCATGGGCAAGCCCGCCTCGACACCGAGAAACTGCGGGAGTACGGCGAGGTTGAACGCGAGAACCTTCGGGTTGGTGATGTTGCACAGGAATCCCTGCCCCAGGGCGCGCCTCGGAGATGTGCCCACCGGACCAACTGCCTCGGTCCAGTCACCGTCCGTAGCTCGCAGGGAAGCCCGCAGGGACTGCACGCCGAGGTAGGAGAGATAGATGACTCCCGCCCATCGGACCGCTTCGAAGACCGGCTCTGCGCGAGCGATGATCGCGCCGAGACCCGATGCGGCCAGAGTGCCCTGCACCGAACCCGCGACCGTGATGCCTGCCATCGTCCACAAGCCCCGCTTGCGCCCGCCTCCGATCGTGCTCCGGAGCGTCAAGAGGGTGTCCGGTCCTGGCGCGATGGCGACCACCATCGCGAAGGCGACGAAGGACCAGTAGTGAGTCACGACAGTTCGCCCTCGCTCAGCCCGCGGAGCCACGTCTCGACGACATCGAGGTCGCTGCCCTGCAACCCCGTCAGTGAGTCGACGCGATGTAGGAGCGCGCTCCCCGAGTGGTTCGCGTTCACCCAGGAGCGGTCAACTGCCGTCAACTCATCATCGATCCAGACGAATGGGCGCCCAGCCGCGATCCGGCACAAGTGTCTCGTCTTGCAACTCAACTCCGCGCCCTCGTCGTCGTCGACCCAAGCCGGATCCTCGAGCCCCGGGAGCTGACCCAACTCCGCTACCGGCAGGGCGGGCAGGCCGAGGATCGGTGCGATCACCGTGTTCGCATCATGCATCCACGCCGTCGCCCACACGACGTCGCAGTCGAGAGACAGGAGCCGACGGCCGTGCGAGCGATCGATCGTGGCGAGCTGAAGTTTGCTCGGGTGCTGCCATGTGGCATACCAGGCCTCGAGAGTCTCCGGGAGTGAAACGCCACCCGTCGACAACACGGTGCCGTCTATGTCGAGGAACAGCAACGGGCGATGCTCGGCGCGGCTCACGGCGGCGAAAGTAGCAGGGAGTCAGTGGCCGCAGCTCTCGCATCCACCGCGCGACTTCACTGAAGCAGATTCTCAGAACGTGTGTTCCCCTGGGGGTCTGGTGGCCTGTTCGCGGCGTGGTCGACGGAGCAAAGCCAGTTACCGCGGGTCGGACTCTCCAGGTGTTTTCCAGGGTGGCGTGCTCGCAGCGCGAAGCGGTGGGTGAGCATGTCTCGCCGGGTGACCGCTGAGGAAGCCTGCGCCAGGTCCGTCCATGCAGCAAGGAGGGGCGGTCACCAGCGCCTGCCGTGGCGTGATGGCTGCCCCTCCGGCGAGCTCAGGCTGTGGCAGGTTCGGACTTGACTGCGTTCTCAAGGGCCCAGGTGAGCGCGTAGTCGGCGACCTGTTCCCAGCCCGGGGCGGCGCAGGTCCAGTGGTCGCGGCCCTTGAACTCGTAGTACTCGGTGACCGAGGGGGACTTCTCCCAGTGCTTGGCGTTGGACCGGTTCACCGACGGCGGCATGATGTGGTCGTGCTCGCCGGCGATGAAGAGCAGCGGCGCGCGGTCGGTGCTGAAGTCGACCCAGGTCTCCTGGTGACCGGGCTTGAAGTTGGCGATGAGGCCGTAGTCCCAGACCCAGCGGCCGGGGGCGGGGATCGCGTAGTGCTCCCACACCGCGCGCGACTCCTCCACCGAGAGGGTGTTGGTGAACGCGTAGTGGAACTCCTCGGGGGTGAACCCGACGGCGCGACTTCTGTTCGCGGGGTTCTTGAGCGCCGGGAAGAGCGACCTCGCCTGGCTCGGAGGGGTGACCCGGACGCCCTCGGTCGGTGCCGAGTCGATGACCACCCCGGCGGCGCCGAGCCCCCGGGCCAGCAGGATCTGCGTCAGGGCGCCCCCGAACGAGTGGCCCATGATGATCGGCGGCCGCTCCAGGCTCTCGATGACGCCGGCGAGGTGTTCCACGGTCTCGGGCACGGTCAGGTCCGCGATGATCTGCGGGTTCTCGCGAAGGGCCTCGACCTCGATCTCGAACCCGGGGTAGGCCGGGGCAAGGACGGTGAAGCCCTTCTGCTCGTAGTGCTGGACCCAGCCCTCCCAGCTGCGGGGTGTCATCCACAGTCCGTGGACGAGGACGATGGTGTCGGGCGTGTTGCTTGCTGTTGCGTCAGTCATGGGTAGGTCCTTTCAGGAGTCGATGAACGCCAGCAGGTCCGCGTGCAGCCGGTCGCGGTCGGTGTCGGGCAGGGCGTGGCCGCTGCCCGGGTACGTCAGGAGGCGGGCGTCGGCGATCAGCTCGACCGACCGCTTCCCGCCGACGTCGAAGGGCACGATCTGGTCGTCGTCCCCGTGGATCACGAGGGTGGGGACGTCGATCTTCTCGAGGTCGGGCCGGAAGTCGGTCGCCGAGAACGCTGCGATGCACTCGTAGGCGGCGCGGTGCCCGCAGGCCATGCTCTGCAGCCAGAAGGCGTCGCGGAACCCCTGATCGACGTCGCCGCGGCGGTTGTGGCCGAAGAACGGGCCGTCGGCGAGGTCACGGTAGAGCTGGGACCGGTCGGCCCGCTCGCCGGCGCGGATCTGGTCGAACACCTCGATCGGCAGCCCGCCCGGGTTGTCGTCGGTCTGCACCATGAGAGGCGGGACAGCGGACACCAGGACGACGCGTGCGACCCGGTCGGTGCCGTGCCGAGAGACGTACCGCACGACCTCGCCGCCGCCGGTGGAGTGCCCGACCAGGGTGACGTCGTGCAGGTCGAGCGCGTCGAGCAGGCACGCGAGGTCGTCGGCGTAGGTGTCCATCTCGTTGCCGTCCCAGGTGCGGCTCGAGCGGCCGTGCCCGCGCCGGTCGTGGGCGATGGCGCGGTGACCGTGCTCGGCGAGGAAGAGGGCCGCGGCGGCCCAGGCGTCGGAGTTGAGCGGCCAGCCGTGGCTGAGGAGCACTGGCGTGCCTCCGGAGCCCCAGTCGGTGTAGAAGATCTCGGCGCCGTCGTCGGTGGTGATGTAGGGCACGGTGGCCTCCTTGGCTTGGTCGAACGAGGACCTCTTGAGCGTCGCTGCGTTCGACCTTGCTCGGACCACGTGCTGCGCGTAGTCCGGCCCGCCCCGCGCTACCGCACAGCGGGGTCGAGGTGCTCGGAGAGCTGTCGGCGTGAGGTGATGCCGAGCTTCTGGAAGACCTTGCGCAGGTGGTAGTCGATGGTGTTGGGGCTCAGGAACATGCGGGCCGCGATCTCGGCGTTGGTACGCCCTGCCGCCGCCATCGTCGCGATGGCCTGCTCCTGCGTCGTCAGGTCGCGAGCGGACGTCGGCGCCGGCACCCGGGCGGCGCCGCCGGCGGCGACGAGCTCGGCGTGGATCCGGTCCCCGAAGACGGTCGCGCCGCTGCGGGTGGCGTGGTCCAAGGCGTGCTGGAGCTGCGTGGCGGCATCGCGTCGTCGGCGGGAACGCCGTAGCCACTCGCCGTAGACGAGGTGCGAGCGCGCGAGCTCGACCTGCGCACCGGTCTTCGCGAGAGCGTCGATCGATGCCACGTAGCACTGCTCGACGTCTCCGACATCGGCAAGCGCCAGGGCTCTCATCGCGACGCCCAGGCACCAGGGGGAACCGTTGACGTCCGCACGGTCCTTCAGCGACTGGGCGGCAGAGGCCGCGTCGGCGCCGTGCCCGCTGCGCGCTGCGGCCTCGACGTAGTCGGCGGCGTGCAGGGGGGTGACGTGCAGGAAGGGGTCGAGGTGGAGGGGGCGAAGCCGTTCGTAGGCGTGGTCGTAGCGGCGTTCTGCGAGGTTGCGGACGGCCAAGGCGGAGGTTGCAGAGGAACCCACACCGCCGAACCCGGTCGCGTCTGCTCCCTGACCGATGGCGTCCACCAGCTCCTCCGGTGCGCCGGTCAAGGCCATGACCGCGGCATTGACCACGTTCTCGCGGTCGTAGCCCATGGCTCGCCGGACCTCTCGAACGGTCTCGTCGAACGTGGTGGCGCGACTGACGGTGCCCCCGGTGAGCTCGGCCAGCGCGGACACCCACAACAGGGTGTCCAGCGCCTCGAGCGCCCCGGTGTCGCGCGCGGCGCGCATCGCGCGATCCAAGCCGGCCCGGCGGCCGGCGTCGTCCCACAAGAACGCGCTGATCGATCCGATCAGGCTGCCCAGATGCAGCAGCTCCCGGTCGGGGAGCCGAAGGACGGCCGCGAACGCGGCCCGCGCCGGCTCGACGGCCCGCTCGTAGGGTTCGAGAATGAGCGCGGCGATCCCGCGCAGGATCACCGAGGCCGGGCCCGGAGCATCGGCCCCCTGCGCGATCCTGCGTCCGAGCGTGTTCCGGTCGACGTCGACGACGAGCCGTTCTGCGGTGATGCAGCGCTCCCAAGCCTTGATGAGTGCGCGCTGCTCGCGCTCGACGTCGTGCCCGCGGAACTCGTCGGCCGCGCGGAGCTGCTGCGACGTCGCGGCCCGGACACCGGCCGGGTCCGCGACGAACAAGCCGACCGTGCTGCGCACGACGATCGCCCGTCCTCGCGGGACGGGGTCGAGCTCCTCGTCGCGCAGGTCGTCCAGCAGACGCCCGGCGACGTCGGCGGCGCCTGCCTCGAGCGTGGCCTCGGCGGCGCTCACGAGCCGTTCGTCGCGGACGGCACCGACAGGGGTGAGCGCGGCGGCACGCGTCAGGATGCTCGCGCGCGAGGACGAGCCACCCCTCTGCGCGGCGAGATCGGCCACCTGGACGAGTCGCGCGGCAACGCCCTCGTCGGTGCCGGTCACCGCGCGTGCCGCGTGCCAGGCCTCGGCCTCGACCAGGCCGAGCTTTCCTGCCGCCGTAGCCAGTGCGCCGTGGACGCGGCGCCGATCCGCCACGGACGCCGAGCCGAAGATCGCCGACCGCACCAGCGGGTGCCGGAACTGGACCACCGGCTCGAGGCGAACCAGACCGGCCGCCTCCGCTTCCTCGCCGCGCGCGGGATCCAGAGCAAGCCGGGTGGCCGCCGCTTCCAGAAGATCCGGGTCGCCGGTGGAGTCTGCCGCTGCGAGCAGCAGCCAGCGCTGGGACTCGGCGGGCAGGTGCATGACACGGCGCAGATAGTGGGCCTCGAGGTGGCGGCCGATCGGCACGGGGTCGGGTCCGAGCCCGAGGTCGGTGAGCTCGCGCAGCAGGGGGTCGGTGGCGAGATCGACGAGAGCCAGAGGGTTGCCGCCGGTGGCGCGAACGACGGCCGAGGATGCCGTCGGGGTGAACGGTTCGCCCGCGGAGCGGTTCAGCAGCGCGGTCGCCGGCTCCGGCGCCAAGCCGCTCAACCTGAGTATCGCCTCACCGCCGAACGTCTCTTCCAGCCCACCCTCGTGACGCCCGGCGACGATCAGCGCGACGCGCTCGGCCGTCAGCCGTCGCGCGACGAAGGCCAGCACGTGGAGACTCTCGCGGTCCAGGAGGTGCGCGTCGTCGACCGCGCAGAGAACGGTCTCGCTCGTGCCGGCGGCGGCGAGGAGGCTGAGCACGCCGAGCCCCACGAGGAAGCGGTCGGGAGGTGGACCGTCCGCCACACCACAGGCCACGCGAAGGCTCCGGCGCTGCCGCTCCGGGATCTGGAGCAGGTGCTCGCGCAGCTGGCTGGTGAGGCGCTCGACCGCCGCGTACGGCATCGACGATTCCGACTCGTGCCCGTCGAGGCGCAGGACCTGCACCCCAGCGCCCGGCAACGTGTCTCCTAGCAGGGCTGTCTTTCCGACCCCCGGTTCTCCGAGGACCAGCAGCGCGCCGCCATGCCCGTTGCGGGCCGCCCCGATCACGTCGGCCATCTGACGCTGCTCGCTTTCGCGGCCGAGCAGGCCGCCGATGCTGTGCACGAGCCACACTCTAGGGAAGCGCTCCCACCGCTGTGCGGCCTACCGCAAAGTTCACCCAGGGTGGGTGTTGCGGGGCGAGCACACGATGCCCATGGCGGGCCCTGCCCGGCTGTGATGCCGGCGCGGGCAGGACCCGTCATGAGCGGGTGCAGGCGACCGCTACTTCGCGGCCTTCTTGATGACGTGCAGGACCTCGAAGGGGTGGCTGATCATCACCGAGTGCGAGCTGCGGATCTCCACCGTCGTCGCGCCGGCGCGCTTCGCCATCGCCCGCTCCGCCTCCGGAGGAATGATGCGGTCGTCCTTCGCCACGATGTACCAGCTCGGGATCGTCTTCCAGGCCGGCTCACCGGAGCGAGCGACCAGAGAAGCGAGGGCGCCGGGACGCTGTGCGCCCGCCATCGTCTCGGCCAGCCGCCGCGGAAGATCCTGGGCGAACAGCTGCGGGTACCACTCGGGGTCGATGTACGCGTCCGCATCGCCCTCCTCGGCTCCGGGGAACGGGCGGAGCATGAGGTGGTCGATCACGTCGGTGTGGCCACCACCGAGGGCGTTCGCGTCCGCGACCGACTCTCCCTCGTCGAGCGCATAGGCGGCGACATAGACGAGCGACTTCACCTGGTCGTTGCCCGTCGCTGCGTTCGTGATGACCGCACCGCCGTAGGAGTGGCCCACCAAGACGAGCGGGCCCTCCACGGTCTCGAGGAACATCCGCAGATACTCGGAGTCGTGCTCGATGCCGCGCAGAGGGTTCGAGAAGGCCAGGACCGGGTAGCCGTCGGCCTGCAGCCGTTCAGCGACGACGGTCCAGCCGCTCGAGTCGGCGAACGCCCCGTGGACCAGGACGACGGTGGGCTTGGGTGCACCAGGTCGGCCCTCCGCGACGGTGGCGGGTGCGACCGAGGGGCCCGCCGACGCGGTGAGTGGAGCCAGGCCGAGAACGGCGACGAACATCGTGATCAGAGCCGCGACGACGCGGCGTGACCGGATCGCATGCGAGGACATGGCATCTCCTTCGGGTTGGGGAGTTCCCAGCCTCACCAGCGACGACAGACCCCGGACCACGCACCATGCGTAGTCTGACCGGCCCGACCGCGTGCCTCACACAAGCTCCTCGGCGATGGCCACCGACCGCGACACCTCAGCACTCATGCAGGCGTCACGCGACGCGGACAGGTGCCTATGACGCAACATCCCAGGTCACGAGCGAAGTAGACCACTCCGGCTAGGAGGAGCTGGTGTTCGAACACGTCGGAACGCTCTCTGCGACCCTCATCGCGTTCACGGGTACGCCGATCTCGACGGCGGACCGCGACACCGAGAAGGTGTTCGGCGACGTCATCGACGTGTACGACCTCACGCGCGCGGTCGAGGACGGCGCGACCGTGCCCGTGTACGTCGAGCCGCGGCTCGTCAAGGTCGCGTTCGCCGAGGGCCTCGACGCCGAGACGATCGACGCCGCGGCGGACGAGGCGACGTCGGGCCTCGACGACGTCGAGCGCGACCGCGTGGAGAAGTCCGTCGCCGTCGTCAACGCGGTCTACGGCGCGCCGGCGCGGCTGCGGGAGCTCGCGGCCGACGTCGTCGGCCACTGGGGGCCGCGCAGGGACGCGATGGCGGAGCTGGTGCGGTCCGACGCCTCGGGTACCGGACGGGGGAGCAGCGGAGCCCGCACCCGGCAAGGCGCTGGTCGTGGCGGCGACGCGCGACATCTGCGCGCGCCTCTACGCGGAGATCGTCGCGCTGCGGCCCGACTGGCACTCCGACGACCTGCACGCGGGGAAGATCAAGGTCGTCTACTCGGGCACCGCGACGGACCAGCCGCCGATCGCCGACCACGTCCGGCGCGACTCCGAGAACGCCGCCGTCAGGAAGCGGCCCAAGGACCCCGACGACGAGCTCGAGATCGTCATCGTCATCGTCAAGGACATGATGCTCACGGGCTACGACTCGCCCCCGCTGCACACGCTCTACCTCGACCGGCCCATGCGCGGCGCCCTGCTGATGCAGACCCTCTCCCGCGTGAACCGCACCTTCCGGGGCAAGAACGCCGGACTCCTCGTCGCGTCCGCGCCGATCGCCGAGAACCTGCGCGCGGCGCTCGCGGAGTACACCGTGCGCGACCAGGGTGCGCGCCCGCTCGGGCGGACCGTCGACGACGCCGCCGAGGTGGTGGCCGACCTGGTCGCGCAGCTGCGCGACCTCGTCGACCCGTCGGGATGGAGGTCGCGGCTCGCGTCCGCGCGCGCGGCCGGTGCCCGACGCGGCTATCTCGACACCGTCCTGATGGCCGTCGCCTGGCTGCGCGACCCGCACACGCCGGGGAACGCCGTCGACGCCGAGGGCGAGGAGACGCGCGGGGCCGCGTTCCGCCGTCGGGCCGCGGCGCTCGCCCGCGCTTGGGCGATCGCGGGGCGGTCCGACGACGTCGTGGACCTCGCGGAGGACGCGCGCTTCTACGAGCAGGTGCGGGTGTGGATGGGGAAGCCGACTGGACCGTGCGCGACGACGTGAAGGCCACGCTGCGGGCGTCGATCAAGCGCCTGCTCATCAAGCACAGGTACCCGCCGGACGAGCAGCCCGGGGCGATCGTCCTCGTCATGCAGCAGATGGAGTCGATGGCGGCGCGCTACGCGGCGTGAACGGGTCGAAGGCCTGGTCAGCGGCCCGTGCGTCGTGCGAGGGTGTCCGGTATGAGTCATGTGCCCACGTACCTGGATCCTCACGACGCCGTCGAGGTCCCGCTGCTCGGTGGTGACGTGTCGGACGGGATCGTCCGCCGCGGCGACACCGTGCGGCGACCTCGCGGCCCGCACAGCCCGGCCGTCGAGGCGTACCTGTTGCACCTGGAACGGGCAGGGTTCGAGCGCGCGCCGCGGTTCCTCGGCGTGGACGACGACGGTCGCGAGGTCGTGTCGTTCCTGCCCGGCGAGATGGGCGGGCGGCCGCCGCACCGCTGGGCGCTGGACGAGGACGTGCTGGTCCAGCTCGGCCAGTGGCAGCGCGCCCTGCACGACGTGTCGCACGAGGTCGTGCTGCCCGACGGCGTCGCGTGGCCCGAGCGGGCCCAGTTCCCCGAGGTGCCGGACGTGTTCGACGTGCCGGACGTCGTCGGGCACAACGACCTCACCGTGGAGAACGCGCTGTTCGTGCCCGCCGGGGACGACCCGGAGGGCCCGCACCGGCTGGTCGGGGTGATCGACTTCGACATGGCGGCGCCGACCACGCGCCTGCTCGACGTCGCGACGACGCTGCTCTACTGGGCGCCGATCAGCCCGCCCGAGGCCCGCCCGGACGTGACCCGCGACGTGGACGCGGGGCGTCGCGCGCGCATCCTCACGGAGGCGTACGGGCTGGACCGGTCGGAGCGGCTCGCTCTGCTCGACGTGCTCGCCCAGCGGTTCGCGCGCAGCTGGTACGCGATGCGCCACAACGCCGCGACGCGCGGCGGCGGCTGGCAGCGGATGTGGGACGACGGCGTCGGCGACCGGATCCGCGAGAACGAGGCGTGGTTCGCCGCTGAGCGCGGGGAGCTCGTGCGCGCGCTGGGATAGACGGGCGGACCGGCCCGGATTCCGGTACGGGCGAGCACGCGGTCGCGCGCACATGAGAACGACCTTGGTGTCGTTATCGGGCGGATAACGACACCAAGGTCGTGTTCGGCCGGGGCCGGGGCCGGGGCCGGGGCCGGCGACCGCGTTACGGCTGGTCGACCTCCGAGCCCACGAGGAACTGCGAGTACGCCCCGATGGTGAGGAACGTCGGGAAGTCCTCGGCGAGCGCGACGGCGCGGAACACGTTGGCCGCGTCGTCTATGCGGTTGCCGGGCGTGCGCGGGAGGTCGTCGACGATCTCGGCGAGCAGCGCCTCGACGCGCTCGCGCGTGATCGGCACGCCGTTCTCGGTGCGCGTGCCCGACGCGATCCACTGCCACACCTGCGACCGCGAGATCTCGGCCGTGGCGGCGTCCTCCATGAGGTGGTCGATCGCCGCGGCGCCGACGCCGCGCAGCCACGACTCGACGTACCGCACGCCGACGGACACGTTCGACCGCAGCCCGGCCGCCGTCACGGTCGCCCCGGCGCGGCGGGCCGAGCCGATGTCGAGCAGGTCGTGCTGGCCGACCTCGACGTCGTCGCGCAGGCGCGACACCTGGTTCGGTCGGTCGCCCAGCACCGCGTCGAACTCGCCCCGCGCGACATCGATGAGGTCGGGGTGCGCGACCCACGTCCCGTCGAACCCGTCGCCGGCCTCGCGGGCCTTGTCTGCGCGCACCTGCTCGAACGCGCGCTCGGTGACCTCGGGCCGACGGCGGTCGGGGATGAAGGCGCTCATCCCGCCGATGGCGTGCGCGCCGCGCTTGTGGCACGTCGCGACGAGCAGCTCGGTGTACGCGCGCATGAACGGGGCGGTCATGGTGACCTGCGCACGGTCGGGCAGCACGTACGAGTCGCCGCGCGTGCGGAACGACTTGATGACCGAGAACAGGTAGTCCCAGCGACCGGCGTTCAGGCCGGCGCAGTGGTCGCGCAGCTCGTGGAGGATCTCCTCCATCTCGAACGCGGCGGGCAGCGTCTCGATCAGCACGGTCGCGCGGATCGTGCCCTGCGGCAGGCCGAGGTACTCCTGGGCGAGCACGAACACGTCGTTCCACAGCCGCGCCTCACGGTGACCCTCGAGCTTGGGCAGGTAGAAGTACGGTCCCCGCCCGCGCTCGACGAGCTCGTGCGCGTTGTGGAAGACGTACAGCCCGAAGTCCACGAGCGACGCGGACGCCGACACGCTCACCCCGGCCCGGTCGACGTACCGCATGTGCTTCTCGATGAGGTGCCACCCGCGCGGGCGGAACACGATCGTCGGCAGGTCGGTCAGCGTCGTCGAGCGCAGGCGGTACTCCTTGCTCTCGGCGCCCGTCCCGCTCGTGTGCGTGAGCGTCCCGCGGATCGCGTCGTGCAGCGCGAGCTGCCCCTCGATCACGTTGCGCCACGTCGGGCTCGACGCGTCCTCCCCGTCCGCGAGCCACACCTTGGCCCCGGAGTTCAGGGCGTTGATCGTCATCTTCGGGTCGGTCGGGCCGGTGATCTCGACGCGGCGGTCCTCGAGGCCGGGTGCGCCGGTCGAGCCGGCGACGCGCCACGACGGGTCGTCGCGCACGGGTCGGGTCGACGCACGGAAGTCGGGGTCGATCCCGTCCGCGACGTCCTGACGGCGCTGCTGGCGGTCCATGAGCAGCTCGTGGCGGCGCGCGACGAACCGGTCGTGCAGCAGCGTGAGGAAGTCGAGCGCCTCGGGCGTGAGGATCTCGCGGTAGCGCTCGCCGAGCGCCCCGGTGACGCGCAGGCTGCCCCGCTGAGGATCCTGCCGCGGGTGGGCCGGGCGGTCTGCGCGCGGGCCGCCGTCGGGCCGGGTCCCGGACGAGCCCGAGGTGGGGGGAGATGTGGACGTGGTGAGGGTGGTCATGGCGTGCTCCGAAAGGTCGATGTCGCGAGGTAGAGCTCAGGTAGGCCGAGGTAGAGCCCTGGTCCCGCGAGGTAGAGGCGTGGTCATGACCAGGCCTCTACCTCGCGGACTGCGCCTCTACCTCGCGAGGAGGGGTTTAGTGGAACTGGGCGGTCTCGGTGGACCCGGCGAGCGCGAGGGTGGCGGCGTCGGGGTTGAGAGCCGTGGCGACCCGGTCGAAGTAGCCGGTGCCGACCTCCCGCTGGTGGCGGGTGGCGGTGTAGCCGTCGGACTCGGAGGCGAGCTCGGCCTCCTGCAGCTCGACGAAGGCGGTCATCGCGCGCTCGTTGTAGCCGCGCGCGAGCTCGAACATGGAGTGGGAGACGGCGTGGAAGCCGGCCAGGGTGATGAACTGGAACGCGTAGCCCATGGCGGCGAGCTCCTTCTGGAAGCTCGCGATCTGGGCGTCGTCCAGGTGCTTCTTCCAGTTGAACGACGGCGAGCAGTTGTACGCGAGCTTCTTGCCCGGGAACTGCGCGTGGATCGTCTCGGCGAAGGTCCGCGCGAGCTCGAGGTCGGGCTCGCCGGTCTCGACCCAGATGAGGTCGGAGTACGGCGCGTACGCGAGACCACGCGCGATGACCGCGTCGAGCCCCGGACGGACGCGGTAGAA
The DNA here is from genome assembly GCF_059159975.1 of Cellulosimicrobium sp. BMG9.22. Lineage (NCBI taxonomy): Bacteria > Bacillati > Actinomycetota > Actinomycetes > Micrococcales > Promicromonosporaceae > Cellulosimicrobium > Cellulosimicrobium sp. BMG9.22. The sequence goes on along the minus strand of NZ_JBZGBY010000020.1, from coordinate 39,556 downwards.
GCCCTCGGACGTGCGCTCGCCCGTGAGGAACGGCTGGTCGCGCTCGTCGACGTCGGACGTCAGCAGGTCGGCGGCGAGCGAGTCGGTCCGGGCGATGATCACCGACGGGACGCCGGCGACGTCGGCCGCGAGGCGCGCCGCGTTGAGCGTGCGGATGTGCTGGCTCGTGGGGACGAGCACCTTGCCGCCGAGGTGGCCGCACTTCTTCTCCGACGCGAGCTGGTCCTCCCAGTGCACGCCCGCCGCGCCCGCGGCGATCATCGAGTGCATGAGCTCGTAGGCGTTGAGCGGGCCGCCGAACCCCGCCTCGGCGTCGGCGACGATCGGGGCGAGCCAGTCCCGGGCAGGCTCGGCGGTCGACCCGGCGCCGTCCCCGGCGCGCTCCGCCGTCTCGATCTGGTCCGCGCGCAGGAGCGCGTTGTTGATGCGGCGCACGACGGCGGGCACGGAGTTGGCGGGGTAGAGGGACTGGTCGGGGTAGGTCTGGCCGGAGAGGTTGGCGTCGGCCGCGACCTGCCACCCGGAGAGGTAGATGGCCTTGAGGCCCGCCCGCACCTGCTGCACGGCCTGGTTCCCGGTGAACGCGCCGAGCGCGGCGACCCACTCCTCCGTGTGGATCTGCTCCCACAGCTTCTCGGCACCGCGGCGGGCGAGCGTGTGCTCCTCGCGCACCGAGCCACGCAACGCGACCACGTCCTCGGCGGTGTAGTCGCGCTCGAGCCCGGCCCAACGGGGGTCGGTCGCCCACTGCTCGGCGAGCTCGGCGGCGGACTGGGTCTGGTCGCCGGCGCGGGGCCGGGTGCCCGACGGGGCCGGGTCGGTCGGGGCGGAGCTGGTCGGGCCGACCGCCGCCGTCGTCGCGACGGCGCCGAGCGGACGGGCGCCGCCCGCGTACTCGGACGGGGAGCGGCGGCTGACGATGGTGGGCCTGTTCACGGGTGCCTCCTGGTGGTGCGCCGGCCCGCTGCACGCGGGCCGGACGGGCCGGTCGGTGGACCTCGGCGAGATCCGTGCTTCGACCTTCCTCCCGCCGGCAACCCCGTCTCAAGCCAGACCCAGCGAAAGAATCGCCGTTCTTCTCTTGTGCGGAAGGAGTGGCGCGTGTCACTCTCGGTCATGGCTATCCCGACGACGCGACCGGCCGGAATCGCGGAACATGCGGAAATCCCGCTCGAGAGCGAGCCCGACGCCCTGACGATCGGCCGCCGGATCCGGCACCTGCGGACCGCGCGGGGCATGACGCTCGACGACCTCGGCGCGGCGATCGGCCGCGCACCGTCGCAGGTGTCGCTGCTCGAGAACGGCAAGCGCGAGCCCAAGTTCGCCCAGCTCCAGGCCGTCGCCCGGGCGCTGGACGCGAGCCTCGACGACCTGCTCTCGTCCGAGGCCCCGTCGCGACGCGACGCGCTGGAGATCGAGCTCGAGCGGGCGCAGCGCGGCCCGCTCTTCGACGCGCTCGGGCTCCGCGGCGTGCGCGTCGGCAAGTCCCTGCCGACGGACGCGCTCGAGACGATCGTCGCCCTGGAACGCGAGCTCCAGCGCCTGCACACCGAGCGCGCCGCGACGCCCGAGGAGGCGCGCCGCGCCAACGCGGAGCTGCGCGCGACCATGCGCGCGCAGGACAACTACTTCCCCGAGCTGGAGGACGCCGCGGCCGAGCTGCTCGACGGCGTCGGGCACGCGGGCGGGCCGCTACCGCAGCGCGTCGCGGCCGACATCGCGGCGCACCTCGGTTTCACGCTGCACTACGTCGGCGACCTGCCGCACTCGACGCGCTCGGTGCTCGACCTGCGCCACCACCGCGTGTACCTCCCGAGCAACGGGATGCGCGGCCGGTCCAACGCGACGTCGGCGCTGCTGCAGGCCCTCGCGCCCCACGTCCTCGGGCACGCCGAGCCCCACGACTACCGCGAGTTCCTGCGCCAGCGCGTCGAGGCGAACTACCTCGCGGCGGCTCTCCTGCTGCCGGAGCGGCACGCGGTCAAGGCGCTGCGCGCGGCGAAGGACGCGCGGGAGATCTCCATCGAGGACCTGCGCGACGCGTTCGCGGTGTCCTACGAGACCGCGGCGCACCGGTTCACGAACCTCGCCACGAAGCACCTGGGGATCCCTGTGCACTTCATGAAGGTCCACGAGTCCGGCGTCATCCACAAGGCCTACGAGAACGACGGCGTCCGGTTCCCGGCCGACCCGCTCGGCGCCGTCGAGGGACAGTACGTGTGCCGGAGCTGGACGGCCCGAACGGTGTTCGCGGTCGAGGACCGGCTCAGCCCGTTCAGCCAGTACACCGACACCCCGAGCGGCACCTACTGGTGCACGTCGCGCGTGCAGGGGTCGGCCGACGGCGAGTTCTCGGTGAGCGTCGGCGTGCCGTTCGCGCACGTCAGATGGTTCCTCGGGCGCGACACCACCGAGCGGCTCGTCTCGCGCTGTCCCGACGGCGCGTGCTGCCGTCGCCCGCCCGACGCGCTCTCCGACCGGTGGGCCGGGCAGGCGTGGCCGAGCGCGCGCCCGCACGCGTCGATGCTGGCCGCGATGCCGACGGGAGCCTTCCCGGGGGTCGACACCACCGAGGTGTACGCGTTCCTGGAGCGGCACGCGCCCATGGGGTAGTGGTGTCGGAGAGCGTCTACGCGCTCGGTCTCCGGGTGAGCAGGCGGTGGGGAACGGTCACGCCGGAGCTCGTCTCGACCGCGCGCCCCGGGCGAAGAGCACCATGAGCAGCGGCGCGGCGACGAGCTGGTATCCCAGCCAGAGCACCCAGGCCAGGTCGGCGTCCGAACGAGCCAGCACCAGGGCCAGCGCCGACACCAGCACCCAGCCGGCGTCGTAGGCGACGAGGTACCTCGTGTGCGTGCCCGCCCCGTTCCGCACGGCGTACGCCACCTCGGCCGCGGCACCGGCCAGCACCACGGCCGCGGTGACGACGAGCAGCCACCCCGGCGCATCGAGCTCGTCGACGAGCGTCCGCAGGAGCACGAGCATCGCGATGCCGACGAGCGCCTTCCACACGCCGTCCGCGAGGAACCCGAGTCGGACCATGCGTGCCGTCATGCGGCGGTCACCGCCTGTCGCGTCCGACCTCTCCGGATCCCGTACGAACGCCGCTCGGCACCGTCATCTGCGGCGAGCGCCACCGTCGCGTGCGCCAGATCGACGCGGTGCGTGCTCGTCGTGGCGTTGCGCTCCGCGAGCAACCGGTAGTCGGTGGGCTCACCGTCCGTGAGGTAGCCCGGCCGCACGACCGTCCACCGACACTCGGGCCCGCTGGCGCGCAGCACCCGCTCCATCCCCTCGATGTCGTCGTACACCTGCGGCATGCGCCGACGCGCCAACGTCCGGACGCCGCGGAACCACCACGGCTCACCCTGTCCGGAGGTATGTGCGGGCACCGCGGAGACCGCCACGATCCTCGTGATGCCGGCACGCGACATCGCGGCTACCAGGTTCGCGGTGCCCGGCTCGCACACGGGCGCGCCGCGGCCGTCGCGCATGCCCAGGGCCGAGATCACGGCGTCGGCGTCGGCCGGCAGGACCAGCGACGTGTCCGCCACGACCTCTGCGAACTGCACGTCGACGGCTGCCGACCCGGTCGTGCCGGTCCCGTCCCGCACGAGCGCCGTCACCCGATGGCCCGCGGCAACTGCCTCGTCCACGATCCTGCGTCCGGTCCGGCCGGACGCACCTGCCACGACGATGTGCACTCTGAGCCTTCTCTCCTCTAGTAAAGTTGTACTAGCGTCGCCCAGGGGCGCCAAAATGGCAAGGAGGTGCAGATGTCGGCCACGCGACTGCTCGTGCTCGGTGCGGTGATCGCCCGCGGCACGGCGCACGGCTACCAGGTGCGCAAGGACCTGGAGTCCTGGCGCGTCGACCTGTGGGGTGGCATCGGCCAGGGGTCGATCTATCACGCGCTGCGGCAGCTGACCTCAGAGGGGCTGCTCGAGCACGCCGACGACGAGGCCCGGCCCGCCGGGCCGGCGCGCACCCGGTACCGCCCCACCGCCGAAGGGCGGCGTGCGTTCGTCGAGCTGCTCGAGCGCACGCTCGCGGCCGACGACACCAGCCCGGGTGCGACCGTCGCGGCGATCGGCTTCCTGTCGTCCCTGCCGCGGGACCGCGCGATCCTCCTGCTCGAGCAGCGCCTCGAGGCGTTCCGGTCGAAGCGCGAACGTGTCGTCCGGGAGCACGAGCAGAACCCGGACGACGACTGGGGGCACCACGTCGAAGCCATCCGGTACTGGGATCAGACGGCGAGCGCCGAGATCGCCTGGACCGCGCAGCTCCTCGAACGGCTCCGGGCGGGAGCGCACACGTTGGCGGACGACCGCCCGGTGGCCGACGACGAGCCGACCGGCCCTGCGGGAGGGCGTCGGTGAGCTCCGTCAGCGGGTGGGTCGGCGGTCGGGATGCCGGTGGCTGCTCTCAGTCGTGCCAGGCGCCGACCCACTCGTCCCAGCCCGGCCCGCCCGCGAGCGTGACGCCCTCGGCGGCCCGCTCGCGCAGTCCGCGCACCACGAGCGCGAGGTAGCGCAGGTGCAGCGCGTCGGACTGCGCGCGGGAGAACGGCAGCGGCGGGCGCAGGTGGACGACGAGCTGCATGACGTCGGCGGCCGTGAAGCCGTCGGGCACGCGGTGCGCGGCACGGTCGAGCGCGACGAGCCGTTCCAGCGCGGCGCGGAGCCGGTCGGACGCCGCGGAGAGCTCGGGCGGGATGCGGCTCTGCGCGCCCGGCGGGCGGAGCAGGGGACCGGACGCCCCGGTGATGTGGCGCGCGAGGAACGCGGCGACCGCGCCGTCGTCGTCTCCGCCGGCTTGCGCTGCGGCGTCGGCCACCGCCGCGGCGAGGTCCGCGACCTCCTGGACGGCCGCGACGTGCAGGGCCTCGACGAGCGCCTCCTTGGTGGGGTAGCGGCGGTACACCGAGCCGACACCCACTCCGGCGCGCTGCGCGACGTCGGCGACCGAGGCGCCGTGGCCCTGGGCGGCGAAGACCTCACGAGCCGCCGCAAGGATCGCGGTGTCGTTCGCCCGGGCCTCGCGCTGGCGGCCGGGCAGGGCCGGGAGGGGGGTGGCGTCGGGCATGCCGTCACGGTAGCCGCGGCGGGGTACGATGGCGAATCGGAACGTAGGTTCCGTTCCGATCCACACCACGACTCCCACCTTGAGAGCGAGTACCCCGTGCCCTCCGGACCCCCCGCGACGACCGACGACGCCCCGCCCCACAGAGCGACCGCCTCGCCCGGTGCCGTGACCCCCTCGGCGGTCCCCGCCGCCGACCGCGCACCGGGCGCGCGACCCGGCCTCGTGACGGCGGCGCTGAGCGTCGTCGTGCTCGCGTTCTCGCTCATGCAGACGCTCGTGGTCCCCGCCCTGCCGACGCTCGGCCGCGAGCTCGGCGCCGGTCCGCAGGGGACGGGGTGGATCCTCACGGCGTTCCTGCTCGCGGGCGCGGTCCTCGCCCCCGTGGTCGGCAACCTCGGCGACCGGTTCGGGCACCGGCGCGTGCTGCTCGGCACGCTCGCCGTCTTCGCCGTCGCGACCCTCGTCGCGGCTGCCGCGCCGAACCTCGGCGTCCTCCTCGGGGCGCGCGTCGTGCAGGGCGTGAGCACGGCGACGTTCCCGCTCGCGCTCGCCCTCGCTCGCAACCTGTTGCCGGCCCCCCGGGTCGCCGCGGCGTTCGGGTGGATCTCCGGGATGATCGGGCTCGGCGCGGGAGCGGCGCTCGTCCTCGGCGGCGTGATCGTCGAGGCGCTGTCGTGGCGGTGGATGTTCGTGCTGGCGGCCGCCCTCGTGGTGGTCGCAGCCGGCCTGGTGCTCGCCTGGGTGCCGACGGCGGCCGTCCCGCCGGTGCGCCGGCGCACCGACTGGCCGGGCATCGTGCTGCTCGCGGGCGGCCTCGTCGGCCTCCTGCTCGCGGTGTCCCAGGGCGGTTCGTGGGGGTGGGGCTCGCCGCGCACCGTCGTGGTGGGCGCCGCGGGCGTCGTCCTGCTCGTCCTGCTCGTGCTCGTCGAGCTGCGCCGGGACGCGCCGCTCGTGGACGTCCGCACGTTCCGCCACGGGCCGCTCGCGCTCGTGAGCGTCCTCACGGTGGCCGTCGGGTTCGTCCCCTACGTCTGCTACGTCGCGCTTCCGGTGCTCATGCAGGCGCCGACGAGCACCGGGTACGGGCACGGGCTGGACGTGACGGCGTCGGGCCTCGCGATGCTGCCGAGCGCCGTCCTGGTCTTCCTCGGCGGCCGGTTCACGCCCGTCCTCGTCGCGCGCGTGGGCGCGGCGGCCACGTCTGGCGTCGCGGTCGGGGTCATGCTCGTGGGGTCGGTCGGGCTCGCGCTGTGGCCGACCGTGCCGTGGGCCGTCGTCGTCGCGTTCTCGGTCCTCGGGCTCGGCAACGGCATCGGGTACGCGATCTGCGCCCAGCTCGTCGTCGCGTGGTCCCCGCCGGCGGAGATCGGGGCCGCGACCGGCCTCAACAGCGTGATCCGGACCGTGGGTTCTGCGGCCGCCGCCCCCGTGGTCGCGGCGCTCCTCGCCGCGGGTGCGACGAGCGCGGACCCGGGCCGGCCGTTCGCCGAGGCGTTCTGGGTCGCGACGGCGGTCAGCGCGGTCGGCGTCGTCGTCGCCGTGGCGCTCGTCGTCCTCAGCCGATCGAGCCGCCCTGCACGGGAGCGTCCATCGCGGCCTTGAGGCGTGCGGTGTCGGCGTCCGACCAGCCGTCGGGCGCATGGAGGGCCGCGAAGCCGTCGGCGTACTCGAGCTTGTAGACGTGCCCGTGGCCGGGCGGGATGTCGGACGCCGCGGCGACGAACAGGTCGCCCGTGAGCTGCCAGAACGTGACGAAGGGGTACCAGTTGACGTCGCCGAGCACGTCCGGGCCGCGCGGCTCGCGCAGCCAGTCGGGCTCCGACCACAGCGTCTCGGGCGACCACCACGTGACGCCGTCGGACGCGTGCTGCAGGTAGACGACGCGCGGGGCGTCCCAGCGGGGGCCCGGTCCCCACAGGTCCGCGACCCCGGTGCGGACCGGGTCGGCCCAGCGGACCTGCCGGCCGCCGTCGAGCACGGGGGAGTACTCGAGCGAGCCGGGGTCGCGCGCGTCGGTGAGCTCGCGCCACAGCGGCGTGAACCCGGGGGTCCCGGTGAACATCGCCCCGTCGGTGCGGGCCTCGAGGTCCTGGACGCCGCTGAACGCGCCCTGCATGCCGAACGAACCGAGCGAGATGCCGAAGGCGACCAGGCGCGGGCGGTCGTCCTCGGGCAGCGCGGACCACCGGTCGTACACCGCCTCGAACAGCGCCTTGCCCGCGGCAGGCGGCGTCGAGCGGTCGCCGACGAAGCTGATCCAGCTCGGCAGGTACGAGTACTGCATGCTCGCGATCGCGGTGTCCCCGCCGTGCATGAGCTCGACCGCCTCGGTCATGCCCGGGTCGACCCAGCCGGTCCCGGTGGTCGTCGCGACGACCAGGACGGACCGGTCCCAGGCGTCCGTCCTGTCGAGCTCGTCGACGACGCGCGCCGCCGTCGCGTCGAGGTCGCCGTCGGGGTCGAGGCCCGCGTACGCGTGGATCGGCTCGCGCACTTCCGCGGGGTCGACAACGTCCCCGGCCTGCGCGAACGCGCGCAGCTCGTCGAGGGTCGGGCCGGACACGACGAACTTGCGCCCCTCTGCGCCGAGCGAGTCCCACGACTCGGGGGACGCGTCGGAGCCGGAGCGCTCGGGCTGGGCCGGTGGCGTGAGCCGTGGGTCGATCTCGTCGTTCGCCGTGGCGAAGATCGAGCTCATCGCACTGAGCACGCCCGACCAGATCACGCCGTTGAAGACGAGCACGACGACGACCGCGACGACCACGCCGCTCACGAACCGCGCGACGGCCGCCGGGACGACGTTGTCGACGAGCAGGCTCAACCAGTGCGCGAGCCGGCGCAGCCCGCGCGCCACCTGGAGGACGAGCAGCGCGACGGCCACGGCGAGCAGCAGCGTCACGACCTCACGACCGGGCACGTCCTCGGACATGCCGAACAGGTGCCGCAGCTCGATCTGGCGTCGTGCGCCCAGGACGAGCGAGAGCGGCACGAGCACGACCGTCGCCCCGGCGAGCACCCACCACGCGACGCGGCTCGCTCGTGCCGTCCACCGGATGCGCAGCCCGACCTTCACGGCGAACCACTCGACGAGCGCCCCGACCCCATACCCGCCGATCGCGCTCACCCCGGAGATCACCGCCTGGTAGTACCAGGCGCGCGGGATGAGCGACGGCGTGAACGACACGCAGAACCACAGCAGCGCGAGCACGAGCCCGGTCGCCGAGAACCGCCGCACCCACCGCCCCCACACCCCGTGCCGAGGACGCTCCTCGTCGACGGGCTCAGGAACGCGGGTCTCCGTCACGGTGGGCTGCACCTCGCGAGCGTAGGCGCGCAAGCGACGATCGACCCGCCGAGACCAGACCAGACCTCTACCTCGTCGGGCCGGGCCTCTACCTCGCGGACCGGGCCTCTACCTCGCGGTCCAGAGCTCTACCTCGGCGCGGGGCGTTGCTGCCTTGCCGGCCGAGGACCAGGGTGGGACGAAGAGGGAGGGGTGGGTGGGGGCGCCGCGTCGTGGAGGGCCTGGCGGGAGCCGCGAGGAACGAGCGGCGGATGGTAGACGCGGCGCACCCACCCACCCCTCCACCCAGGTGACCACGGACCCCGGAGCGGAACTCACGCCTCGAGCAGCAACGCCTCTCCCTGCCCGCCCCCACCGCACAGCCCGACCGCGACCCGCCCGCCACCGCGACGCGCGAGCTCGTGCGCGGCGTGGACGGCGAGCCGGGCGCCGGACGCGCCGATGGGGTGGCCGAGCGAGATGCCGCCGCCGTGGACGTTGACGATCTCGGGGGAGACGCCGAGCACGCGCGTGGACACCGCGACGACGGTCGCGAACGCCTCGTTGATCTCGACGAGGTCGAGGTCGTCGACCGACCACCCGGCGCGGTCGAGCGCCTGGCGGATCGCGCGCGCGGGCTGCGAGTGCAGCGACGTGTCGGGGCCGGCGACCTGGCCCCACGTGCGGACGGTCGCGAGCACCGGTGCCCCGGCCGACTCGGCGCGGGCGCGCGTCGTGAGGACGAGGGCCGCGGCGCCGTCGGAGATCTGCGACGCGTTGCCCGCGGTGATGGTGCCCTCGGGGTCGAACGCGGGGCGCAGCCGGGCCAGGCTCTCGGTCGTCGTGTCGGGGCGCACGCCCTCGTCGTCGCGCACCTCGATGGGATCGCCGCGCCGCTGGGGGACGCTCACGGGTGCGAGCTCGGCGTCGAACAGTCCGTCCTTGGCCGCGGCGGCCGCCCGCTGGTGCGAGGCGGCGGCGACGACGTCCTGCTCCTCGCGTGACACGAACACGTCGCCGGTGTTGGTGCGTTCGGTCGAGACGCCCATCGAGGCGCGGTCGAACGCGTCGGTGAGCCCGTCGCGCGCGACGGCATCGACGAGCGTCGCGTCGCCGAACGCGAAGCCGGCCCGGGACCCGGGGAGCAGGTGCGGCGCGTTGGTCATCGACTCCTGCCCGCCGACGAGCACGACCTCGGCCTCGCCGGACCGGATCATCCGCGTGCCGTCGATCACCGCGGTGAGCCCGGACAAGCACACCTTGTTCACGGTGACGGCGGGCACGTCCCAGCCGACGCCGGCCGCGGCCGCGGTCTGGCGCGCGGGGTTCTGCCCGGCCCCGGCCTGGAGCACCTGGCCGAAGACGACCGCGTCGACCGCGTCGGCGCCGAGCCCGGAGCGCTCGATCGCCGCGCGCGCGGCGACGGAACCGAGCTCGACGGCGGTCAGCGCCGCGAGCGAGCCCTTGAGCCGCCCTTGGGGCGTGCGGGCGGCGGAGACGATCACGACGTCGTCCGGACGGGCTGCGGGAGAGACGTCGGGGGTGTGGGACGTGGTGCTCACTGCTTGACCTCCAGGGGTGCGGACGGCGGTGTCTGCGCGGGCGCCGAGGGTGTGGCAGCCGCTCGTGCGACGGCGTCGTCGACGAGCCCGAGCAGGAGCCCGAGGAACACGTCCGGCTCCTCGAGGTGCGGGCTGTGCCCGACGCCGGGCCGCACCTCTTCACGGTACCCGCCGCCCGCGGCCGCGTAGGCGTCCAGCACAGCTCTCGTCTGGGCGACCATCGGCTGCGGCGGGTGCGTCTCGGCTCCGGGCCAGCCGGGCACGGCGCCGAGCGCGCCGAGCTGCGCGAGGTCGAACAGGGACGCGTCCGAGACGATCGCGTCGGCGTCGCCGCGCACCCACAGCACGGGCGCCGTCGCGCCGGCGGTCGCGAACCCGGAGAGGTCGCAGTACTTCGCGCTGATCGCGTTGTTCATCCCGCGCGTGCCGGGGGCCACGCCCGGCCACGTGTCCGACGCCGCGGTGTCGCCCGGGTAGTTGTCGTCGCCCGTGCGCGTGGACAGGACGGAGTCGAGCAGGAGCTCCTCGATCGCGCCGAGCGGCTCGCCGAGCGACGCCGGGTCGGCGACGTAGAACCGGCGCAGGACGTCGCGCGGCGAGCCGGGGTCCTCGCTGCGGTCGCCCGCGGCGAGGGCCGCGACGAACGCGGGGTTCGCCGTCCCGCCGCCGGTCCCGGCGAAGTCGGGCGACAGGGGCGTGCCGTCGACGTCGCGCGTGCCGCCGAACCCGTACGGCGACATGGGCGCCTCGAGGAGGACCGCGTCGAACAGGTCGGGCCGGTCGGTCGCGAGCTGGAGCACGACCCCCGCCCCGGCCGAGTGCGCCACGGCGACGAGCGGATGCGCGAGGTCGAGCGCGTCGACCAGGGCCGCGACGTCGTCGGCGTAGTCCCGCACGCCGCGCGTCGCGTCCACGGGGCGCACCTCGGCGTCGCCGTACCCGCGCAGGTCGACTGCGATGCCGTGGACGTCGGCAGGGAGGGCGCGCAGCAGCGGGTCGAAGAACGCCGAGGACGAGCAGTTGCCGTGCACGAGCAGGACCGTCGCCCGGACGTCTCCGTCGGCAGCGACCTCGCGCACGTGCTCGCGCCCTCGCGGCGTCGGGACGTCGCGATGGGCGACGGCGCGATCGGCGACGTCACGACCGGCCGCCACTCGGCTCGCGGCAGGCCCGGGCACGTCGCGCGTCACGACGGCGTCCCCGTCGCCTGCGGGGACGGACCCGGTCGGTCGTCCGTGACGTCGAGCGGGGCCGGGTCGAGCGCGACGGTCAGCTCGGGCTCGGTGGCGGCGCGGACCTCGTCGACGCTCACCCCGGGTGCGGTCTCGCGCAGCACGAGCCCGTCGGGCGTCACGTCGAGCACGGCCAGGTCGGTGATGATCCGGTGCACGACCCCTCTCCCGGTGAGCGGGAGGGAGCACGAGCGCAAGATCTTGGGCGACCCGTCCCGCGCGACGTGCTCCATGAGCACGATCACGCGCGCGGCGCCGTGCACGAGGTCCATCGCGCCGCCGGGGCCCTTGACCATCTTGCCGGGGATCATCCAGTTGGCGAGGTCGCCGGCCTCGGAGACCTGCATGCCGCCGAGGATCGCGGCGTCGATCTTGCCACCGCGGATCATGCCGAAGCTCAGGGCGGAGTCGAAGAACGCGGCACCCGGCAGGACGGTCACCGTCTCCTTGCCGGCGTTGATGAGATCGGGGTCGACCGCGTCCTCGGTCGGGTAGGGCCCGACACCGAGGATCCCGTTCTCCGACTGCAGCACGAGGTGCTTGTCGGCCGGGACGTAGTTGGGCACGAGGGTCGGCAGGCCGATCCCGAGATTGACGTACCAGCCGTCCTGGAGCTCGCGCGCGGCGCGCGCGGCCATCTCGTCACGGGTGAGCGGCATGCCTCAGCCCTCCTGGTTCGTGGTCGACGGTGCAGGTCGGACGGTGCGGCGCTCGATGCGCTTGGGCACGTCGGGGCCCACCTCGACGACGCGGTGCACGAACACGCCGGGCAGGTGCACGGCGTCGGGGTCGATCGCGCCGGGCTCGACGAGCTCCTCGACCTGCGCGACGCACACGCGCCCGGCCATCGCGGCGAGCGGCGAGAAGTTGCGCGCCGAGCGGTGGAACACGAGGTTGCCGTGCCGGTCGCCGCGCAGCGCGTGCACGAGCGCGAAGTCGGTCGTGATCGACTCCTCGAGCACGAACTCGGCCTCGGCGTCGAAGGTCCCGTCGCGACCGCGCGGCCCGACGCCGAACGTGCGCACCTCCTTGGGCGCGCTCGCCTGCGCGACGCCGCCCGCGCCGTCGTACCGCTGCGGCAGGCCGCCCTCGGCGACCTGCGTCCCGACGCCCGTGCGGGTCCAGAACCCGGCGATGCCCGCGCCGCCGGCGCGCAGCTTCTCCGCGAGGGTGCCCTGCGGCGTGAGCTCCAGCTCGAGCTCGCCCGAGAGGAACTGGCGCTCGAACTCCTTGTTCTCCCCGACGTACGAGCTCGTCATCTTGCGGATGCGGCCCGCGCCGAGCAGCACGCCGAGGCCCCAGTCGTCGACGCCGCAGTTGTTGCTCACGACCCACAGATCGCGCGTGCCCTGGGCGAGCAGCGCCTCGATGAGCGCGATGGGGTTGCCGCACAGGCCGAACCCGCCGACGGCGAGCGACGCGCCGTCGGGCACGTCCGCGACCGCCTCGGCCGCCGACGCGACCACCTTGTCCAGCCCGGCCCCTCGTGGGGACGTGGTCGTGGAGCTCATGCCGTGACCTCCTCGTCACTCGCCTGCGCACCGCTCGTGACGGCCCGCAGCGTCTCGCCCGCGACGGCCTCGACGCCGTCCGGGCTCATGATGATCGTGTAGTGATTGATACCCGCGACGTCGTGAGTCTGCAGCACGGGCAGCCGGGCGCGCCACGCGGCGAGGTGCTCGGGGGAGTAGAGCGCCCGCGGCTCGTCGAGGAGGCCGCGGGGCGCGCGCAGGAGCACCATCGGCACGCGGAGCGGCCGCTCGCCCGCGAGCGCGTCGGCGAGCGGGCCGCCCTCGTAGAGCTCGAGCGAGTCGGCGGAGACGGCGGCCGCGGACGACGCCGGGCGCAGCGCCGGCGCCTCGCCGACGAGGTCGTAGTCGACGTAGTCCGTGACGACGGCGCCCCACGGCTGGTCCCACGCGCCGGCGAACGCGGGGTGCGCGCGCCAGAAGTCGCGGTACTCGTCGCGGTCGGCGAACGTGCGCTCGAGCCGCTCGACCGCCGGCCCGAGGAGCGCGCGCAGGATCGTGTCGTGGTCGGAGTCGGCGGGCAGGCCGGCGGGCAGCGGGAGCGGGATCCCGCCGTCGACGAGCACGAGCTGCGAGACGCGCCCGGGATGGCGGTGCGCGAGCACGACCGACACGAACCCGCCCATCGAGTGACCCAGTGCGACGACGCGCTCGATCTCCAGGGCGTCCAGCACCGCGGCGAGGTCGTCGGCGTGCGCGCCCATGCCGTACGGGCCGGGGAGCGCGCTGCTGCGCCCGCGCCCGCGCAGGTCCGGCGCGACCACACGGATCCCGGGCAGCGCCGCGACGACGGCCGGCCAGGCCCGGTGCGACGCGGTGATGCCGTGCACGGCGAGGACGGTGGGGACGGGGACGTCGTCACGGCGCAGCCGGTCGCCGGGCCGCGTGCCGTCGTCGTGCCGTCCATCGGTCGAGGGCACCGGGTGCCACACGCCGACGCGCAGCCGCCCGCCGGCGACGGGTACGTCGAGCGTCGCGTACGTGTGGGTCGCCGCGGTGACGTCGTCGGGGGCTGCGGGCGTGGTGCCGGGTGCCGGGGTGGACGCAGCCGAGGCCGTCGACGTGCCCGCGCTCATCGCGCGCTCCAGCCGCCGTCGATGGTCCACGAGGCGCCGGAGACCATCGACGCGTCCGGCCCGGTGAGCCAGCCGACGAGCGACGCGACCTCCTCGGGCTCCACGAGCCGCTTCACGGCCGACTCGGCGAGGAGCACGGTCGTGAGCACCTCGGACTCGGGGATGCCGTGCACGCGCGCCTGGTCGGCGATCTGCTTCTCGACGAGCGGCGTGCGCACGTAGCCGGGGTTGACGCACACGCTCGTCACGCCGTGCGGACCGCCCTCGAGCGCGGTGACCTTCGACAGCCCTTCGAGCCCGTGCTTCGCGGACACATAGGCCGACTTGAACGGCGACGCGACGAGGCCGTGCACCGACGACACGTTGACGACCCGGCCGAAGCCGCGCTCGTACATGCCCGGCAGCGCTGCGCGGACAAGGAGGAACGGCGCCTCGAGCATGATCGCGTGCAGCAGGCGGAAGTCGTCGGGCCGGAAGTCCTCGATCGGGCTCACGCGCTGCACGCCCGCGTTGTTGACGAGGACGTCGACGTCGAGCGTGAGGTCGTCGAGCGCGCGAGTCTCCGCGAGGTCGACGACCCACGCCTCGCCGCCGATCTCGTCGGCGAGGCGCTTCGCGCCGTCGGGGTCGACGTCGGCGACGGTCACGTGCGCACCGCGGGCGGCGAGCTCGCGCGCGCACGCGGCGCCGATGCCGCTCGCGCCGCCCGTGACGAGCGCTCGCCGTCCGGTGAGCGTGGCGGGTGGGGTCACGGTGCTTCTCCCTTGGTCGGTACGGCGAGCGCGCGCTCGATGAACTGCATGGTCTGCTCGAAGACGTGCGGCGGGACCTCGGCGGCCGCGGCGTCGTACGCCGGCGGCTCGGCGCCCTCCTCCCAGCGGCCGCCCCACAGCACCCAGCGCATCCCGACGATCTCGCCGATGCCCATGAGCGCCCACGCGGCGACCTCGGGGTCGACGTCGTGGCCGACCTCCCCGTTCGCGCGCGCCTTGTCGAGCCCGGTCATGTAGCCCTCGACGATGCGCGCGTAGTGCCGGCGCAGCGCACCGGGGGAGACGAACTCGGCCTGCCGCACGATCCGGTAGAGCGCCGGGTGCTCGGCGGTGAAGCGGAAGAACGCCTCGAACCCGGCCCGCTCGGCCGCGAGTCGGGTCGTAGCCTGCGAGCTGCCCTCGATCATCGCGTGCCGCACGCGGCGGTTGAGGTCGTCGACGAGCTCGTCGAACACGTCGATCTTCGACTCGAAGTACAGGTAGAACGTGCCCTGCCCGACGCCGGCCGCCTCCGTGATCTTGACGATCGACGCGTCGTGGTACCCGACCTGCGCGAACACCTGCTCGGCCGCGGCGAGGATCTTGGCCCGCGTGCGGTTGCCGCGGGCGGTGCGGGGCTGCGTGCTCATGAGTCCTCCGGGACGGTCACGCGTTCGACGAGCGAGCGGCGCGACACCTTGTGCAGCGACGTGCGGGGCAGGGACGGGACGAGGTCGAACCGGCGCGGGACCTTGAAGTGGGCGAGCTCGCGGCGGCAGAACGCCTCGAGGTCCTCGGCGTCCGTGGGGTGGCCCGCGCGCGGGACGACGAACGCCGCGCCGACCTCGCCCCACCGGTCGTCGGGGACGCCCACGACGGCGACGTCCGCGACCGCGGGGTGGCACCGGAGGACGGCCTCGACCTCGGACGGCGTGACGTTCTCGCCGCCGACGATGAAGACGTCCTTGATCCGGTCGACGACGCGGTAGTACCCGTCGGCGTCGCGCTCGACGAGGTCGCCGGTGTGCAGCCACCCGTCGCGCAGCACGGCGGCCGTCGCGGCGTCGTCGCGGAAGTAGCCCGCGAACACGCCCGGGCCGCGGACGAGGAGCTCGCCGGTCGCGGGCCCGTCGAGCAGCTGACCGGTGACGGGGTCGGCGACCGCGACCTCGACGTGCGGGTACGGCGTGCCCGCCGACCCGATGCGCTCGCGCGCCTGGTCGTCGGGCAGGCACAGCACGTTCGGCCCGGCCTCCGTGAGCCCGTAGCCCTGCGAGAGCGCGACGCCGCGCCGGTGCCACGTGCGCAGGAGCGGCTCCGGCATGGGCGCGCCGCCGACGACGGCGTGGCCCAGGGACGAGAGGTCCGCGTCGGCGAAGCCGGGGTGCTCGGCGAGCAGCAGGTAGTTCGTCGGGACGCCCATCATCGTCGTGACGCGTCGCTCGGTGATGAGCTGGAGCACGCGCTCCGGCTCGAACGTGCGCTCGAGCACGACCGTCGCGCCCGTCCACCACGCGAGCAGCGGCTGGATGTTCCACCCGCCCGCGTGGAACTGCGGCAGGACGCTCAGCACGACGTCGTGGCTCGTCAGCTCGACCGTGCGCGAGAGCGACAGGTTGGTCCAGAAGCAGCTCGCGTGCGTGAGCAGCGCGCCCTTGGCCGTGCCCTGCGTGCCGGACGTGAAGACGAGGAGGAGCGGGTCGTCGTCGCGCACCGGCCGGCGCTCGGGGGAGGGCACGACGGCCGCCGTCCCGCCCGCGACGGGCCGGCGCGACGGCGGAGGCACGTGCGCCTCGACGCCGCTGCGGCCGAGCTCCGTGCGCTGCGGGGGCAGGACGAGGCGGTCCAGCGCCGCCTCGGCCAGGCCGGAGAACTCCTGCTCGACGAGCACCAGCGCCGGGTCGGCCTGCTCGAGCTGCGCCGCGAGCTCGCCGGGCGACAGCCGCCACGACAGCGGCGCGAGCACGAGCCCCGCCTGGGCGCACGCGAAGAAGAGCACGACCTGGTCGGCGCTGTTGCCCGTGACCGTCGCGACGCGGTCCCCGACGCCGTACCCCGCGTCACGGAACGCCGTCGCCAGGGCGCTCGCGCGCTCGTGCAGGTCGCGGTACCGCAGGGTGACGCCGCGGTCGTCGACGGCGACGCGGTCCGGCGTCGCGAGCGCGCGGTCCCGCGTCCAGCGCCCGAGGGTGTGCAGGCCGTCCTGCGAACGGGAAGGGTGGTTCGTCGTCGTCATGCCACCTCCTCGAGGCGCTCGCGGGACTCCTCACGATCCTCCCGCGGGCGTCGCCGCGCGGCGAGGCGCGACGCCGCGCCGGCGATGCCGCCGGGCAGGAACATGACGACGAGGATGAAGAGCGTCCCTAGGATGAACAGCGGCTCGCTGAGCGGGACGCGCAGGACGGCGGGCAGGTCCGCGACGGCCTCGGAGCTCGCGAGGGTGCCGAGGCGCTGGTCCAGGATCGTGTAGAGCACGCCTCCGACGACCGCGCCCCACCGGGAGCCGACGCCACCGAGGACGACCATGACGAGCAGCGTGAGCGTGAAGTCGGCGGACGTCGCACGCGGGACCGCGCCCGACTGCAGGAGCAGGTACGTCATGCCGACGACCGTCGCGAGCGTCGCGGCGAGCACGAAGACCAGGAGCTTGACGAGGTACGGGCGTCCGCCGATGACGCGGACGCGCATCTCGTTCTCGCGCGTCGCCGCGGCGACGTGGCCCGCGCGCGAACGCTCGACCCCCAGGACGACGAGATACACGACGACGAGCACCGCGAGCGCGAGCCAGTAGAGGTTGCGCGTGTTGAGCACGCCGACGAGCGCGTCGGGGACGTTCGCGGTCGAGAGCGCGAGCCCTTCCTCGCCGCCGGTCACCCCGCCGGGGTTGCGGCGCACGAGCACGTTGCCGGCCTGGGCGAACGCGAGGGTGACCATCGCGAACGAGATACCCGTGACGCGCAGCGAGATCGCGCCGACGACGTGCGCGAGCACGATCCCGCCGACGAGCACGAGCACCGCGGCGGGCAGGAGCGGGATCTCGGTCGTGTCGAGCACGATCGCGAGACCGTAGACGCCGGCCGCGAAGTACAGGGCGTGGCCGAAGCTCAGCAGGCCCGCCACCCCGAACAGCAGGTGGTAGCTCAGCGCGAGCGCCCCGATGAGCCAGCACAGCGCCATCATCTGCAGCGCGCCGGGCGTGTAGGTCGGGCCGGGCAGGACGCCGGGCACGTGGATCGCGAGCAGCGGCAGGCAGGCGAGCAGCGCGACGAGCGCGACGCCCGCGAGCGTGCGGACGAGCGGGCCCGACGGCGCGCGCCGCGCCGTGCGTAACGGGGCAGCGGGTGTCGGGCCGTCCGGGCCGGAAGGAGAGGTGCGGTCCGCCGTGGAGGACGCGCCGCCGTCGGGCAGGCTGCCGGGAGCGGTCTGGGTGGTCATGCGGCTGCCCTCCCGAGGAGGCCGGTGGGACGGACGAGGAGCACGAGCGCGAGCAGCAGGACGACGATGAGGTCGCCGTACCCGAGGTAGTAGTTCGCGAACTGCTGCAGGACCGCGACGAGCACGGACGCGACCGCGGCGCCGGTCAGGGAGCCCAGCCCGCCGATCACGGTGACGATGAACGCGAAGATGAGCAGCGACCCGCCGAGGTGCGGCGAGACGTAGCCGAAGTACTGCGACGCGAGCACCCCGCCCAGCCCCGCGGCGGCGCCGCCGACGGCGAAGACGAGCGTGAACGCCTTGCGCACGTCGATCCCGAGCGCGGTGACCATCGACCGGTTCTCGACGCCCGCGCGGATGATCAGGCCGTAGCGCGTGCGCTTGAGGAACAGCACGATCGCGCCGAGCACGAGCGCGGCCGCGGCGATCGCGACGAACCGGTCGTTGGGGATGGGGGCGCCCGCGAGGTCGGTCGTGCCCTTGAGCCACGTGGGTCCGGAGATGAACTCGGGGTCCGAGCCCCACATGCCCTCGAACAGCGCGACGGACGCGAGCGAGAGGCCGACCGTGACGAGCACCTGCTCGATGTGCCGCTCGTACAGGGGGCGGATGAGCAGGAGCTCGGTGAGCGCCGCCGCCCCCGCGCCCACGACGGCACCGGCGAGGAGCGAGAGCGCGAACACGCCCCACGAGTCCGCGCCGAGCGTCCGTGCGACGAACCAGCCGCCGAACGCGCCGAGCGTGAGGAACGAGCCGTGCGCGAAGTTGAGGACGCCCATGAGCCCGTAGATCAAGGACAGGCCGGACGCGACGAGGAAGTAGAGCGCACCGAGGCCGAGGCCGGTAACGAGGAGCAGGACGATCGTGCTCATCGGGCGACCTCCGAGGTCGGTTCGGGCTCGGTGTCGGCGTGGACGCCAAGGAGGTGCTGGACGCGCTCGGGGTCGTCGAGGAGCTCGCGCGCCGGGCCGGTGTGCACGACGCGGCCGGCGTCGATCACCACGACGCGCTCGGCGAGCCGCTCGATGACCTCGAGGTTCTGCTCGACGAGCAGGATCGGGACCGTGCGGGCGGCCTCGGCGAGCGCGTCGGAGACCTCGCCGACGATCCGCGGCGCGAGGCCCTTCGTGGGCTCGTCGACGAGGAGCAGGCGGTTCGCGTTGAGCAGCGCACGGGCGAGCGAGACCATCTGCTGCTGCCCGCCGGACAACGTCCCCGCACGCTGCGCGGCGCGCTGCACGAGGTCGGGGAACAGCTCGGCGACGAGCTCGCGGCGCGGGTGCGCGTCGCGCTCGGCGAGGCGCAGGTTCTCCGCGACGGTGAGCCCGGCGAAGACCTCGCGGTCCTCGGGGACGTAGCCGACGCCGCGGCGCACGATGCGGTCGGTGCGCTCGCCGTCGACCCGCTCGCCCGCGAGCAGGACCTCGCCCCGGCGCTCGATCAGGCCGAGCACCGCCTTGAGCGTCGACGTCTTGCCGACGCCGTTGCGGCCGAGCACCGCGGTCACCCCGGTGGCCGGGACGGAGAACGTCACGTCCTCGACGACCTGCTGGCCCGCGATGCGCGCGGACAGGCCGCGGACCTCGAGGACGGGCGTGGGGTCCGGGACGTTCATGCGGCGTCTCCTGCGTTCTGGGTGGCGCTCTCGCCTGCGGTCACGCCCAGGTAGGCGCTCTGCACGGTGGGGTCGGCCATCACGGCCTCGGGGGTGTCGCACGCGAGGAGCTCGCCGTGGTGCATGACGGCGACGCGGTCCACGAGCCCGAGCACGACGTCCATGTGGTGCTCGACCATGAGGACCGTGCAGCCCGTGGCGTGCAGGTCACGGATGACCTCGACCAGGCCGGGCACGTCGGCCGACGACACCCCGGCCATGGGCTCGTCGAGGAGGACGACGCGCGGCTCCGTCGCGAGCAGCACCGCGATCTCGAGCTTGCGCTTGTCGCCGTGGGAGAGGTCGCCCGCGGCGACCTCCGCACGCCGGGTGAGGCGCACGGTCTCGAGGTGGCGGTCCGCCTCCCGCGTCGCGGCGTCGCCGCGACGCGGGAAGCGCAGCACGGACAGGGCGCCGCCGAGGCGCCCCTGCGCGGCGAGCCGCACGTTCTCCCGGACGCTCAGGCGCGGGAACAGGCTCGACGTCTGGAACGTCCGGCCCAGCCCGGCGCGGGCCCGCGCGGCGACCGACGTCGTCGTCACGTCCGCGCCCTCGAGGAGCACCGTCCCGCTCGTCGGGCGGTGGATCCCCGAGACCAGGTTGAACAGCGTCGTCTTGCCGGCGCCGTTCGGCCCGATCACGCCGAGCATCTCGCCCTTGCCGACGGCGAGGCTCACGCCGCGCAGGATGCGTGCCCCGCCGATCTGCAGACCCAGGTCGCGGACCTCGAGCGCGGGGAGGGTGTGCGGCTCGCCCACGTCAGCCCGCCTCGGCCGGCGCGACGTCCTCGGCAGGCACCTCGGCGACGAGCTCGGGGACCCACGCGTCGCCGTCGGCGACCAGCTTGACCTGGTACATCGGCTGGACGAGCGCGTGGTCGGACGCCCGGACCGTGGTGGTCCCCTTGGGGCCCTCGAAGCTCCAGCCCTCGAGCGCGTCGACCATGGCGTCGACGTCGTCGCCGCCCTCCTCGATCGCGTGCACGATCATCTGCGCCGCGACGAACCCGTCCGGCGTGAAGAGGTCGGGCTGCTTGCCCGCGGCCTCGACCGCCTCGAGCATCGCGGCCTCGACCTCGGTGCCTGACGCGCCCGGGAAGTAGTGGTTGAGGAAGTCGACCTTGCTCGCCGCGGCGCCGTACGCGCCGTAGGTGGCGACGTCGCCGAGTCCCGTGACCACCGTCGTGGAGTCGAGGACGCCCTGCTGGTCGAGGCCCTGCCACATGGCGCCGGACGTGGCGCCGGCCCACGCGACGAACACGAGGTCCGGCGCGGCGTCGGCGATCTGGTGGGCGAACGGCGTGAACTCCGTCGCGTCCTCGGGCACCAGCACGCTCGTCACCTCGGCGCCCTGCGCGCCGAGGACCGCCTCGACCGCGGCGAGGTTGCCCTGGCCGAACGCGTTGTCCTGCGCGAACACGACGACCTTCGCGCCGTCGGGGTCGACGAACGTGCCCGCCGTCGCGACGTCCTGCAGCGACTGGCGGCCCGAGCGGAACGTGTAGTCGTTGATGCCCGTGAGGCCGTCGACCGCGGCGGGGCCCGAGATGTAGAGGACCTTGTTCTGCTCGGCCTGCTCCGCGAGCTTGAGCGCCACGCCCGACACGACCGTGCCGCCGAGGATCTGGTAGCCCTTGCCGATGAGGTCCTTGGCCTGGCCGACGGCCTTGTCCGGGTCGCCGCCGTCGTCGTGGAACGTGACGTTGAGCGGGCGGCCGTCGACCTCGCCCGTGCCGTCGGTCGCGTGGTCGAGGCCCGCCTGGAAGCCCTCGTAGTAGGCCTCGCCGTACGCCGCGAGGGGGCCGGTCTTCGAGTAGATGATGCCGACGTCGACCGGCTCGCTGCTCGCGCTCGTCTCGCCGCTCGCGTCCTGGCCGGTGTCGCCGCCGGTCGCGTCCGTCGGCGCGCACGCGGCGAGCGCGAGGCTCGCGACCGCGAGCGCCGCGACGACGAGTGCCGACCGCTGGGACTTCTTCGTCCGCATGACTTCGCCCTTCGTTGGGTGGTCCTGGGGAGCCGCCGCTCGAAACATGAGAGGCGATTCAGGTTGCGGGAATCATGCGGCAACGCACGCTGCGGTGTCAACCCGTCGAGCACGGGCGCCTGGTCACGATCGGGCAACGGGCGCGCGGAACCGCGCAGCCTCCGGTCGCGCGCCGAACCCGGGGTCACGGGCGGGTTCGACCGAGTCGCGCCCCGCAGCCCCGGGTTCGGCAGTCAGATCCAGGATTCACACGGGTCGACGGCGGTCCGTTCGCCTCAGTGCTCGAGGCGGTCCTTCTCGTCCCCGATGAACTCCTTGACCTCGTCCGGGAGGTCGTCGCGGTTCATGTCGTCCGTACGGGGGTGCCGCACGTCCCAGCGCAGCGCGATCGCCGCGAGCACCGCGGCGATCGTGGAGGCTGCGAGGATCGCGATCTTCGCGCCGTCGGCGTGCTCCGCGTCGGGGAACGACAGCTCGGCGATGAGGAGGGAGACGGTGAACCCGATACCCGCCAGGAACCCCACGGGCAGCAGGTCCCGCACACCGATGCCCGCCGGGAGGCGGAGCGGCGTGAAGCGCGTGACGAGCGCGGTGACCCCGAGGACGCCGACCAGCTTGCCGAGGAGGAGGCCGAGGACGATGGCGAGGACGACGGGCTGGGTCACGACCTCGCCGACGGGCGTCTCGCCGCCGACGAACGACACCCCCGCCGCGAAGAACGCAAACACGGGGAGCGCGATGCCCTGGGAGACCGGTCGCATGACGTGCTCGAACCGGTGCGTCCGGGACTCCTTCTCCCCGTGCACGAGCAACGCCGGGACCGTGAAGCCGAGCAGCACCCCGGCGATGGTCGCGTGCACACCGGACTCGTGCATGAGCGCCCACGCGACGACGGCGACCGGGAGCAGGAACCACCAGCGCGGGCGACGCACCCGGACGAGCACCGCGTACAGCGCGACGGCGAGCAGCGCGAGACCGAGGTAGCCCCACTTCAGGTCCTCGGAGTAGAAGATCGCGATCACGACGATCGCCAGGAGGTCGTCGACGACGGCCAGGGTGAGGAGGAAGGTGCGGATCGCGACAGGAAGACCACGCCCGAACACGGCCAGCACGCCCAGCGCGAAGGCGATGTCGGTCGCCGTCGGGATCGCCCACCCGTGCAGAGCGCTCGAGTCGCCGTTCACCAGGAGCACGACGACGAAGATCAGCGCCGGGACGATCATCCCGCCGACCGCCGCGAGCATGGGGACGCCCGCCTGCTTCGGGTTGCGCAGGCTCCCGGCGACGAACTCCTGCTTGAGCTCGACGCCCACGACGAAGAAGAAGATCGCCAGCAGGCCGTCGGCCGCCCACGTCTCGAGCGTGAGGTCGAGGTGCAGCGGCGACGACGGACCCACGACGGTGTCCGAGAGCGCGAGGTAGGAATCGTGCCACGGCGAGTTTGCCCACAGCAGTGCCAGGATCGCGGCGCCGATGAGCAGAGCGCCGCCGGTGGTCTCGCGGCTCACCCACCGGCGCAGCCGGCTCCCGGCGCCGGGCGGGGAGGTCGCGTGGGGTGTCGACGGGGTGTCGCTCATGGTGCTCCTGGGGTCGTGAGACGGCAGCACGGCCCGCACGTCGCGAGACCGTGGCCGACCAGACTTCCCGGCACACCGCCCACGATCGTACGGGGTCGGCCCGCCCGGAGGACGACCTGTCCGGCTCCCGGCCATCTTCGCGGCCGGTGTCCCGCGCCGCCACCCCGCCGCCGAGGTAGAGGCCTGGTCACGCGAGGTAGAGCCGTGGTCGGTCGAGGTAGAGCTGTGGTTCTTTGTCGGACGGCGCGTGGTGGGCCTGGGTGGTCGGGGTGGGTGGGGGCGCCGCGTCTATCATCCGCCGCTCGTTCCTCGCGGCTCCCGCCAGGCCCGACCACGACGCGGCGCCCCCACCCACCCCGCCCGACGTCGTCCCGCCCTGGTCGTGGCTCACCCGGGCAAGGCCCGCGGTGTCGCGTCGAGCATGTCGCTGCGGCTCGTCCCCGAGCGGTTGGCTAGCGCGGTCGCCTGCCCGCCCTGTTGGGGACCGCATGGTCGGCACGGGGGCTGCCCGGCACCGTGGCGCGCGGCCGTGCGCGACGCGGGCCGCGCCGTCGACCGACCACAGCTCTACCTCGCGCGACCACGGCTCTATCTCGGCGGACCGGGCCCTGCCCCGGGCGGGACGACGGCTGAGCGGGTGGGGCGGCGTCGGATGCGAAGGGCGTCAAGTCCGCGCTCCTCAAACCCACACCCGACAGACCACGGTGACAGCGCGGACAGCCCGAGCACCGGCGCCGCCCCGCACGCGGACCCGACCACAGCACGCCCAACCCGCCCGAGCACCGGCGCCGCCCCACCTGCGGACCCGACCATGAGCCGCTCAACCGGACCCGACCACGAGCCGCTCAACCCACGGCCGACGCCGACGGCGGGCCGAGGTCAGTCGGTGGTGGCCTCGGCGAGCTCGAGGAGGCGCGTGATGGTGTTCCAGTTGCGGCCGGTGACCGGGGTGCCGGCCGCCTTGGAGAGCACCGCCGCTGTGAGCTTCGACCGTCCGATCCCGTCGGGGTAAGCGACGTAGAGGACGCTGTGCGCGACGGCGGCGCGTTCGCTCCTGGCGCGGGCTTCCAGCGTCGCCGGGGCGGCGGGGTCGACGGGGGACTCGCCGACGTGGACGAGGAGGGCCGCCGGACGGTCCTGGGCGTCGTCGGGCAGCGGGTTGCCCTGGACGATCGCGCGGAGCTGGTCGGTGGTGAGCACGGCCACGGCCGCGTCGACGCCGAAGCGGTCGGCGACGGCGTCGTGGAGGACGCGGGCGACGTCGTCGGGGCCCTTGGCGCCGGACGACCCGGGCGCGACGACGAGGTTGCCGCTGTTGACCACGGTCCGGGCGTGCGCGAAGCCCAGCTCGTCGGCGAGCGCGCGGAGCTCCGTCGACGGGACCTTGCGGCCCCCGACGTTGACGGCGAACAGCAGCGCGACGTACGCGGTCACAGGGCCTCCCCGGGTCGACGGTCGGACCAGGGTGCAGCCTGCTCGAGCTGGGCGGCGAGCGCGAGCAGCAGGGCGTCGTCGCCGTGGTCGGCGCCCAGCATGACACCGACGGGGACCGTCCGTCGCGCGTGTCCCGGGTCGGCGACGTGCGTCTCGCCGAGCGGCAGCGAGATCGCGGGTCGTCCCGTGAGGTTCCACACGCTCGTCCACGGCGTGAACGCGGTCTGCGCCGCGAAGTCCGCGGCCGGGTCGACGTCGAGGCGCTGGCTGCCGACCAGCGCGGGGGGCTGCGCGAGCGTGGGGGAGAGGACGACGTCCACACCCGCCCACGCCGCGGCGACCTCGCGCGTGAGCTGCTGCACCCCGGCCAGCGCGGTCGCGTGCTCGAACCCGCTCACCGCCCGGCCGCGCTCGCGCAGCCACCGGGTGAGCGGCACCAGCAGGTGCTCGCGGTCCGGCGGGACGGGCGCCTGGAGCGCCCCGACCGACCACAGCGCCGCGAACGCGTCCCACCGCTCCGCACCGAACGGCGGCGCCACCTCGACGACGTCGTGCCCGAGGCCCGCGAGGAGCGCCGCCGTCGCGCGGGCTGCGTCGGTGCACGCCGGGTGGACGGGTGCGCCGGCGGAGATCACCGGGTCGAGGAGCAGCCCGACCCGCAGCCGACGGGGCGTGAGGACGCTCGCGGCGACGAACGTCCGCGGGAGGGCGCCGTCGTCGCCGAGCGCGCGGCGTGTCGTGCCGCCCGTCGGGACGTACCGCCCGTCCGCGGAGGCGCCGGCGAACGTGTCGCCCGGCCACGGACGGGCGAGGACGTCGAGGAACGCCGCCGTGTCGCGCACCGATCGGGTGAGGACGCCGTGCGTGGCCAGCCCGGCGCCGTCGACCCCGTACGGGCCGGGGCTCACGAGCCCGCGCGAGGGCTTGAGGCCGACGAGCCCGCACGCGCTCGCGGGGATGCGCAGCGACCCGCCGCCGTCGCTGCCGTGCGCGACGGGGACGATGCGTGCGGCGACCGCCGCGGCGGCACCGCCGCTCGACCCGCCCGCGGACCGCGCGAGGTCCCACGGCGTGCGGGCGGTCGGGCCGACGTCGGGCTCGGTGTAGCAGGGCAGGCCGAGCTCGGGGGTCGACGTCTTGCCGACCATGACCGTGCCCGCGGCGCGCAGGAGCGTCACCACGCCGTCGTCGTACGGCGCGGGGAACGGGTCGATCGCCGCGGACCCGGCCCGGATCGGCACCCCCTCGACCATCGTGAGGTCCTTGACCGGGCACGGGACGCCGAGGAACGGGGGCAGCCCGCCGTCGTCCACCGCGCCGCCGGCAGATGCGCGCGCGGCGCCGCTGCGCCGAGCCGCGACGAGCATGGCCTCTGCCGCAAGGGCCTGCGTCCGCGCGAGGTCGGCGGTGACGACCGTGAACGCACCGACCGCCGCACCCGCGGCCGCGGCGGCCTCGAGGGTGGCGTCGAGCGCCTCGGTCGGGGAGGCGTCCCCCGCGCGCAACGCGGCGGCGAGTGCAGTCGCGTCGAGGTCGAGCAGGTCGGAGCCCATGACTGCCGACCGTACGCCGCTTCGGACCCCGTCGCCCCCGACCTGCGCGCGCCATCGCTCGTGTGCCCCCACACGCCGTGCCGCCGCGCCTACGCGTGTGCGCGACGCGCAGGGACGTCCGCCCGCGTCGCGCACGAAGGTCCGCGCGGAGAAGTCAACGGGTCGACACAGCCCTGATCCAGGCGTATATTCCGACAGGAATATTCCTCTCGGACCCAGCGATCCTGAACGTGTCCGCCCTCGAACCCGTCTCTCGGAGCCGCCGCGTGCCCGTACCGCGCCTCAGCCCTGCCGCCACGCTCGTCCTCAGCGTCCTGCGCGACGGGCCGCTGCACCCGTACGAGATCCTTCTGCGGCTCCGCAGGCGTCGCGACGACCGCCTCGTCCGGCTCAACCCCGGTGCCGTGTACCACGCCGTGGACCGGCTGGAGCGCGGCGGGCTCGTCGAGCGCGCCGGCGTCGAGCGCGACGGCAACCGGCCCGAGCGCACCACCTACGCGATCACCCCCGCCGGAGCGGCCGCCCACGCGGCGCGCAGCGTCGAGCTCGTGCGCGACACGTCGCCCGAGTACCCGGGGTTCCCCGTCGGGCTGGCGCTCCTGCGCGACGTCGGACGCGAGGAGGCGGTGGCCGCGCTGCGCGCTCGCCGCGAGGGCCTCGCTGCCGCGACCACCGGCCATCTCGAGAACCTCGACGAGCTCGTCGCCGACGGCCTCCCGCGTCGCTTCCTGCTCGACGCCTCCTACGAGCAGCACATGGTGCACGCCGAGCTCGCCTGGCTCGACGCGACGCTCGCGGAGATCGAGAGCGGCGACCTGAGCTGGACCGACCAGCCGTCCGCGAGGTTCCGATTCCCGACGGCTCCCGGAGCCACCGACACCCCTGACCGCCAGGAGAACCCGTGACCACCCCCACGCCGCCGGCCGCGCCGACGAAGACCCCCGTCGTGCCGCTCGTCGACCTGCACGGCCGCAGCGCCTGGAGCATCCTCCCGCCGCTCATCCTCGGCTTCTTCATGATCATGGTCGACACGACGATCGTGAACATCGCCGTCCCCACCCTCCAGCGCGAGCTGGACGCGTCGCTCGTCGCCGTCGGCTGGGTGAACAGCGCCTACCTGCTCTCCTACGCGGTGCTGCTCCTGCTCGCCGGGCGCCTGGGCGACCGCTACGGGCCCAAGCCGGTGTTCGTCGTCGGGCTCGTGGTCTTCACGCTCGCGTCCGCGTGGTGCGGGCTGTCGGGCAGCATCGGGATGCTCATCGCCGCACGGGTGGTCCAGGGCGTCGGCGCGGCGCTCATGACCCCGCAGACGATGGCGATGATCACCCGGGTCTTCCCGCCGCGTCAGCGCGGCGCGGCGATGGGCCTGTGGGGCGCGACGGCGGGTGCCGCGACGATCGCCGGTCCGCTGCTGGGCGGCGTGTTCGTCGAGACCTGGGGCTGGGAGTGGATCTTCTTCGTCAACGTCCCGGTCGGCGTCGTCGCGCTGTGGCTCGCGTTCCGGCGGCTCCCACGGCTCGCGACGAACAAGCGCTCGTTCGACGTGCTCGGGGTCGTGCTGTCGGTGGTCGGGCTCTTCGCCGTGGTCTTCGGACTGCAGGAGGGTGGGACGTACGACTGGGGCACCATCGTCGGGCCGGTCACGGTGTGGGGGACGGTCGGGTTCGGGCTGCTCGTGCTCGTCGCGTTCGTCCTGTGGCAGCGGCACCTCGGCGACGCCGCCCTGCTCCCGTTGAAGCTGTTCCGCTCGCGCAACTTCTCGCTCGCCAACGTCGCCGGCATGTCGGTCTCGTTCGCGATGATCGGCATCTTCTTCCCGCTGACGATCTTCCTGCAGTCGATCCTCGGCCTGTCGCCGCTGCACGCGGCACTCATCAACCTCCCGGGCTCGCTCGTGTCGGGGATCGTCGCCCCGCTCGCCGGACGGCTGTCCGACCGCGTGCCCGCCAAGTGGGTCGTCGCGACGGGCTTCGGTGTGCTCGCGGTGGCCGTCGCGTGGCTCGCGGCGGTCGTCGCGCCGGGCGCGTCGGTCGTGACCATCGTCCTGCCCATGACGCTCTTCGGCGTCGGCACCGGGTGCGTGTTCTCGCCGCTCGCCAACCTCGCGACGTCGGGCCTCGACCACCGCACGGCCGGTGCGGGCGCCGGCGCGTTCAACACGACGCGCCAGGTGGGCGGCGTCATCGGGTCCGCCGCGATCGTCGCGACGCTCACCGCGCGCCTGTCCGTCACGCTCCCCGCCGCCGCGCAGGACGCGGCGGCGTCGCTGCCCGAGCAGCTCCGCCAGCCGTTCCTCGACGGGTTCGCGAGCGCGGGCGGGTCGCTCGAGGTGGGCGCGCCGCAGCTCCCGGCGGGGGTGCCCGACGACGTCGCGCGCCAGCTCTCGGACGCCGCCACGACCGCGTTCCACCAGGGCTTCGCGACCGCCGCCGGGCAGACGCTGGCCGTCACCGCCGCCGTGCTCGTCGTCGGGTTCGTGTGCGCCGTCGCGATGGCGCCGAGGCACGTCGAGCACTGAGGCTCCGCGAGATCGACCCGCCCGCGACGAGATCGACCTCCCGAAGGTCGATCTCGGACGCTCAGGCCGATCTCGCGGCGGCCCCCTCGGGGAGCGCCGCATGAACGGCGGGTTAAACCTCGACGACGCGCGCGCGTAGGGCTGGTGATCGGAA
Organism: Cellulosimicrobium sp. BMG9.22; assembly: GCF_059159975.1. NCBI lineage: Bacteria > Bacillati > Actinomycetota > Actinomycetes > Micrococcales > Promicromonosporaceae > Cellulosimicrobium > Cellulosimicrobium sp. BMG9.22. Next base: position 10,729 of record NZ_JBZGBY010000020.1, on the reverse strand, counting down.
TCACACCGGCGTAGTTTCGTCGGAGACGGACGGCACCACCGCCGTCCTCCGGGAGGCCAGCCGATGGGGTTCACGCTCCGCTCAGGAGGGCCGGCACCGGCGCTGCTGAGCCGTGGCTCTGACGGTCCAGCGGCCGGTCGCCCGCCTCGCCCGCTGAGACGACGGCGCTCGCGCGCCGGAGGGGAGCCCTCGTGGTCCGCACCTCACCCACCCCCCGCCCCGGTCCTGCTCCGGAGGACGACACCGGCGACGACACCCGTCGCACCTTCGTCGTCGACACGTCCGTCCTGCTGAGCGACCCGCGCGCGATCGGGCGGTTCGCCGAGCACGACGTGGTCCTGCCGGTCGTCGTCATCACCGAGCTCGAGGGGAAGCGCCACCACGCCGAGCTCGGGTACTTCGCACGCAGCGCGCTGCGCATGCTCGACGAGCTGCGCGTGAAGCACGGCCGCCTCGACGCACCGATCCCGGTCGGCGACGCCGGCGGGACGCTGCGCGTCGAGCTCAACCACACGGACCCGGGCGTCCTGCCGGCCGGGTTCCGGCTGGGCGACAACGACACGCGGATCCTCTCCGTCGCCGCGAACCTCGCCGCGGAGGGGCACGACGTGACGGTCGTGTCCAAGGACCTGCCGATGCGCGTCAAGGCGTCGGCCGTCGGGCTGCGCGCGGAGGAGTACCGGCACGAGCTCGCCGTCGACTCGGGCTGGACCGGGATGAGCGAGATCTCGTTCACGGACGAGGAGACCGCGGCGCTGTGGGAGCACGAGTCCGTCGAGATCGCGAGCCTCGACCCCGCCGTCGTGGAGGTGGCGGGCCCGCTGCACTGCCACACGGGGCTCGTCGTGCACTCGCCGCGCGGGTCGGCGCTCGGGCGCGTCACGGCGGACAAGCACGTGCAGCTCGTGCGTGGCGACCGCGACCTGTTCGGCCTGCACGGTCGCTCGGCCGAGCAGCGCGTCGCGATCGACCTCCTCCTCGACGAGAGCATCGGCATCGTGTCTCTCGGCGGCCGCGCGGGCACGGGCAAGTCGGCACTCGCGCTGTGCGCGGGGCTCGAGTCGGTGATGGAGCGCCGCCAGCACCGCAAGGTCATGGTGTTCCGGCCGCTGTACGCCGTCGGGGGCCAGGAGCTCGGGTACCTCCCCGGGTCCGAGGCCGAGAAGATGAACCCCTGGGCCCAGGCCGTCTACGACACGCTCGGCGCGCTCGTCTCCCCGCAGGTGCTCGACGAGGTGATCGACCGCGAGATGCTCGAGGTGCTGCCGCTCACGCACATCCGCGGGCGCTCGCTGCACGACGCGTTCGTCATCGTCGACGAGGCCCAGTCGCTCGAGCGCAACGTGCTGCTCACGGTGCTCTCGCGCATCGGGCAGTCGTCGCGCGTGGTCCTCACGCACGACGTCGCCCAGCGCGACAACCTGCGCGTGGGCCGGCACGACGGCGTCGCCGCGGTCATCGAGGCGCTCAAGGGCCACCCGTTGTTCGCTCATGTGACGCTCACCCGCTCCGAGCGCTCGCCCGTGGCCGCGCTCGTCACGGAGATGCTGGAGTCGATCGAGGTCTGACCTCGCGAGGTAGAACCCTGGTCGCGGACCAGGGTTCTACCTCGCGGTACCACGGTTCTATCTCGCCGTGGCGGGCGGCCGAGCGGCGCCGCGAGCAACGGCCAGGCCAGCAGGGCACCGGCCACGGTGCCCGCGCCGCGCTGGAGCGCCCGGACGACGGCGTGGCGGGGCGACTCCCCCTGGAGCACCGCGGTCGAGCCCATGATCGCCCGGGCCGCGTGGCCGAGCCCCACCGGCGGCGCCTGCGGGAGCGCGATCGGAGGCGCGGTCGGTGGCGGCCGTGATCGACGTCACCCCGGCGGCGACGGGCGAGGGAAGCATCGGGCGGGCTACGCTTGCCCGTCTGTCCGACCCCGCGGTTGGAGCGGCCGGGTCTCCGCGCAGTGCGCGTGACGACCGGGTCCGGGCTCGAAACCCCATGATTCTCCCCACCCGCGCAAAGGTCGCCTCATGTCCTCCAGCCCTGCCCCGGCACGCCTCGACGAGCCCACCTCCGGACGGGCGCTCGCGTCCGCTCCCGCGACGACTCGCACGACACCACCGGCCGACGGCACGCCAGACCGTTCTGCGAGGCGGTGGTGGATCCTCGTCGTCCTCGCCGCCACGCAGCTCCTCGTCGTCCTCGACGGCACGATCGTCAGCATCGCGCTCCCGCAGGCGCAGGTCGAGCTCGGGCTCTCCGACTCCCAGCGCCAGTGGGTCGTCACGGCGTACGCGCTCGCGTTCGGCGCACTCCTCCTCCTCGGCGGCCGGATCGCCGACTACTGGGGCCGCAAGCGCACCTTCCTGCTCGGCATGGTCGGGTTCGGCGTCGCGTCGCTGCTGGCCGGCTTCGCGCGCGACGGCGTCGAGCTGATCGCCGCCCGCGGGCTCCAGGGTGCGTTCGCCGCGCTGCTCGCGCCTGCGGCACTCGCGCTGCTCACCGTCTCCTTCCCGAGCGGCAAGGAGCGCAACACCGCGTTCGCCGTCTTCGGGGCCATCGCGGGGGTCGGGGCCGCCGTCGGGCTCGTGCTCGGCGGTGCGCTCACCGAGCTCGCGGACTGGCGCTGGTGCCTGTGGGTCAACGTCCCCGTCGTCGTCGTGGCGTTCGTGGCGGGCAAGCTCCTCGTCACGGAGAGCCGGGCCGAGGGGGACAACCGCTACGACGTGCTCGGGACGATCGTCGTCGTCCTCGGGCTCGGTGCGCTCGTCTACGGCCTCACGCTCGCCGAGCACAGCTGGACCGCGCCGGGGACCGTCGCGTGCCTCGTCGGCGGTGTCGCCATGCTCGCCCTCTTCGTCCTGGTCGAGTCCCGCGTGGCCCAGCCGCTGCTCCCGCTGCGCATCGTGCGCGACCGCGTCCGCGCGGGCGCCTTCCTCCTCCAGGCGATCGTGGGCGCGCTCATGATCGGCGCCCTGCTCTACCTGTCGTTCCACCTGCAGGTCGTCATGGGACTCTCGCCCCTGCGCGCGGGCCTCGGCTCCGTCCCGATGACGCTCGTCATCCTCGTGCTCGCGCCCGTCGTCACGACCCTGCTCCCCAAGGTCGGGCCGAGGCCGCTCATGATCACCGGGCCGGTGATCGCCGCCGCGGGCCTGCTCCTGCTGAGCCGCGTCACGGTCGGCGGCTCGTACGTCGCCGAGATCCTCCCGTCGCAGATCGTGCTCGGCGTCGGGCTCGCGCTCGTCCTGGTGCCCCTGCAGAACGTCGCCCTCGCGGGCGTCGCCCCGCACGACGCCGGCGCGGCGAGCGCGACGGTCAACGCGGCCATGCAGATCGGCGGCTCCGTCGGCCTCTCGGTCTTCACCGCCGTCTACGCCGGCGCCCTGCCCACGGCGTCCGCACCGGAGCTGACGGACCTGGTCGCCGGCTACTCCGCCGTCTTCGTCGCCGCAGCGATCACGATGGCGATCGGCGCCGTCCTCGCCGCCCTCCTGATCCGCGGCCCGAAAGACAAGCTCCTCCCGTCGGGCGACCACCAGGCCGTCCACCTGGGCTGACCGCCCGCCGTCGAGCCCGCCTCGACCAGGGTTCTACCTCGCCGGACCACGGTTCTACCCCGCCGGGCCACAGTTCTACCTGGCCGGACCAGGGTTCTACCTCGCCGGACCACGGTTCTACCTCGGCGAACCAGAGTTCTACTTCGCCGGGGGGTGGGTGAGCACGGGCTCGGGTGAGACGAAGAAGGCCAGGTGGGGTGGGGGCGCCGGTCGTGGCGGGTCTGGCGGGAGCGGGCGAGGAACGAGCCCGCGGATGGTAGACCGGCGCCCCCACCCCACCCGGCCACCCGGGTGAGCCAAGGACGAAACGTCAGCCGCGCGGCGGCCGCGTCATCGACAGCACGTCCAGTGCCGCGTCGAGCTGCTCCTCGCTGACCTCGCCGCGCTCGACGAAGCCGAGGTCGACGACGGCCTGGCGCACGGTGACGCCCTCCTTGACGGCGTGCTTGGCGACCTTCGCGGCGGCCTCGTAGCCGATGACGCGGTTCAGCGGCGTGACGATCGACGGCGACGACTCGGCGAGGGCGAGGGCCCTCTCGACGTTCGCGGTGATGCCGGAGACGGTCTTGTCGGCGAGGACGCGGGAGGCGTTGGCGAGGAGGCGGATCGACTCGAGGACGCCCTGCGCGATGACGGGGATCTGCACGTTGAGCTCGAACGAGCCCGAGGCTCCTGCCCAGGCGACGGTCGCGTCGTTGCCGATCACGCGGGCCGCGACCATGAGCACGGCCTCGGGCACGACGGGGTTGACCTTGCCCGGCATGATCGAGCTTCCCGGCTGCAGGTCGGGGATGAAGATCTCGCCGAGGCCGGTGTTGGGGCCGGAGCCCATCCAGCGCAGGTCGTTGCAGATCTTGGTGAGCGAGACGGCGATCGTGCGCAGCGCACCGGAGAGCTCGACGAGCCCGTCGCGCGCGGACTGCGACTCGAAGTGGTCGCGCGCCTCGGTGAGCGGCAGGCCGGTGTCCTCGACGAGGAGGGCGATGACGCGCTGCGGGAAGCCCGCGGGCGTGTTGATGCCGGTGCCGACGGCGGTCCCGCCCAGCGGGACCTCGGCGGCGCGGGGGAGCGCGGCCTGGAGGCGCTCGACGCCGTAGCGCACGGCAGCGGCGTAGCCGCCGAACTCCTGACCGAGGGTGACGGGCGTGGCGTCCATGAGGTGCGTGCGCCCGGACTTCACGACCGTCGCGAACTCGGCCGACTTCGCCTCGAGCGCCTCGGCGAGGTGCGTGAGCGCCGGCACGAGGTCGCGGACGACGCCGGCGGTCGCGGCGACGTGGACCGACGTCGGGAAGACGTCGTTGGACGACTGGGACGCGTTGACGTGGTCGTTCGGGTGCACGTCGCGACCGAGCGAGCGCGTCGCGAGCGTCGCGAGCACCTCGTTGGTGTTCATGTTCGACGACGTCCCGGACCCGGTCTGGTAGACGTCCACGGGGAAGTGGTCGTCGTGGGCGCCGGACGCTACCTCGTCGGCGGCGGCGACGATCGCGGTGGCCACGTCCTCGTCGAGCACGCCGAGCTCGGCGTTGGCGCGCGCCGCGGCCTTCTTCACCCGGGCGAGGGCCTCGATGTGACCCCGCTCGAGCGGCGTGCCCGAGATGGGGAAGTTCTCCACCGCGCGCTGCGTCTGCGCACGGTAGAGGGCGTGCGCGGGGACGCGCACCTCGCCCATGGTGTCGTGCTCGATGCGGTACTCGGTCGTGGACGCGGCCGTGGGACGGGTCTCGCCGGCGGCGGCGCCGGGGGCCTCGGGAGATGCAGTCATGAGGCCATCCTGCCGCACCGCACGAGGGCTCCGGCAACCCGCGTGAGCGACGTCACGACGCACGACGGCGAGGCGGACGCCCCGGCCCCGGGCGGCTCAGACGTCGGCGACGGGCTGCTCGCCGACGTCGCCCACGACGTCGACGAGGCGCGCGCGGCCCTCGGTGAAGTCGTACTCCACGCCGACGATCGCGCAGCGCCCCGCCGCGACCGCGGCGGCGAGCCCGGCCGAGTACGAGTGCAGCATGTCGACCGTGTTGCGCACGTGCTCGCGGCGCAGGACGTCGGGGTCGATGCTCTCGAGAGAGCCGCCTCCCGCGCTCGTGATCTTGGCGATCGACGGGATGACCCGGTCCACGACGGCGCGGACGAACCCGTCGGCCTGCGCGCCCGTCGTGAGCGTGTTCACCGCGGCCGCGACGGCGCCGCACGAGTCGTGCCCGAGGACCACGACGAGCGGTGCCGACAGGACGTCCACGCCGTACTCGATCGAGCCCAGCACGGTGGTGTCCACGACGTGCCCCGCGGTCCGCACGACGAACATGTCGCCGAGACCCTGGTCGAAGACGATCTCCGCCGCGACGCGCGAGTCGGAGCAGCCGAACAGCACGGTGTGGGGGTGCTGCGCCGACGACGTCTCGCGGCGTCGGTCGGCGCCCTGGGACGGGTGCAGCGGGGCGTCGGCGACGAAGCGGTCGTTGCCCGCTCGCAGCGTCGCCCAGGCCTCGGCCGGGGTGAGGGGACGGGGGGCGGCGGGTGTCGCGGCAGCAGTCATGGCACCCATGATCGCCCACCACGTCGTCCCAGGCGGGGGCGCGTTCGCATGGCGGGCGAGGAGAACCGGGTGTAGCCATGGAGGGGACGCCCCGGAGACGGGGAGCCGTGACGGAAGGGAGCCGACGTGCGCCGACGCACCCGAGCGCTCGCCGTCCTGGTCGCCGCCGGGCTCGTGGCGCCGCTCGCGGCGTGCGGCCCCGGCGACTCCGGGACGCCGGTGCTCACGTGGTACATCAATCCCGACAACGGTGGGCAGGCCGAGATCGCGGCGTCGTGCACCGAGGCCGCGGAGGGCGCGTACCGCATCGAGACGGAGCTCCTCCCGCGCGACGCCGCGTCGCAGCGCGAGCAGCTCGCACGCCGGCTCGCGGCGAAGGACTCGTCGATCGACCTCATGAGCCTCGACCCGGTCTTCATCGCCGAGTTCGCGGAGGCCGACTTCCTGGCGCCCGTGCCGGACGACGTCGCCGACGCGACGACGCAGGACGTCGTGCAGGGCGCGATCGACGCGTCGACCTGGAAGGACGAGCTCGTCGCCGTCCCGTTCTGGGCGAACACGCAGCTGCTCTGGTACCGCAAGTCCGTCGCCGAGGCCGCGGGCCTCGACATGACTCAGCCGGTCACGTGGGAGCAGATCATGCAGGCGGCGGAGGACCAGGACAAGCTGCTCGCGGTCCAGGGGGCCAAGGCGGAGTCGCTCACCGTGTGGATCAACGCGCTCGTCGAGGGGGCGGGCGGGCAGATCATCACCAACCCCGAGGCGCCGGCCGACGAGGTGGAGCTGGGCCTCGACACCGACGCCGGGACGGCCGCCGCGGAGATCATCGGAGGGATCGGCTCCAGCGGGCTCGGTGGCCCTGGCCTGCCGAGCGAGGACGAGCCGGCGTCGCTCACCAAGTTCCAGGGCGACAGCGGGTCCTTCATGGTCAACTGGCCGTTCGTGTGGTCCTCGACCCAGGGCGCGGTCGACGCCGGCTCGCTCGACCAGGAGCTGCTCGACGACATCGGCTGGGCCCTGTACCCGCAGACGGTCGAGGGCGAGGACTCCCGTCCGCCGTACGGCGGGATCTCCCTGGGGATCGGGGCGTTCGGCGCGCACACCGACCTCGCCTACGAGGCCGCGGAGTGCATCGTCAGCCCGGAGAACCAGGCGGAGTACTTCGTCACCAACGGCAACCCGGCGGCCAGCCTCCAGGCGTACGACGACCCGGACGTCCAGGAGGCGTTCCCCATGTACGAGGTCATCCGCGACTCGCTCGACCAGGCCGCACCGCGCCCGCAGACGCCGTTCTACAACGAGGTCTCCGGCGGCCTGCAGGACCAGTGGTACGCACCGTCGGACGTCGATCCCGAGACGACGCCGCAGCAGTCCGCCGAGTTCATCACCGCCGTCCTGCGAGGGGAGCGACTCCTGTGAGCACCTCGACCGACCCGGCGTCCCGCGGACGCCACGCCGCACCCGGGACCGACGACGCGCCGTCGGACACGGGTCGCGGCGCGCCCGACGCCGCGGCGAAGGCGGCGCGCAGCGACCGCTCCCGCGCCGAGGCCCGCCTCGGGTGGTACCTCGCCGGGCCGGCGTTCGTCGTCATGCTCGCCGTGACGCTCTACCCGATCCTCCAGGCGTTCTACGACTCGCTGTTCAACTACAAGCTCACCGCCCCGGACGACCGGGAGTTCGTCGGGCTCAACAACTACCTCGTCATCCTCACCGACCAGGTGTGGTGGAGCGACCTCGGCGTCACGCTCTTCATCACGGTGGTCACGGTCCTCATCGAGCTCGTCCTCGGCTTCGCGCTCGCGCTCGTCATGCACCGCGCGATCAGGCGCCTGCGCGGGCTCCTGCGCACCGCGATCCTGGTGCCGTACGGCATCATCACCGTGGTCTCGGCGTTCGCGTGGTTCTACGCGTTCGACATCACGTCCGGGTACGTCAACGCGTGGTTCGACTGGGTCCCGGGCGTCGGGCCCGAGCTCAACTGGTTCGCCCAGCGGGGCACGAGCCTGTTCGTCATCATCGCGTCGGAGGTCTGGAAGACGACGCCGTTCATCTCGCTCCTGCTGCTGGCGGGGCTGGCGCAGGTGCCCGGCGACCTGGAGGAGGCCGCCAAGGTCGACGGCGCGACGGCCTGGCAGCGGTTCACGCGGGTCATCGTGCCGAACATGAAGGCCGCGATCATGGTCGCCGTCCTGTTCCGTGCGCTCGACGCGTTCCGCATCTTCGACAACGTCTTCATCATGACGAACGGTGCCAACGGCACGGAGGTGCTCTCCCTCCTCGCGTACCGCACGTCGATCGGTCAGCTCCAGATCGGGATGGGCTCGGCGATCTCCGTGCTGCTGTTCCTGTGCGTCGTGGTCATCTGCTTCATCGCGATCAAGCTCTTCAAGGTCGATCTCGCCGGCGCGAGGGGGGAGAAGTGATGGGCAGCGTCCTGAGCACCCGGGCCAAGGCCTGGTGGGCCGTCATCACCGTCGTCGTCCTCGTCGGGGCGCTGTTCCCGATCGTGTCGATCTTCATGACGAGCTTCAAGGCCTCGAGCGACATCAACTCCGGGACGTTCCTCCCGCCGCGGTGGAGCACCGAGAACTACGAGCAGATCCTCGCGACCGGCGGTTCCGCGCAGGAGCTCTTTCTCTCGGCGCTGCGCAACTCCATCGGCATCTCGCTCATCGCGACGGTCATCGCCGTCGTCCTCGCGACGCTGTGCGCCTACGCGATCGCGCGCCTCGACTTCCCGGGCAAGCGGATCATCCTCACGACGGCGCTCGGCGTCTCGATCTTCCCCGTCGTCTCGATCGTCACGCCGCTGTTCAACCTGTGGCGCAACATCGGCCTCTACGACACGTGGCCCGGCCTCATCATCCCGTACCTGTCCCTGACGCTCCCGATCTCGATCTGGACGCTCGCCGCGTTCTTCCGCCAGATCCCGTGGGAGCTCGAGCAGGCCGCGCAGGTCGACGGCGCGACGCCCTGGCAGGCGTTCCGCAAGGCGATCGTCCCGCTCGCCGCGCCCGGCGTCTTCACGACGGCGCTCATCGCGTTCTTCATCGCGTGGAACGACTTCGTCTACGGCATCTCGCTCACGTCGACGAGCGCCGCGCGACCCGTCCCGGCGGCGCTCGCGTTCTTCACCGGCGCGTCGTACTTCGAGCAGCCGACTGGCGCGATCTCGGCGGCGGCCGTCGTGGTGACGATCCCCGTCGTCGTGCTCGTCGTGCTGTTCCAGCGCCAGATCGTCTCCGGACTGACCCAGGGGGCGGTCAAGGGATGAGCACCCCGTACCTCGCCGCACGCCGAACCCGAGGAGAGACCTGATGGCGTCGATCACCCTCAAGGACATCGTCAAGCGCTACGGGGACGGGTTCCTCGCCGTGGACGACGTGAGCCTCGACATCGCCGACGGCGAGTTCGTCATCCTCGTCGGCCCGTCCGGCTCGGGGAAGTCCACGGTTCTGCGCATGATCGTCGGGCTCGAGGACATCACGTCCGGCGAGCTCGAGATCGACGGTGAACGTGTCAACGAGAAGGCGCCGCGCGACCGCGACCTCGCGATGGTGTTCCAGAACTACGCCCTGTACCCGCACCTCACGGTCGCCGAGAACATCGCGTTCCCGCTACGCCTTGCGAAGGGCAAGCACAGCGAGGAGGAGATCCGCGGCAAGGTCGAGCGCGCCGCCGACATGCTCGACCTGCGCGAGCACCTCGACCGCAAGCCCGCGAACCTGTCCGGCGGTCAGCGCCAGCGCGTCGCCATGGGCCGCGCGATCGTGCGCGACGCCAAGGCGTTCCTCTTCGACGAGCCCCTGTCCAACCTCGACGCCAAGCTCCGCGGGCAGACGCGCACCGAGATCGCGCGCCTGCAGCGCCGGCTCGGCACGACGACCGTCTACGTCACCCACGACCAGACCGAGGCCATGACGCTCGGCGACCGCGTCGCGGTGCTGCGCCGCGGCGTCCTGCAGCAGGTCGCGAGCCCCCGCGGTCTCTACGAGCAGCCCGTCAACCTGTTCGTCGCGGGCTTCATCGGCACGCCGCCCATGAACTTCCTGCCCGGCGAGGTCTCGGGCGGGAAGATCGCGCTGCCGTTCGGGGAGTTCGACCTGCCCGAGGGCCTCGCGTCCGCCGTGGGGGACCGGGGACTCGTGATCGTGGGACTCCGGCCCGAGCACTTCGAGGACGCGCGCCTCGTCGACCCGTCGAAGAAGGACCGCGGCCACACGTTCGAGGCGCAGATCGACGTCACCGAGTGGCTCGGCGCGGAGCTCTACGCCTACGTGCCGTTCGAGATGCACGAGTCGGTCAAGGGCCAGCTCGACGAGCTCGACCGCGAGCTCGACGGCGAGGGCCAGCGCTCGCAGTTCGTCGTCGCGCTCGACTCCGCGTCGCGCGTCCGCGACGGCGACACGACGGAGCTGTGGTTCGACCCGACGAAGATGATGCTCTTCGACCCCGAGACGAGCGACAACCTCACGCGCGACGACGCCGAGGCCGAGCGGATCGAGCAGGAGAACGCCGAGGACCGCAAGCGGTCGCTCGAGCGCGCGCAGAAGCAGGACGCGCAGGTCTGACGTCTCGGGTCGGGTGTCGTGGTCGGGTCGGCGGGGGGGGGGGGGGGGGGGGGGGGGGGGGGGGA
>NZ_JBZGBY010000019.1:0-87905 GCF_059159975.1 Cellulosimicrobium sp. BMG9.22 | reverse complement strand
CTGGTCCCGGCTCACCCGGGCAAGGCCCGCGGTGCCGCGCCGAGCATGCGGTTGTCGCTCGTCCCGTACGGCTGACGGGCAACAACCGCATGCCCGAGCCGCCAGGACCGATGGTCGGCCTTGCGCTGCACGGCCCTCGCCGCGCCGACACGCACGACCCGGGGACCGCCGTCGGCGGACCACGGCTCTACCTCGGCGAACCGGGCCTCTACCTCGGGCGACCACGGCTCTACCTCGGCGCACCAGGCCTCTACCTCGGGCGACCACGGCTCTACTTCGGTGGGCCGGGGGCGAGCACGGCGGGGGGGTGACGGGACGGCTGAGCGGGCGGGGCGGCGTCGGATGTGAAGGGCGTCAAGGCCGCGCTCCTAGAACTCACGCCCGACAGACCACGGTGACGGCGCGGACAGCCCGAGCACCGACGCCGCCCCGCACGCGGACCCAACCACGAACGGCCCGGCCCGGCCCGAGACGGGCCGGGCGACGAGATCAGGCCTCGGCGGCGGCGAGTGCCTTCTCGGCCTCGGCCTGCGCCGCCGCCTCCTGCTTGGCGGCGCGCTTGGCCGCGCGCTTCTCGCCGCGACGCTCGGCGAGCGTGTAGAGCACCGGCACGACGACGAGCGTGAGCAGCGTGGAGCTGAGCAGGCCGCCGATGACGACGAGCGCGAGCGGCTGGGAGATGAACGCGCCGCCGCCGGTGATGCCGATCGCCATCGGGGTGAGCGCGAAGATCGTCGCGGCGGCCGTCATGACGATGGGCCGCAGACGCTTGCGCGAGCCTTCCATGACGGCGTCGTCGAGCGTGCGGCCGCGCTCGCGGTACTGGTTGATGAGGTCGATGAGCACGATCGCGTTGGACACGACGATCCCGACGAGCATGAGCAGGCCGATGAGGGCCGGCACGCCGAGCGGCGTCGCGGTCGCGAGCAGGAGGAGCAGCGCGCCCGTGGCGGCGAACGGGATCGACACGAGCAGGATGAACGGCTGCAGGAGGCTGCGGAACGTCGCGACCATGACGAGGTAGACGATCGCGATCGCGATGAGGAGGGCCAGTCCGAGGTCGGCGAACGCGTCGGCCTGGTCGGACGCGACGCCACCGATCTCGACGGTCGCGCCGCCCTCGAGCTCGAGGCCGTCGATCGCCGTCGTGAGCTCGGCGGTGAGCGCGCCGAGGTCCTGCCCGGCGGGCGTGACGGAGATCGTCGCGCTGCGCTCGCCGTCGACGCGCGTGATCGAGGTGGGCACCTCGACCTCGGCGACCTCGGCGACCTGCGTCAGCGGCACGGGACCGGCGGCGGTCGGGAGCACGACCTGCTCGAGCTCGGCCACGGTCGCGGGCGCCTGGCCCGCGAGCACGCGCACCTGGACCGGACCGTCGCCGAGGTTCACGGTGCCGACCGGCGCCGGGGACATCGCCCCCGCGACCGTCCCGGCCACCTGCGTCTCGGTGAGCCCGACGGCGGCGGCCGCGTCGCGGTCGACCGTCACCTGGACCGTCGCCTGGGCGGAGGCGAGGTTGTTCGTGACCTGCGCGGCGCCGTCGGTCCCGTCCGCGAGCTCCTGGACGTCGGCAGCCGCGGCGGCGAGGGTCTCGGTGTCGGGGGCGCGGACCACGAGGTCGACCGTCGAGCTGCCGAACGCGGCGTCCGCCCCGGCGACCTCGATGCCCTCGCTCGCCTCGCTGCCCAGGCCGTCGACGGCGTCGCGCACGTCCTGCTGCGCCGCCACTGGGTCGGCGTCGGGGTCGAGCGTGACGGCGAAGGTCGCCGTCGGGGACCCGCCGCCGCCGAAGAACGCCGCCTCGGGACCGCCCGCGGTCCCGACCGTCATCTGCACGGTCGTGACGCCGTCGACGCCCATCAGCGCCTCCTCGACGTCGCGCGCGGACGCGTCCTGGGCGTCGAGCGACGTGCCCGGCGCGAACGACTCGGTGACGGTCAGGGTGTCCTGGCCGGTGTCGCCGAGGAAGTTGGTCTCGAGGCGGGGGACCAGCGCGAGCGTGCCCGCGAGGATCGCGACGGAGACCGTGATGGTGATGACCGGGTGGCGGAGCGCGGCGCGCAGCGTGGGCAGGTACCCGCGCTGCCACAGGCCGCGGCGCTCCTTCTCCTCCGCCGTCGCGCGGGCGCGCTCGCCCGCGAGGCGTGCTGCCTCGGGGTCGGCCGGGACGGGCGGGGACTTGATGAACCAGTACGCGAGCACCGGCACGATCGTCAGGGCGACGAAGAGCGAGGCGAGCATCGCGATGGCGACGGTCACCGCGAAGGGGCGGAACAGCTCGCCGACCATGCCTCCGACGAGCGCGATGGGCAGGAAGACGGCGACGGTGGCCACGGTCGACGACGTGATCGCACCGCCGACCTCCTTCACGGCCCCGACGATCGCGCCGCGCTTCTCCTCGCCGTAGGACAGGTGCCGCTTGATGTTCTCGATGACGACGATCGAGTCGTCGACCACGCGCCCGATCGCCACGGTCATGGCGCCGAGGGTGAGGATGTTCAGCGTGTAGCCCGTGGCGTTCATGACGATGAACGTCACGAACAGCGACAGCGGGATCGAGACCGCGGCGACGAGGGTCGAGCGCAGGGACGCCAGGAAGAGCAGGATCACGACGACGGCGAACACCAGTCCGAGCAGGCCCTCGGTCGCGAGCCCCTCGATGGACTCCTCGATGAACGGCGCCTGGTCGAAGACGACCTCGACGCGCACGTCCTGCGCCTCGAGCACGCCGTCGAGGTCCGCGATCGCGTCCTGGACGGCGTGCGAGACCTCGACGGTGTTGCCGGCGGGCGTCTTGGTGATCGCGACGGCGAGCGCCGTCTCCCCGTCGAGGCGGGAGTACGACGTCGCGGGCTCGGGTCCGGCGGTGACGGTCGCGACGTCGCCGAGCGCGACGGGCGGGGTGCCGGGCGCGGCGGCCGGCGAGAGGAGCGGCAGCGCGGCGAGCTCGTCGACGGTCGTGACGGCGGTGCCGACCTGCACGCTGAGCGTCCGGTCGCCCTCGCTCACGGTGCCCGCGGGGATCACGACGCCGTTGTCCTGGAGGATCGTCGTGACCTGCGCCGGGCTCAGCCCGGCCGCGGCGAGCGCGGCGACGTCGAGGTCGATCGTCACCTGCTGGTCGGCGACGCCGCTCACCGCGACGCTGCGCACTCCTTCGACGTCCTCCAGCACGGGGACCACGCTCGACTCGACCGTCTCCGCGAGGTCGGCGTCGTCGGCGCCGCCCGAGACGGCGAGCTGGATCACCGGGAGGTCGTCGATCGAACCCGTGACGACCTGCGGCTCGACGTCCTCGGGCAGCTGCGACTGCAGGCGCGTGATCGCCGTCTGCAGCTGGGACGCGGCGGAGTCCATGTCGGTGCCGTAGGCGAACTGCACCGTCGTCACGGACATGCCGGTCGACGACGTCGAGGTCACGTCCTCGACCCCCTTGACGGCGCGGGCCGCCGTCTCGACCGGGACGGTGACCTGCTGCTCGACGATCGCGGGCGCCGACCCGGGGTACACCCCCACGACGGCGGCCGTGGGGATCTGGAGGCTCGGGATCAGCTCCTGCTTGAGCGCTCCCATGCTGACGACGCCGAAGATCGCGATCGCGACCGTGGCGAGCGCGACGAGCGCACGGTTGGCCAGCGACAGCCGGGCAAGACGAGACACGGAGCCTCCAGGGGTTCCAGGTCGGGTGGGGAGACGACGTCGGCGTCGCAGATTTCGTGAGCCTAACGCGAAGCATCTGGCGATGGTTCCCCGGTCCTCCCACCGTGCTCGGTGAGAGTCTGCGCCGTGACGCAGCCCGAGCGCCCGGCGGACCCGGACCCTGCCGACGACGAGCGCGCCGCGCTCGTCCGGCGGTTCCACGACGCCCAGGGCCGGCTCGCCGAGCTGCTCCTGGGATCGTGGACCGGCTGGAGGCCGCCGGCGCCCGACCTACCTGAGTCCTGTCGGGCGGGTCGGACCTCTGCCAGCTCCCCTCCGCCACGGTTCCCTCGCGGGCAAGGAGCCTGTCAGGTCGAACACCTGCATCGGGCAGGCAACTGTCTGTAAGGTGCACGCATGAACGTTGCGGGGGGAAACGATCTCGCCGCGCAGGAGGCGCTCGGTGCGATCGAGCTCGAGGTGGCCCAGCTCCAGCGCCGCGCCGAACACACCGGTGCGGCGGGCTCGTCCGGGACGTCCCCTCGGGGCGGGACGCTCGACCGCTCGGGGTACCTCCTGCTCCACGCGCTCGACACCCACGGGGTGCAGGCCGTCAGCACGCTCGCCGAACGGCTCGGGCTCGACGCGTCGACGGTGACCCGGCAGGTCGCGGCACTCGAGCGTGCGGGCCACGTCGGCAGGGCGCGCGACCCGCACGACGGACGCTCCGTCGTCGTGCGGCCGACGACCGACGGCCTCGACGAGCTCGCGCGGCACCGTGCCGCCCGGACCGAGCTCTACGCGGACGTCCTGGGCAGCTGGTCTCGCCTCGATCGCTCGCTGCTCGCCGAGCTCCTCGGCCGCCTCAACGCCGACCTCGACGTGCACCGACGCCGACGCGACGACGGCTGAGGCCCGCGCGGCTCACGGCGTCGGGAGCGACCAGCGCACCAGGCGGGTCACCGCCGCGCCGGCGGGCCTCGCCAGCCTGCGGGGGATCCCTCGGACGTGCGGCATCCCGTCACGGGCCCAGGCGGGCAGCGACTCGCGGGCCGCGAGCGCGAGCCCTGCGTAGAGCGGGCGGGCGGCCCGCGGCAGGGGTGGCTCGACGAGCAGGAACCGCGCGGCGTCGAGCGCAGGCGGCGAGAGCGTGAGCTCGTCGCGGTAGCCGTCGACCGCGGCGTCGAGCGTCCGTCGGGTCAGGGGCGCCTCCTGGACCCCGAGACGACGCCCGACGACGGCCGCCTGCGCCACGTACTCGTCGCAGCCCGAGGCGTCGAGCGGGCGACGCCCGAAGGTCTGGTGCGCGACGAGGAAGCTCTGCGTCTCAGCGACGTGGACCCAGCGCAGGAGGTCGGGGTCGCTCGCGGAGTAGGGCCGGCCGTCGGCGGCGCGGCCCCGCACCCGCTCGTGCACGGCGCGGACGGCGTCGACCGCCCGCTCCGCGTCGTCCGCCGTGCCGAAGGTCGTGACGGCGATGAACGTCGACGTGCGCTGGAGCCGGCCCCACGGGTCACCCCGGAAGCCCGAGTGGGCCGCGACGCCGGCCATGGCGAGCGGGTGCAGGCTCTGGAGGAGCAGCGCGCGCAGGCCGCCGACGAACATGGACGCGTCCCCGTGGACCCGCTGGATCGGTGACCCCGCCGCGAACCAGCGCGGGCCCGGCGTCTCGTGGATGCGGGCCCGCGTCGCGGCCGCGTCCGGCCCGGCGATCCTGCGGAAGATCGCCTCCTCGGCAGCGCCCCGTGCCCGCTCGACGACGTTCTCCATGCCCCGATGCTCGCACCCGGTGCGCGCCCCTGCCTCACAGGCCCGGCGACCTCCAGAAGAACTCGCTCGCGCACCCGTTACGGATCCAGATCCTCGACCTGCTCTCGACCCACGGCGCGCTCACCGCGAGCCGGTTGGCCGGCCTGGTCGGCGAGTCGAGCGGGTCGACGAGCTATCACCTGCGCCAGCTCGCCCGGCACGGCTTCGTCCGTGAGATCCCCGGGAGAGGCACAGGCCGGGAGCGGTGGTGGGAGCGTTCGCCCGGGGGCTTCACCGTGAGCCTCCCCGACGACCGCGCCGACGCCGACACGGCATCGACGCTCGCGGGCACGATGGTCAGCCGCGAGTTCGAGAGCGCCCGCGCGCGCAAGATCCAGGCGTTCCTCGACCGGTCCCCGCCGAGCTGCCCTCGCGGTGGCTCGACGGCGCACGCCTGTCGACCGCGAGCATGTGGCTCACGGCGGAGCAGATGGACGAGGTCGCCGAGGCCTGGGACGCGTTCGACGCGACCCTGCGCCGGTTCCAGGGCCAGGAGCACGTCCCGGGCGCCCGCCCCGTTCAGGTCCACTTCAACGTCTTCCCCACGATCGACGGCAAGGAGAACCCCTCGTGAGCGCCTGCTCCCCCACCCTTCCGCGCACGTCGGACCTGCGCGGGACCGACCGTTTCCTCGTCCACGTCGGGTCGAAGCTGACTGACCTCGGCCGCCGACGCGCCGCCGCGCGCGCCCGTGCGCTCGACGCCCGGCGCGCTGCCGTCGTCGTCTCGACGGCGGCCACCTCGCTCGAGGCCGGCCCCGGCACCGCGCTGGACACGGCGAGCGAGCGCAACCAGGACCGCGCCGCGATGTCCCGAGTGTCCCTCCTTCCCTGAAAGTCCCGTGATTCCACCCGCCCGGGGAGTCCTCCCCATCGACGGGCGCCCGATCTGCTCGGTTATCCTCGTGTGGGCGTTCTGTGGGCACGAGCGCGCATCCCTCACCTGACGCCACCCGGCGCGACACGGCTGGACTGCGCGAGTGCCCCGAACCACGGACTGAGGGAGCATCGGTGGGTCTTCTCACGAGCATTCGCGAGCATCGTCGTGCGGTGGCGTCGGTGAGCACGGTGACGGTGTTCTCGACGGCGTTGGTGGGCCTGGCCATCTTCTACGAGGGCGAGGCGACGGCGGACGTCGACCTGAACGACTCGGGCGTGTGGGTGACGAAGACGTCGGCCGGGCTGCTGGGGCGGTTCAACTACGAGTCACAAGCCCTCGACGGATCGCTCGTGGCCGGGAGCGGGTCGTTCGACGTGCAGCAGGACGAGGGTCGGGTGCTGCTCGACGACGCGGGCGCCGGGACGGCGTCGCCGGTCAACGTGGCGCACCTGAAGCTGGACGGTCAGGTCCGCCTCCCGGCGGGGGCTCAGGTGGCATCGGGGGGTGCGACGACGGCGATCCTCGACGGCGAGGAGGGCCTGCTGTGGGTGCTCCCCTTCGACGGGGCCACGTCGTTCGACGCGGAGAAGCTGGACCCGACGGCGGAGGTCGGGGGCGAGGGTGCGCTCACGGTGTCCGGGGACGGGACGGTGTTCGTCGCCGTGCCCTCGACCGGGACGCTGTGGACCGTCGCCACCACCGACAAGGGCGCGGTCGAGGGCGAGCCTGCCTCGTCGTCGCTCTCGGTGGGCAAGGGCTCCGAGGTCGAGGTGACGGCGGTCGGCGGAGACCCGGTCGTCCTGGACCGGTCCGCGTCGACGCTGGTGCTGCCCGGCGGCACGTCGGTGCCGATCGAGGGCGGGGACGAGGCGCGGCTCCAGCAGCCGTCCGACTCCTCCGAGAAGGTCGTCGTCGCCACGGCGTCCGGGCTCGTGTCGCAGCCGTTGAAGGGTGGCGACGCGCAGACGCGCGCGGCCCAGGGGACGCCGGCCGCGCCCGTGCAGCTGGGCGCGTGCACCTACGGGGCGTGGGGGACGACGGGCCAGGTGATCCGCGACTGCGCCGGCACTGACCGTGACGTCGACGAGCGCCTCGAGGGGATCGACCCGCAGACCCGGCTCGAGTACCGGGTGAACCGGCACGTGATCGTGCTCAACGACCTGTCGGCCGGGACCCTGTGGATGGCGGCGGACGAGTACCAGAAGGTCGACGACTGGGAGCTCGTGATCCCGGAGGAGGCGGAGGGCGAGGAGTCGGACGCCGAGCTGACCAACCCCGAGCAGGTGGACCAGTTCATCGCCGACCGGACGCAGCCGAACAAGCCGCCGCAGCCGAAGGACGACAGCTTCGGGGTGCGCCCGGGCAGGACGACCATCCTCCCGGTCCTGGGCAACGACGTCGACCCGGATGGCGACGTCATGACGGCCTCGCTCGCGGGCGACTCGCCGGACAACGCCACGGTCCAGGCGATCATGGGCGGGGCCGCCGTGCAGGCGGTCGTGCCCGAGGATGCGGAGGGCGCGAGCTCGTTCCGCTACTCCGTCTCCGACGGCCGTGGCGGCGTCGCCGAGGCCGGCGTGAGCCTGAAGGTCTCGCCCTGGGGCGAGAACGCCGCCCCGGAGCAGACCGGCGACCCGGTGCTCAAGGTCGCGCAGGGCGGTGAGGCCACCATCAAGGTCCTGCCCTACTTCAAGGACCCCGACGGCGACGACCTCTACCTCGCCTCCGCGACGGCCACCGTCGCCGGCGACGACGTGCGCTCGCGCCCCGACGGCACGGTCGAGTTCCGCGACGGCGGCGGGTCCACCGGCCGCAAGATCGTCACCCTGCTCGTCTCCGACGGAGAGCTCTCCTTCGAGGGCAAGCTCCTCGTGGACGTGGTGCCCGGCCCGCAGCCGCCGGTCGCGGTCAACGACCACGTCGTGGTGCCCGCCGGCCAGCCCGTGACGGTCGAGCCGCTGCGCAACGACACGGACCCGAACGCCGACGAGCTGCGCCTGGCCTCGGTCTCCGAGTCGGCTCCGGCCGAGATCACCCCCAACTACGACGCCGGCACGTTCACCTTCGTCTCGATGGAGCCGCGCTCTTACGACCTGTCCTACCAGGTGACCGACGGCCCCAACGCGACCACCGGGCTCGTCCGCGTGGACGTGCTCCCGCCGTCGGCCGCCGAGGGCGCCCCGATCGTCGTCACGGACACCGCGCTCCTGCCCACGGGCGGCAAGACGCTCGTGGACGTGCTGGCCAACGACACCGACCCGGCCGGCGGCGTGCTCGTGGTCCAGTCCGTGCGCGTTCCCGACGACGCCGGCGTGTCGGTCGCGATCCTCGCGCACCAGATGCTGCGCATCACCGAGATCCGGCGCCTGGACGGCCCCGTGACGATCGAGTACACGGCCTCCAACGGCACCGAGACGGCGACCGGCCAGGTGCGGGTCATCCCCGTGCCCGCCCCGACCCGGCTGCAGCCGCCCAACGCAGCAGCCGACGAGGTCACGGTCCACACGGGCGACGTCGTGACGATCCCCGTGCTGAAGAACGACACGCACCCCGACGGGCTGGAGCTGTTCCTGCAGCCCGAGCTCGAGCAGGGCGTCGAGGCCGAGCTCGGCGAGGCGTTCGCCTCCGAGGACACGCTGCGCTTCAAGGCAGGGGCCGAGGCCGGCACGGCGTACGCGATCTACCGGGTGCGCGACGCCAACGGGCAGGAGGACTCCGCCCAGGTCACGATCCACATCCGCGACGACGAGGACAACGCACCACCGCAGCCGCGCGAGATCGAGGCCCGCGTGCTCTCGGGCGCGAGCGTGCGCGTCGCGGTCCCGCTCGACGGGATCGACCCCGACGGCGACTCGGTCCAGCTGACGGGGATCGCGTCGCCCGCGTCGAAGGGCACCGCGAGCGTCGTGGACGGGTACCTCGAGTACGCCGCGTCGAAGAACGCGACGGGCCACGACACGTTCACCTACTCGGTGCTCGACGCGCGCGGCGCGACGGCGACCGGCACGGTCCAGGTCGGCATCGCCCGCCCGGCGGAGGCGAACCAGTCCCCGGTCGCGGTGGACGACGAGGTCACGGTCCGGCCCGGTCGGACGGTCGCCGTCGACGCCCTGACCAACGACACCGACCCCGACGGCGACCAGGTCGGCCTCGTGCCTGCCGGGATCGAGGACACGCACGACATGGACGCCGAGGTCGTGACCGACCGCGTCGTCATCACGAGCCCGGCCGAGGACGGGTCGTACACGTTCTACTACGCGATCCAGGACACCTACGGCGCCCGGGCGACCGGCGCGATCACGGTGAACGTCGCGGCCGAC
Organism: Cellulosimicrobium sp. BMG9.22; assembly: GCF_059159975.1. Taxonomy (NCBI): domain Bacteria; kingdom Bacillati; phylum Actinomycetota; class Actinomycetes; order Micrococcales; family Promicromonosporaceae; genus Cellulosimicrobium; species Cellulosimicrobium sp. BMG9.22. The sequence goes on along the minus strand of NZ_JBZGBY010000019.1, from coordinate 78,258 downwards.
GCGCCGCTGCAGCCACCCGTCGCGCGCGACGACGCGGTCCCGGTGGAGGACATCCTGGGCAAGACCGAGGTCACCGTCCCGGTGCTCGACAACGACGACGACCCCGACGGCGCGGCGACCGAGCTCACCGTGACCAGCGACGCGACGACGGCGAGCGTGACCGACGACGGCGAGCTCGTCGTCACCCTCGGCGAGGCCCGCCAGGTCGTCACCTACACCGTGACCGACATCGACGGCCTCACCGCCAAGGCGTTCGTCAAGGTCCCCGGCCTCACCGACCAGGCACCCACCCTGCGCCCGGGCATCACGCCGCTCGAGGTCAACAGCGGGGAGCCGCTGCCGATCGACATCACCGACTACGTCCTGGTCGTCGAGGACCGGACCCCGCGCCTGACCACCGAGGACAAGGTCACGGCGCTCGAGGGCACGCGCGAGGTCACCTCGACCACGGAGATCACCTACACCTCGAACGCCGGGTACGTCGGCCCGGCGGCCGTCACCTTCGAGGTCACGGACGGCTCCGGACCGGACGACCCCAACGGGAACACCGCGCTGCTCACGCTGCCGATCAGCGTGATCCCGCCGGAGAACCTACCGCCGGAGCTCGGCACCCCGACGCTGGACGTCGCGGCGGGCGAGGAAGCCTCGGTCGACCTCGCGCGCTTCGCCACCGACCCCGACGGGGACGCGCTGTCCTTCAAGACCAGCGGGGGCGCGGCGGGCGTCACGGTCACCCTCGAGGGCAGCACCCTGCACGCCCAGGCCACGCCCGAAGTCCCCAAGGGCTCGGTCGTCCAGGTCCCGCTCACCGTGACCGACGGCGAGCACCCGCCCGTCGAGGGCACCGCGACCCTCACGGTCGTCGCGTCCACCCGCCCGCTCGCACGCGCCAACCAGGACACCGTCGACGACGCCCACCAGGGCAAGCCCACCACCGTCGACGTCCTCGCCAACGACTCCAACCCCTTCCCCGACACCCCGCTCGAGCTCGTCGGCGCGGGTGTCGAGACCGGCCAGGGGGACGTGACCTACGCGGGGAACGACGTGACGGTCACGCCGGCGGACGACTTCGTCGGCGTCATGGTCATCACCTACCGCATCCAGGACGCGACGAAGGACGCCGACCGCATGGTCGAGGGCCGCGTCCAGGTCAAGGTGCTCGGCAAGCCGGAGGCGCCCGCTATGCCCACGGTCGAGGAGGTGCGGTCCAAGACCGTCGTGCTGTCCTGGGACCCGCCGAACAACAACGGCGCCGACATCACCGGCTACACCGTGCGCTCCCAGAACGGGTACGAGAAGGCGTGCGGCACCACCACCTGCACCCTCGACGGGCTCACCAACAACGTGAAGTACACGTTCACCGTGTTCGCGACCAACGCCGTCGGCGACGGACCCGCCTCTCCGGCCTCCGAGGAGGCGCGTCCCGACGAGAAGCCCGACCCGCCCGCCGCCCCGACCCTCGAGTTCGGCGACAAGTCCCTCACGGTCGCCTGGACGAACAAGGCGTACACGGACCGGTCCGCGATCGAGACGGTCGACCTCGAGATCTCGCCGGCCCCGCCGAGCGGTGCGATCCAGATGACGTCTCTCGCGGGCACCCAGGTCGTGTGGACGGGGCTCGAGAACGGCGTCGCCTACCGCGTCCGCGTCAAGGCGTACAACCAGGCACCAGACCCCTCGGAGTGGGGCGAGTACTCGGACGAGATGGTGCCCGCCGGGGTGCCGGAGGTGCCGGGGGCGCCGAGCGCCGTCCGCGCCGCGGACACCCCGCTCAACGGTGGCTCCATCGACGTGTCGTGGGAGCAGCCGAACGAGAACGGCGACGCGATCAATCCCTACCGCCTCCAGCGGTACAAGAACGGCGCGGCCGACGGCCCAGCGCTCGAGCTCACCGGGCTGAGCCACAAGGCGACCGGCCTCGACAACGAGTCGTCGTACTCGTTCACGGTCACGGCCGAGAACAAGGCGGGCGAGACCGCTCAGAGTGCGAGGTCGGCGGCCGTCGTGCCGTTCGGACGTCCCGAGGCGCCACCGCAGCCGAGCGTGCAGAACGTCGGCTCCGCGTCACAGAACAGCGGGATCCCGCGAGTGTCGTGGGGAGCGGCCGACGCCAACGGCAGCCCCGTCACGTCGTACACGGTCAAGGTATCTCCGGGTGGTGCGACCAGGCAGGTCAACGGGACGTCCGTCGACTTCACGGACCTGACCCCCGGGTCGTACACCTTCACCGTCACTGCGACGAACCAGGGCGGGACGTCGACCTCGAGCCCGGCGTCGCCGTCGATCAACGCGTACCAGAAGCCCATCGCCCCGGGGATCAGCCCGAACAAGACCGGCGCGACGTCCGGCACGTTCACCATCACGGCGCCGTCGTCCAACGGCGGAAGCGGCGTCACCCAGTACAACTGGCAGCTGTCCGGAAGCCAGAACACGTCCGGTAGCGGGACGACCGTCAACGTCGGCAGCGACTACGACCAGAGCTTCACCCTCATCGCGCAGGCGTGCAACGCCGCCGGGTGCGGCCCGTGGAGCGGTACCAGCACGATCAACACGGACCCGAGGCCCGTCCCGCCGACCATCTGGGTGACCCGTGGCCCGCAGAGAGACACCGGAAGCTCCGGCGACTGCAACGACTACATGTGCACCGTGTTCCGGGTCAACGCGAATGCGACGTTCCCCTCGGGCGAGTACAGGTTCGAGTGCTACTGGGACGGCAACAGCGTCTCAGGCAACTCGTACTCTGCCTGGCTCAACGCGGGCAGCTACGTCGACCTGCCGTGCATCCTGGGCAACCCGTACGGCGGCGCCTCGGGACGAGCGCCCCAGGTGTGGGTGAGCATCTCTCCTGCTCCCGCCGGGATCGTGGTCCAAAACAGGAGCTGGCCCATCATGTGACGGATCTGAGACCCGATCTGCCGTCGGCGAATGTGCCGACGGCAGATCGGCGCCTCGGTCGGCATCACGCCCAGGCACCGTGGTCCCATGACCACGCACCTCTCCGACCGTCCGCCCTTCGCCGACCACGCCCTGCGCCCCGTTGCGGAGGCCGGCCCGCAGTCCGCGTCGTCCTTCGACGACCAGCTCACGACGCGCCTCCTGCACCAGCGCATCGTCGTCCTCGGCACCGCCGTGGACGACGCCGTCGCGAACCGCCTGTGCGCGCAGCTCCTCCTGCTCTCGGCGGAGGACCCGCGCGCCGACATCGCGCTCTACGTCAACTCCCCCGGCGGCTCGGTGAGCGCCGGGCTCGCCATCTACGACACGATGCGGCTCGTCCCCAACGACGTGTCGACCGTCGCGATGGGCTTCGCCGCGAGCATGGGGCAGTTCCTGCTGTGCGCGGGGACGCCCGGCAAGCGGTACGCCCTGCCGCACGCGCGCATCATGATGCACCAGCCGTCCGCGGGCATCGGCGGGACCGCCGTCGACATCGCGATCCAGGCCGAGAACCTCGTCTACACCAAGGGCCTCATGCACCGGCTGACCGCCGAGAGCACGGGCCAGAGCGTCGAGACCATCGCCGAGGACTCCGACCGCGACCGCTGGTTCACGGCGCAGCAGGCGCTCGAGTACGGCATGGTCGAGCGCATCGTCGAGTCCGTCGACGACGTCCGCCCCGCCCGGACGGCCCGGAAGGTGGGCCTGTGATGGCGAGCTACACGATCCCGACCGTCGTCGAGAAGACCCCGCTCGGCGAGCGCGCGTTCGACGTCTTCTCCCGTCTGCTGTCCGAGCGCATCGTGTTCCTCGGCACCGAGATCGACGACGGGGTCGCGAACGTCGTCATGGCGCAGCTCCTGCACCTCGAGTCCGACGCCCCCGACCAGGAGATCGGGCTGTACATCAACTCCCCCGGCGGCTCCGCGACCGCGCTCATGGCGATCTACGACACGATGCAGTTCGTCCGCTGCGACGTGTCGACCATCTGCATGGGCCAGGCCGCGTCCGCCGCGGCCGTCCTTCTCGCCGCCGGGACGCCCGGCAAGCGGTTCGTGCTCGAGCACTCGCGCGTGCTGCTGCACCAGCCGTCGGGTGGCGGCGAGGGCACCATCTCCGACCTCTCGATCCAGGCCGAGGAGATCCTGCGCATCCGGTCCGAGACCGAGGAGGTCCTCGCGCGGCACACCGGCCAGACGGTCGAGCGGCTGCGCGTCGACACCGACCGCGACCTGGTCCTCACCGCGCGCCAGGCCGTCGAGTACGGCGTCGCCGACGCGGTGGTCACGTCGCGCAAGATCACGGCGCGCAACGCGGCCTGACGTCAGCCGCGCCGTCGGAACCAGGACCGGCGGCGCGTCTCCGCCTCCTGGACGGGTCTGGAGCCAGGGTCGGCCTCCTGGGCGGACGTGGAGCGTTGCTCGGCCGCAGACGGCGGGTTCCCCGCGAGCTCCCGCTCAAGCCCGGCCCCCGCCTCCGGCTCGGGCTCGGGCTCGGGCTCGGGCTCAGGTTCTGGCTCGGGCGTCCCGGCACCGGGCGCCGCCCCGTGCTCGACGTCCTCGAGATCGTCCGCCGCGCCGTCGGCCTGTGAATCGCCGTCGCTCGCCGGGCGACCGTGCTCGTCGCCCGAGGCGCCGTCGGTGTCGGGCGCGTCCGTGGGAGGTGTTCCGGCCTCGACCTGGATGCGAGAGATCCTCCGGGCCGCGTCGAACGTCACGACGACCGCGCCGTCGGGCAGCGCGAGCACGAGCCGGCCGCGGTCCTCGGTCAGCGGGAGCGAGCGACCCTCCGCGTACGCGACCACGGCGCGACGGTGGTCGACCACGGTCACCGAGAGCAGTCCCTCGCTCAGCGTCCGCACGACGCGCGGCACGCTCGGCGCGGGCAGCTCGAGGCTCGGGTGCTCGAGGAGGAACCACGCGCGCGTCCCGCTGCCGACGGGCGCGCTGTAGTGCGCGTACGACCCGGTGGTGGCTTTCGCGGCGAGCGCGAGGCGGTACGGCAGGTCGTCCGCGAGCGCCAGCTCGGCCTCGGTCGCCTCACGCAGCCCGGTCGCACGGGTGCGCTCGGCAGCGCGCAGCACGTCCTCGGGGAAGCCGTTGACGTTGTGCCAGGACCACATCCAGCTCCCCGGCCCTGGTGCCGCGGTCCCGAGGAACTGCAGGCGGCACTCCGTGGTGGCTCCGGAGTCGGCCGTGAAGGTGAACGTCCCGGTCGACATCTCGGCGTGCCAGGGGTGGTCGCCGTACCGGTCGACGAGGTGGAGCTGCTGCTCGTGCGAGAGGAACGCGGCGTCGTCGACGAGGTCCTGGAGACGCGCAGGGGTGTCGTGGCGCTCCGGCGCGGCCAGCTCCGCCGTGCCCTGCGCGGTCTGCTGCTCCGTCATGATCCGACCGTAACCGCGCCGCTCGGTCACCCGTGGGGTGCGACACGCGGCAGGACCCGCGGGCCCCGGCCGGCTCTCAGGCACTCAGGCCGCGACGAGCAGCGCGTCGCCGGCCCGCCCGAGGGTGCGGACCGTCGTCGTGCCGCGGGCGACCGGGAGGTCGCGGACGGGTGCGCCCGCCGGTCCGACATGGCGCGGGGCGGACAGCGCGCCGCGCTCCCGGACGGACGACAGCACGCGCACCGGGGCGACGGGCCGCAGCTCCTCGCCGGTGCGCGCGACCAGGTCGACGAGACGGATCCCCAGCGCCCCGCACACCGCGGCGAGCACCTCCGAGGACGCCTCCTTGCGGCCGCGCTCGACCTCGGACAGGTAGGCGGTCGAGACGCGGGCCGAGGCGGCGACGTCGACGAGCGTGCGTCCCTGCGCGAGCCTCGCGCGCCGGAGGATCCCACCGATCACGTGGCGCAGCAGCGGTTCCGGTCGCGCGCCGTCCCGCCGGGCGGTCTGGTGCCCCGTCGTCCCGCTCGTCGCGCCCATCGTTCTCCCCGTCCGTCGTCCGCGCCCGCCGCCTCACCGCGGTGCTCGCCACGCTACCCGCGCCTCGCCCGGGTGCCGAGCACCCGGGCGAGGATCTGCTCCTGGCGTAAGGGACGACGTCGCGTGCCGGGCAGCCACCGTCACCTCCGACGCGGCGCGCTCACCACTGCTCGAGCGACCACGCCATCTGCCAGAACCGGATCTCGTGGCGGCAGCTCAGCTCGAACGCGCGCTCCATGCGCGCACGTTCGGCCGCCCCGGCGTCGGCTGCGAGCGCGTCGAGGCGGGCGCGCAGGTCTCCGAGCACGCCCTCGGTGCGCTCGGCCGCGTAGAACTCCCACCAGCCCGCGAGGGGGTGGTCGTCACCGATCGACCCCGGCGTGGTGGAGCGCTCCGCGAGCCAGAACCGGCGTGCCGACCAGATGTACGTCCACGGGCACGGCAGCAGCGCGGCGAGCAGGACGCCGAGCGAGTCCCGGCCCGCCGCGAGCATGTGGTCTACGTACGCCTGGGCGCTCGGCGCGAGGCGCGTCGTCTGCGCTTCCTCGTACGTCACGCCGAGGAAGTCGCACATCGCGTGGTGGGCGTGCGACTCGTCGTCGAGCAGGAAGCCCGCCTTGTCGTGGAACCAGCCGGCCCACGCGCGGTCCGGGGCGAGCGTCATGCCGAGGCCGTAGCAGCGCAGGTACGCCGTGAGGTACTGGTGGTCCTGGCCCACGTAGTGCCGGACCGCCGCCGGCTCGACCGAGCCGTCGCGCAGGCCGGCGAGGAACGGGTGGTCGTAGAACTCGGTGAACAGGTGCGCATACCGGCGGCCGAGGTCGGCGGTGAAGCCGGCCTCACCGTCCGGGACGAGGACCGTCGGGTCGTCCGCGAGGACAGGGTTCAGGGTGATGGCAGCAGGCGTCGTCATGCCCACGTTCCTCCGCTCGTGCTAGCGAGATCAGGTTCGACGGGTCCGGGCGGCCGTACCGCTCGTCTCAGTCCCTCGGCCCGGGCTCGTCGCCCGGGCGGGACACCCCGCGTGGTTCGTCGGCACCCTAGCAGCGCCTCGCCGGGGTCGCACGACGGTCCGCCGCGCGGGCGCGTCATCGGGGCGCGACGATGGAGGCACCCGAGGACCGACGCGCACCGATGCCGGGAGGCGACGATGTTCCGCAGCCTGTTCCCCATCCTCTCCGTGGCCGACGTGGAGCGGTCGCTCGGCTTCTACCGCGACCTGCTGCGCGGGACGGTCGAGTACGCGTTCCCCGACGACGGCCCGCCCGTGTACGTGAGCGTGCACGTGGGCGACTCGCCGCTCGGCATCGGCCTCGACGACGGCTCGGTGCCCGACGGCGTCGCCCGCACCGCGCTGTGGGTGTACGTCGACGACTGCGACCGCGCCGTCGAGCACCTCGCCGCGGCCGGCGTCCCCGTGATCCAGCCCCCGACCGACCAGCCGTGGGGAGAGCGCGTCGCGCGCGTGCAGGACCCTGACGGCAACGTCGTGGTCCTCGGTCAGGAGACCGCGCCGCCCGCCGAGCCGGACGGGCCGACGGGTCTGTCGTGAGACGCGACGGAGACGTGCCCCCAGCGGGACTCGAACCCGCACTGCGCCGGGTTTAAGCCGGCCGCCTCTGCCAGTTGGGCTATGGGGGCTGCGCCCGACCCTACCGGCACGCGACGAGGGGCGAGCCACGTGCGCGGCCCGCCCCTCGTCGTCGGGCAGCTGTGCCGGGCCGGAGCCCGGCGGAGTCAGGAGGCCTTGGCCGCCGGCGTCCTGTCGTCCGCGTCCACGGTGCCGGCGCCCGACTCCGCGGCCGCCGCCGAGCCCTGGGCGGACTGCTTGACCGGTTCGCCGTCCTTCTTGGGAGGCACGGACGCCGCGCGGAACTCCGCGCGCGGGTCGTGCAGCGAACCGAGCGACACGAGCTCGCGGCCCATGAGGAACTGGCCCATCCAGCCGATGAAGATGCGGATCTTGCGGTTGCCCGTCGGCATCGCCATGACGTGGTAGCCGCGGTGCATGAGCCACGCGAGCGTCCCGCGAAGCTTGAACACGCCGAAGAGCTCGGCGACGCCCTTGTACAGACCGAGCGACGCGACCGTACCGACACTCTTGTGGCGGTACTCGACCGGCGCCTCGCTGTGCAGCTCGAGCGCGAGGTTGTCGGCGAGACGCGTGGCCTCGCGGATCGCGTGCTGCGCGTTCGGGGGGCAGAACTTGCCGGGGTTGAGCACGTCCGGGACGGCGGCGCAGTCGCCCGCGGCCCACGCGTTCGGCACGACGACGCCGTCGGAGTCCGCGACCTGGAGCGTCGGGAGAACGGTGACGCGACCCAGCTTGTCGACGGGGAGGTCGGACGCCTCCTTGATGACCGGGTTCGCCTTGACGCCCGCGGTCCACACGATCGTGTCCGAGTCGAACTCGACGCCGGTCGACGTCACGACGTGGCCGTCGACGCACGAGGACAGGAACGTGCTGAGGTGGAACTCGATGCCGCGCTTCTTCAGCTCGTCGAGCGCGTACAGGGCCATGGGCTCGCTGAGCTCGGGCAGGATGCGCCCGGCGCCCTCGATCATGACGAAGCGGAGGTCCTTCTCCTCGATCGTCGCGTAGTTCTTGGTCGCGTAGCGCGCCATGTCCTCGATCTCGGCCAGCGCCTCGATGCCCGCGAACCCGCCGCCGACGAAGGTGAAGGTCAGCATGCGGCGGCGCAGGTCCTCGTCCCATGTGGACGACGCCACGTCCAAGCGGTTGAGGACGTGGTTGCGGACGGCGATGGCCTCCTCGACGTTCTTGAAGCCGATCGCGCTCTCCGCGAGCCCCGGGATGGGCAGCGTGCGCGACACCGAGCCGAGGCCGACGATGAGGTGGTCGTAGGTGACCGAGTAGTCGTCGCCCTCCTCCGGGTGGATCGTCACGCGGCGGTTGCCGTGGTCGATCCCGACGACCTTGCCCTGGAGCACGTCGACGCCCTTGAGCGCGCGGCGGTGCGGCGCGACGACGTCGCGACCGTCGATCGAGCCCGCAGCCGCCTCGGGGAGGAACGGCGCGTACGTCATGTACGGGCGTGGGTCGACGACGACGATCGCCGCCTCGCGGCGGCCGAGCTTCTTGCGCAGTCGTCGAGCGGCGTACAGACCCACGGAACCACCGCCGAGCACGACGACGCGCGGCACCTTGCGGGGCCGCGGCGAGGCGGTCTGGGCACGGCTGACCGAGGTCAGGTCATTCTGAGGCATGGTTCCAGAGTATTACCGGTTGCGGCACAGGCGAGCCGGAGCGTCCGTCAACCGGGCGTGACGCGCCCCACGCAGCCGCGCCCGCGGGTCGCGAACCGGGCGAAAGCGGGCGACGCGCGCCGGGCGCGCCCGACCGAGACGTGAGGATCCGCCCCGGAATCTCGCAGATCCGGGGCAGATCCTCACGTCTCGACGAGCGAGTTCTCAGCCGATCGCGCCGAGGACCGGGGTGGGCCCCGCGGGCTGCGGCTGTCCGCCGTCCTCGGGCGCTCCGGGTGCGGGCGTGACTGCGTCCTCGGGGGCCGTCGGGTCGTCCGACGGCGCGGGGTCCTCCGGCAGCGCAGGGTCGTCCGGCGGCGCAGGGTCGTCCGACGGCGCAGGGTCGCCCTCGCCGGAACTCTCGCCCTCGTCCGTCGCGCTTGCTCCCGTGCCCTGCTCCGTGTCCTCGCTCCCCGCGCTCGACGGCACGGACGTCGGCGCCTTGAGGAACGGCCAGGGCATCGCGTGCGTCCGAGTCCCGGTCGCGGGGACGGGCCGGCCGTCGGCGTCGTCGTGCTCGATGTCCTCCTCGGCCACCGCACGCAGCGGATAGACGTTCCACCGCTCGCGCCCGTCGGTCGAGAGCGTGGGCTGGAAGTACCAGGAGCCGTCCACGTCCGGGACCGTCCAGGCGCCGAACGCGCCGTCCTCGGTCACGGTGCGGACCTGGCGGCCGCGGTCGTCGAAGATCTGCACGTCGCGGACGGGATCGCCCGCGGCGTCGTAGACGAAGAGGTTCGAGACCTGCGCCCCGTCGACCCACACGCCGTCGCCGCCGGGACCGAACCCGCCGTCGTACGCGACCTGGTGCGTCCCGCCGCTCGCGTCCGCCCAGCCCTGCTGGTACCCGCTGTCCCAGCCGGACACGGTGACCGAGCCGCTCGCCGCCGTCACGTAGAGGACCGTAGGGACGGCGGCCACTGCCGCCGCGACCGAGATCGGGCGCACGAACCTCGGCAGCCACGCCGTGGGCAGCCACCGGCCCCGGCCCCACTGCACGCTCACGACGATCGCCGCCAGCACGACGAGCCGGGCCGAGACGTCGCCGGGCATGACGGCGATCCCGTAGCCGCCGACGAGCGCGAGCAGCAGCGTCGCCACGACCCAGCCGCGCAGGATCCACCACGCAGGGGTCAGCGTCCGCAGGAACTCCATGACGGACGCCCACTGCGGCGTCGAGGTCACGGGGTGCCACAGCGAGCGCCACCCGGACGACAGGATCCCGCCGAGCACGAGCAGCCGCCCTCGTAGGCCGATGCGCGGGCGTCGTCCCGGTCCCGGTGCCGCCGCGGCGCCGAGCCCGGCCGCTGCCCGCAGCTCGGCCGCGTAGGCGGCGGGCGGGCCGAAGAACGCGACGAGGTCGAGCGCCGTGTCGACGTCGCTCGCCCCAGGGTCGAAGGGCCCCGCTCCCCCGGGGACGTCGCCCTCCGGGGCGCCCGGACCGCCGTCGGGCACCTGCCCGCCGGCGTCACGACGGCGCGGGAGCGCGCCGGGTGCGTCGACCACCGCTTCGGCGAGGTCGGCCTCGAGACCGTCGGTCAGGTCCTCGACCTGCTCGGGCCGCAGGTCGGCGAGGTGCGCGCGCACCTGCTGCGCGTACGCGTGGACGTGCCCGTAGAAGGCCAGGCCCACGGGTGGGCCGGGGGGCGTCGTCGTGCTCATCAGGCGGCCACCTCTCCGGTGCGCAGCAGCGCGGACACGGTCCCCGCGAACGTCTGCCACTCCTTGCGCTGCAGGTCGAGCATGGCCCGGCCCTGCGCGTTGATCCCGTAGTACTTGCGGTGCGGGCCGGCGTCGGACGGCACGACGTACGTCGTCAGCGCCCCGCTCGCATACAGGCGTCGCAGCGTCCCGTAGACCGACGCGTCGCCCACGTCGTCGAGCCCCGCCGCGCGCAGCCGGCGCACGACGTCGTACCCGTACCCGTCCTCGTCGGCGACCGCGGCGAGCACCGCGGCGTCGAGCACCCCCTTGAGCAGCTGTGTGGCGTCCACCGCACCCTCTCCCTGTCGAGTCTCCGCCGCCTCCGTGCGACCGTGCTGTGCACACTACCGCGCTCTGCGCAGTACCGCGCACAGCAGTACGCGGAGACTCCGCGATCCTGACGCTGAGCGGACCTCCCGGCCGCCGAGAAGTGCCCTTCCGCCCTGAAATCGCGCGAATCGGGGGCGAGTTCTCACTTCTCGGCGGGACGCGCGCGTTTTCTGGCGGTGCACAGGCCCGACGTCGGGTGGTCCCGTCCACAGGAGCGGCTCTCGTCCGAGCATGGCGGTTCTCGTGCGGCCAGGCTCCCGGTCCATGGACACGCCGCCTCGACCACCGTTCACGCTCGCGGAAGGGAGCGCTGTCGGGCTCTCCGACAAGGCCATGCGACATCCACGCTTCGCGACCCCGACGTCAGGCGTCCGGGTCCCGGCCGAACTCGCCGACGACCTCGTGGTCCGCGCCCGCGCGATGCTCCGTGTCTCGCCCGACGGCTCCGCGATCAGCCATGCCACGGCGCTCCGGCTGCACGACGTCGACCTGCCCACCTCGATCGCACGGGACGAGCGTGTCCACGTCAGCGTCCCGTCGAGCGCGGTCGTGCCCCGCCGGGCCGGGCTCGCAAGCCACACGTTCGACGCGGCGGTGCTGCCCGCACTGACCGTGCGGGGGGTGCTGGCCGTGACGCCGGAGCACGCGTGGCGCCAGCTCGCGGGTTCGCTGTCGATCGAGGAGCTCGCCGTGCTCGGCGACGCGGTCGTGCGGCGGCGTCGGCCGCCGACGACCGTCGCCGCGCTCCGCCGAACGGTGGACACGGCCCCCGCCGGCACCCGCGGGATCGCCCGGCTGCGGGTAGCCCTCGAGCTCGTGCGCGCGGGGACGGACTCGCCGATGGAGTCGCGGACCCGACTCCTGCTCGTGGGTGCAGGACTGCCGTGCCCGCGCATCAACGTTCCGGTCCACGACGCCGCGGGCGCCTTCGTCGCAATGCCGGACATGACCTACCTCGAGGCGAAGGTCGCGATCGAGTACGACGGCGACGTGCACCGCACCGACCGGCGGACCTGGCGTCGCGACATCGCGCGCAAGCAGCAGCTCGAAGAGCTCGGGTGGCGCGTGATCGTCGTGACGGCGGACGACGTCTACCTCCACCCGGAACGCCTCGTCGCCCGGGTCCGCGCGGCCCTACGACGTCCGGTGACCGCCGAGAAGTGAGCTTCCGCCCCGGAATCGCGCGAATCCGGGGCAGATTCTCACGTCTCGGCGGCAGGGACGTCAGGCGATCGACCAGGCGATCCCGTCGAGGATGTCGTGCTCGCTCGTGACGACCTCGGTGAGCGACCCGCCCGCCGCGGCGACGTCGTCGCGCACCCGGCGCACGACCTCCGACCACACGAGCGCGCCGGCGCCGATGACGTCCACCCGGCCGGGGTGCATGAAGCCGAGAGCGGCGCGCTCGGCGCGCGTGCGGTGCAGCAGGTCGTCGCACGCGGCGAGGACGTCCTCCACGGGCAGCACGGACCCGTCGATCCGGTCGCGGTCGTACGCCGCGAGGCCGAGCGCGTGCGCGGTCACGGTGGTCACCGAGCCGGCGAGGCCCACGAGCGTCGTCGCCTGCCCCAGCGGCACGACGGCGGCCGCCTCGTCGAGCGCGGCCCGCACGTCCGCACGCGCCAACGCCACCTCGTCCGCGGTCGGCGGGTCCGAGCGCAGGTGCCGCTCGGTCAGGCGCACGCAGCCGACGTCCATGGAGAACGCGGCGTCGGGGGTCTCGGTGCCGAGCACGAGCTCGGTCGAGCCCCCGCCGAGGTCCACCACCACGTAGGGGCCGGGCCGTACGGCCGCGACCGTCGACGTCGCCCCGCGGAACGACAGCGCCGCCTCCTCCTGGCCGGAGACGACCTCGGGCTCGACACCCAGCGCGTCGAGGACCCCGGCGACGAACTCGTCACGGTTCTCGGCGTCGCGCGTCGCCGACGTCGCGACGAACCGCGTGCGCGTCGCCCCGAGCTCGACGATGACGGCGGCGTAGCGGCGGGCGGCGTCGAGCGTGCGCGCGAGCGCCTCGGGAGCGAGGCGCCCCGTACGGTCGACGCCCTGCCCGAGGCGCACGACCTCCATGCGGCGGTCGAGGTCGACGAGCGTGCCCGCCGCCGCGTCGACGTCCGCGACGAGGAGACGGATCGAGTTGGTGCCGCAGTCGATCGCGGCGACGCGCGAGAGGCCGGACGAGCGCGGAGCCTGGGCCGACGACGTCGTCGCGACGCGGGGCGCCGGCGAGGCGGGGAGAGAACCGGTGGTCATGCGCCAAGCCTGCCACCGCGCACGCCCCGCACGCCCTGTGCGTCTGCCCACCCGCACACGAGCAGTCCGGCTTCGACGGCGCCCGACGGCAGAGCAGACCGGCCACGGGCGAGGCATGATGGCCGCGGCGGCGCCACAGGTCGACGCCGCGAGAGCTGGTGGAGGGGTCATGCAGGAACGGGCGGACGAAGCCCTCGACGCGCTGGGCGCGCTCGGCGCGACGGCGCCTCTCGAGGATCTCGACGAACGGGACGCCGAGCGGCTCGCGATGCTCGAGGCGGCGGCGCAGGCGTCGGGTCTCGGGACGTTCCGGTGGGACCTCACCACCGGAGCGCTGCGCTGGGACGCCGCGCTCCTGGAGACGTTCGGGTACACCGAGGAGACGTTCGGCGGGACCATCGAGGCGTTCGACGCGCGCGTGCACCCCGACGACCTGCCCGCCGTCACCGCGGCGCTGGACCGGGCGATCACGACGTGCGGGGTCTACGAGGCCGAGTTCCGGGTGCTGCGACCCGACGGCACGACGCGCTGGCTCAGCGCGCGCGGCCGGGCGCTGCCCGGCGACGCTGGATCCGCCGAGCAGGTCGTCGGCGTCACGACCGACACCACCGCGCTGCGCGAGGGCGAGGAGCGCATGCACCGCGTCCTCGAGGAGATGACGGTCGGGTACTACTGGCTCGACTCCCGGTGGCGCTTCGGGTACGTCAACGCCGAGGCCGAGCGCATCCTGGGCAGCTCCCGCGACCGCCTGCTCGGCGGCGTGGTGTGGGACCTCTTCCCCGCCGCGGTGGGGTCGGCGTTCGAGGGCTACCGCGAGGTCGCGCGGACCGGGAGGCCGGTCGTCTTCGACGCCTACTACCCGGCTCCGCTCGACGGCTGGTACGAGGTCCGCGCCGTCCCGGAACGCGGCGGGGTCGCGTCGTACTTCACGGACGTCACCGAGCGCCATCGCGCACTCGCCCAGGCGGAGGAGGCACGGGCGCGCTCGGCGCTGCTGGCCGCGGTGGCCGGCGACCTCGCCGAGACCCTCGACCCCGTCCGGGCTCTCGAGACGGTGCTGCCCCACCTCGTGCCCGGCCTGGCGGACTTCGCCATCGCGAGCATCCTCGACGAGGGGACGACCGGCTGGCAGCAGCGACTGCACGACGTCGCGGCGCTGCACGCCGACCCGGACCTGCAGCCGGTCCTCGACGAGTACCGCCGGCTCCGGGTTGCTGCACTCACCCCGACGTCGCTCGTCGCCGAGACCCTGGCGGGTGCCCCCCACGCCCTGCGCGCGGGTTCCCCGCGCCCCGGCGACCTCTTCGCGGACGGGCCGGCCCGCGAGCTCCTCGACCGCCTCGCGCCGCGGGCTCTCGCCGTCATGCCCCTGCGCGGCCGCGGGCGGGTGCGCGGTCTCGTCACCCTCGGGCGCGGTGCCGAGCGCGGCGACTTCTCCGAGTCGGAGCTCGGGACCCTGCGCGACGTCATGGCCCAGATCGGCCTCGCGCTGGACAACGCCCGCCTGAACGCCGTCCAGCGCGACCTGGCCGAGGAGCTCCAGCGCAGCCTGCTCACCGCGCTGCCGGAGCCGGACCACCTGCACCTCGTCGCCCGGTACGCGCCCGCGACGTCCGGGGCGCAGATCGGCGGCGACTGGTACGACGCCTTCCTCGTCCGTGACGGGAGCACCTGCCTCGTGATCGGCGACGTCGCCGGGCACGACCTGCGCGCCGCCGTCGCGATGGCCCAGATCCGCAACGTGCTGCGCGGAGGGGCGCACGCCGTCGTCCAGCCGCCCGCCGCCATCCTGGCGTCCCTCGACCTGGCGATGCACGACCTCGCCGTGGGCACGATGAGCACCGGCATCCTCGCCCGGGTCGAGCAGCCCGAGAGCCTCGAGGAGCACGACCTCCGGACGCTGCGCTGGTCGAGCGCCGGCCACCTGCCCCCGCTGCTCATCGACCCCGAGGGCAGGGCCGAGCTGCTGACCCGGCCGGCGGACCTGCCGCTCGGGATCCTCCCCCGCTCGGACCGCCACGACCACACCCAGCTCATCCGCCCGGAGTCCACCGTCCTGCTCTACACGGACGGGCTCGTCGAGCGCCGCGGGGAGTCGCTGCTCGTGGGCCTCGAGCGGCTGCGCAGCACAGCGGAGTCCCTGGCGGGCGAGACACTCGACGAGCTGTGCGACCGGCTCATCGCCGAGCTCGCCCCGACCCGTGGGGACGACATCGCGATCCTCGCGCTGCGTGCGCACTCGGGCGAGGCCCCTCGCCCGGCCGAGGCGGGCCCCGAGGTCCTTCCCGAGGACCTCGCCGGCCCTGCGGACGGGGCCTGAGACCCGCTCCCGGGGTCGGTCAGCAGGTGCAGCGGTCGGGGCGCCAGGTGCCGCGCACGCGCTCGAGCGCCTCGTCCCCGAGCGGGTTGACGCCCGGACCCGCGGCGAGCGCGTGCCCGACGAGCACGTGCAGGCACTTGACGCGCGTCGGCATGCCGCCCGCCGAGATGCCGTCGATCTCCTCGACGTGACCGAGCGCCTCGCGCTGCGCGAGGTAGTGCTCGTGCGCGCGCCGGTACACGGCCGCGAGCTCCTCGTCCTCGACGAGGCGGTCCGTCATCTCCTTCATCACGCCGTTCGCCTCGAGCGTCGACGCCGCGGCGACGGCGCCCGGGTGCGTGAGGTAGAACGTCGTCGGGAACGGGGTGCCGTTCTCCAGCCGTGGCGCGGTCCGCACGACGAGCGGCCGACCGCACGCGCACCGTGCCGCGATGCCGACGACGCCCCGGGGCGTGCGGTCGAGCTGCTCCGCGAGGGTCTCGAGGTCGTGCTCGGTGACGACAGCGTCCGGGTGGTCGGCGGGGATGGCCAGGCGGGCGTCGGTCACGGCAGGTTCCTTCGGGGCTCGGTCGACGACGTCAGGAGGTGGTGACGTCTCACCCATTCTCCCCGGTCCCGAGAACCTGCTCGTCGCCGGTCGCAGGCGTCTGCTCGTCGACGGCACCGTCCCCGGTCCCGGTGCCCCCGCCGTCGGGGGCCGGCTGCTCGCCCGCGACCTGCACCGACGTCCAGATCGCCTCGTACCACGGCACGCCGTCGTCGTAGCCCTGGACGGGGCCGCCCGTGATCTCCCGACCCGTCTGCGGGTCGACGTCGTCCACCACGGTCTCTGGGTCGAGCACGCGCCAGGGCTGCTCCCCCGGCATGACGAAGTTGAGCCGGTCGCGCGCCTCGCTCTCGACGTACGCGGGGTCGTCCCACCGGTCGAGCTCGGCCTCGAGGCCCTCCTGCGTCGCCTGGGCCTCCGCGAGCTCGCGCTGCAGCTCGCGCAGCTCGCCCGTCTGGTTGACGTACGCGCGCACGGTCGGCAGCAGGAGCACCAGGGCGAGCAGGCCGACGACGGACAGCACCAGCGTGCGGACCGTCACCACCTCAGGGAGGAGGAACCCGTGTCGGCTGCGGCGTCGGTCCTCGCGCGCCGGGCCGGCGGCGCGGCTCGCCGGGCGCGACGCCGAGCCGGCGCGCGTGCTCGGTCGGCGCGCGGCCGACGGGGACGCGCCGGGGGACGTCGCCTTCCGCGCGGGCTGCGGAGTTCCGGAGGGCGCGGACTTGCGCGGCGGCTCCGGCTTCGTGGACGCACCCGGCTTCGGGGACGCACCCGGCTTCGGGGACGTGCTCGGCTTCGCGGGCGTGCTCGGCTTCGCAGAGGAGGCGGGCTTCGCGGACGCGCCCCGGGACGGCCCCGACGCTCCCCGCACCGGGCGCGCGGGGGCACCGGGGCGCGGTGGACGACGCGAGGACGGCATGCCCCGATTGTGCCGCCGCGCAGGGCGTCGCGCGGGCAGCACGCGCGGTACGTCCGGCCGAACGGCGGATCGTCACGACTTCTTCACCCGGACCCGACCCCGCTCCGCCCGCGCCTACGCGCCGTCGCGTCGCGCCTACGCGTGCGCACGACGCGTAGGGACGTCCGGGCGCGTCGTGCACAAAGGTCCGCGCACGACACGACCCAGGACGCGCGAAAGGCCCGGCGGACCGTGCGGTCCGCCGGGCCTCGCCGGGGCGTCAGACGACGGCGCCCGGCGTCGCGATCACGCCTGCGACGACCAGCGCGGGAACGCGCCGCGACCGGCGTAGCGCGCGGCGTCGTCCAGCGCCTCCTCGATGCGCAGGAGCTGGTTGTACTTGTTGATGCGCTCGCCGCGGGCGGGGGCACCGGTCTTGATCTGGCCGGCGTTGGTCGCGACGGACAGGTCCGCGATCGTCGTGTCCTCGGTCTCGCCCGAGCGGTGCGACACCATCGCGGTGAAGCCGTTGCGCTGCGCGAGCTCGACGGCGTCGAGCGTCTCGGTGAGCGTGCCGATCTGGTTGAGCTTGACGAGCAGCGAGTTCGCGGACTTGAGCTCGATGCCCTTCGCGAGGCGCTCGGGGTTCGTCACGAACAGGTCGTCGCCGACGATCTGCACCTTGTCGCCGACCTGGGAGACGAGCTGCGACCAGGCGCTCCACTCGTCCTCGGACAGCGGGTCCTCGATGGAGACCAGCGGGTAGTCGCGGACGAGCTGCTCGTAGTACGCGATGATGTCGTCCGAGCTCGTCGCCTTGCCCTCGAACTGGTACGCGCCGTCCTTGAAGAACTCGGTCGCGGCGACGTCGAGCGCGAGGCCGACGTCCTTGCCCGGGACGAAGCCGGCCTGCTCGATCGCGACGAGGATGAGGTCGAGCGCGTCGCGGTTGCTCGGCAGGTTGGGGGCGAAGCCGCCCTCGTCGCCGAGGCCCGTCGCGAGGCCCTTGCCCTTGAGCACGGACTTGAGGGCGTGGTAGACCTCGGCGCCGGTGCGCAGCGCCTCGCGGAACGAGGACGCGCCGATCGGGGCGACCATGAACTCCTGGATGTCGACGTTCGAGTCGGCGTGCGACCCGCCGTTGAGGATGTTCATCATCGGCACGGGCAGGACGTGCGCGTTCGGGCCGCCGACGTAGCGGTACAGGTCCAGGCCGGCGCTCTTCGCGGCGGCCTTGGCGACGGCGAGCGAGACGCCGAGGATCGCGTTGGCGCCGAGCTTGCCCTTGTTCGGGGTGCCGTCGAGGTCGATCAGGGCGGCGTCGATGAGGCGCTGGTCCTCGGCCTCGAAGCCGATGAGCTCCGGGGCGATGTCGTCGATCACGGAGTTGACCGCGCCCTCGACACCCTTGCCCAGGTAGCGGGACTTGTCGCCGTCACGGCGCTCGACGGCCTCGAACGCTCCGGTCGACGCGCCCGACGGCACTCCGGCGCGGGCGAACGTCCCGTCGTCGAGGACGACCTCGACCTCGACGGTCGGGTTCCCGCGGGAGTCGAGGATCTCGCGCGCTCCAACGGCTTCGATGCTGGCCACAGGTGCTCCTTCAGGGCAGGGCTCACGGGCGCTGCGTCGGCGACCGACCCGGGCACGGAAACCCGGGACGCCGCGTGCGCGCCCGCGACGGTGGTGGGTTTACGACCCCACCCTAGTGCCCGGATGTGACCTGCGCCGCTGCGTCCGGTCCGTGGGCCCGGTGGCGGTGACCTGCGTGGCCGACCGTCACGACGGACGTCGCGCCCCGTCGGCAGCGGGCACGGACGCCTCCGCGGCGACGATCGCGGACTCCACGCGGCGCAGCTCAGCGCGCAGCGCGGCCTCGGCGTCGAGGCCTTCCGCCTCGGCCCGTGCCACGAGGGCGAGCAGCTCTCGCCCGAGGCGCGCCTCCGCCGTCGGGCCGCCGTCCCCGACGCTGCCCGACGGCGCCGCGAGCGCCGAGCTGGCCGTCTCCCCCAGGCCGCCGCGCTCGGTGCGGGAGAGCACCTTCTGCGCGCGGGCGAGCGCGCCCTGCGTGTGGGAGATCCCCTCGAGCACCGACGTGCGCTGCTTCTCCGCCTTCTTGATGGCGTCCCACTGGCGGTGCAGATCGACGGGCAGGTCGGCGACCACCCCGCCGTCTGCGAACACGTGCGGGTGCCGCCGGACGAGCTTGGCGACGAGGTCGGCCGCGACGTCGTCGACCGTGTACGGCTCGGGCTCCTCGCTCGCGATGCGCGCGTGGAACAGGACCTGGAGCAGCAGGTCGCCGAGCTCCTCGCGCGTGCCTGCGCGGTCACCGGTCTCGATGGCCTCGGCCAGCTCGTGCGCCTCCTCCAGGAGGTAGCGCACGAGGGACTCGTGCGTCTGCTCGCGGTCCCACGGGCACCCGCCCGGGGAGTACAGGCGGTCCATGACGGCGACGGCGTCGCGCAGCGGGTCGGTCGGCGTGCGTTCGGGTGCCGGGTCGGTCATCGGCCCATCGTAGGTTCGCCGACCCCGGGGTCGGGTCTACGGCTCCTCCGGGGCGGTTCCCACCGCGGCTTCTCGTCCCCGACCTCGTCGCGCGGGGATCGTCGCGACGACCCTCCTCGGCACTCCCGCGAGCCGCGCGCGCACGTCCGCGCGGCTACCGCTCGTCAGGGCGCGGGACAGCCGGATGGCCGGGACCTCGACCCAGCGGTGCAACGCGGCCCCCGCGACGAGGGCGCACGCGGCTCCCACCACGTACGCGGTGAGGACCGCTGCGGTGCCCGCGCCCATCATCTTGTACATCGCGCCCATGACCACGTCGATGACCGGCAGGTGCACCAGGTAGAGCGAGTAGGAGATCGTGCCGAGAGAGAGCAGCCATGCCCACGGCCGCGCGCTGAGTCGTCGGGTCGCGACGAGGGCCACCAGGAGAAGGGCGGTGACGAGCGCGAACCAGCCCCCGCCCCACGGTGCGGCGCCGCCGGTGATCGTGGCCAAGGCGTTCGCCGCCGCCGCCACGCCGATCGCCGCCGTGGCGGCGACGGGTCCGATGTCGCCCAGCAGGAACCAGCACACCGTCGCGCCGAGGCAGAACGTCCACCAGCTGCCGATGAACCAGGGGCCGGCGTCGACGCCGGCGACGGGGAGCGCCAGGGAGACCAGCCCGAGCCCCCATGCCGCCCAGCGGACGATCCGGCGTCTCCCGGTCGGGGTCCCGCCGCCGAGCATCTTGCCGGCGAGGAGGACGAGCAGGACGACGACGACGTAGAACTGCACCTCCAGGCAGAGCGTCCAGGCGACGGCCAGGACGGAGTCCGTCCCGGCGAAGCCCTGGACGTACAGGGCGCTCGTCGCCACGTCGGCCGCGCCGTAGCTCTGGTACTGCAGACCCGGCACGAACCGTTCGGCGACAGTGACGGCGAGGACCACCGCGATCATCACCCAGTACGGCGGGTCGAGCCGCAGCTGCCGGCGGGCGGAGTACCGCACCGCGTCCCGTGCACGCGGGCCCAGCTCCCGGACGGTGTACGCGATGACGAACCCGGAGAGCACGAAGAACACGGACACACCGCTGCGGCCGTAGTCCGACGCGACGAGGTACGGAGCAGGGAGGAGCTCCGCGAGCTGCGGAGCCTGCGCCGAGCTGCGCGCGAGGTGGAACAGCAGGACCGCGAGCGCCGCGACGCCGCGCAGCGCGTCGACGGTGTGGAACCGCACGGACGCGCCCTCCGTCGGGCCCTCCGCGGTGAGATCGCGCACCCCGTCAGCATGACCCTCCTCCCCAGGTGACCACCACGCCTCCAGGGGGTGAAGATCGCTGCGGCGCGGATGAAGCCACAGGAAGTCGCCGGCAGGTCTCCCGGGCGAGAGGCCCACGGGCACGTCCGCGTCTCTCGCGGCCACCCGACGTCCCCGCGGCGTCGAGGGCAATGGTTGAGCTAACCCCGGTCGGCGACGCAGCCCTCGCTCTCGGTGCCTCCCGGAACCGGACCGACGAGAGGAGCGACCCCGACGGCTGCGGCGAGCCGGTCCGCGTCGGCCGTCGTCGCAACGACGGCGGGACCTGCCTCGACGGGGGCGACGACGTGGACGACGCTCACCGCGCCGCACGTCTCGTGGACGCGGATCCGTTGGACGGTCCCGCGCCGTGCGGGCAGCATGACGGACGTGCCGTCCGCCGCCACGAGCGCGCGGATCGTCAGACCGCCCGGCGCGGACCGGCAGCCGTCTGCCGGACCGCCTCGTCGGGGCGAGGCTCGGAGGTCGATCACCGCGCGTGCACCGTCGTCTTGGGCGATCTCCAGGTGCACGATCGACAACCTCCCGTCCTGCACGACCGCGTCGATCAATCCGTCGCGCGAGCGGATCGGCACCACGGCATGCGCGTCCCCTCGGCCGCAGGCCGGTGCGAGCACGAGCGCGGCACCGGCGAGGACGTGGACCTGGGCACCTCCGCCGCCCGCGCCGTGCGCGGGCGCGGCGACCCGGTGACCCGGTGCCGGCGCGAGGACGAGGTGCGCCGGCCCGCGTCCCTGGACGGTCCAGCCGTCGGGCTGTGCCACGCGGACACGCGCGCCGGCGAGCCGATACTCGGACGACGGCGCGGGGGGAGTCCCCGCATCGCCCAGCTCGTGGTCCCACGCCCCGGCGGACACGGCTGCCGGGACGGCGGCCCACCCGGGCGGCGCGGTGGCCGTCGCGGGCGCGGCCGTCGTCGCACGGACGGCCGACGCAGGGAGCCCGACGAGTCCTGTAGCAGCGACGGCGACCGCGCCCAGGAGGCCGGCGACGGGCAGGGTTCTCGAGAGCGGGGCGAGATGACCGCGACGGTGTCTCATGCCGCGACGGTCCGACCGCCCGGTATGGCCTCGCGCCCCTCCCGGTATGCAGTCGGTATGCGTGCCGTTGACCTGGCCCGACGGGCGCGCGGACAATCCGAGGCATGGGCGTCACGGTGCTCGGCCCGCTGCGTGTCGACGGGAACGGGAGCCTCAGCCCGAGAGAGCGCACGCTCCTCGGTGCGCTGGTCGTGCGCCGCGGGCACGTCGTCAGCCCCGAAGCGCTCGCCGACGCGCTGTGGGGCGAGGCGCTCCCCTCCACGTGGACGAAGCAGGTCCAGGCCGGGATGGGCCGGGTCCGGCGCGCGCTCGGCGAGGGCGCGACGATCGAGACGACGCCGTCCGGCTACCGGCTCGACCTCGCCCCCGACGACCTCGACGCGGCCCGGTTCGAGGCCCTCGTCCTGCGCGCGCGGACGCTCGCGGCCGGCGCCGAGCCCGAGCTCGCCGTCGCCGCCTTCGAGCGAGCCCTCGCACTGTGGACAGGGCCCGCGTACACCGACGTCGGGTCGTGGGCGGACGGGCGCAGCGAGGCGGGCCGCCTGGAGGAGGTGCGCCGCGAGGCGGAGGACGACCTCCTCGAGGCGCGTCTCGCGGCCGGCGGGCACCGCGACGTCGCCGCGAGCGCCGAGGGTCTCGTCCGGGCAGAGCCGTTGCGCGAGCGCCGCTGGGCGGCGGCCGCGCTCGCGCAGTACCGCTGCGGTCGGCAGGCGGACGCGCTCGCGACGCTGCGGCGCGCGCGCCGGACGCTCGCCGACGAGCTCGGCATCGACCCGGGCGCGGCGATCGCCGACCTCGAGCTCCGCATGCTGCGCCAGGACCCCGCGCTCCTGGAGGTCCCCACGCCCGGGACCGCGACGTCGTCGTGCCCCTACAAGGGCCTCGCGCCCTACGAGGAGAGCGACCGCGACGCGTTCTTCGGCCGCGGCGACGAGACCGAGGCGTGCCTCGCGCGGCTCCGGGAGGTGCCGTTGCTCGTCCTCGCGGGGCCGTCGGGGTGCGGCAAGAGCTCGCTGCTGCGGGCCGGGATCCTGCCCGCGCTGGCCGATCGTGCGGTGGAGAGCGTCGTCGTCGTGCCGGGCTCAGACCCGCTGAGCGCTCTCGACGCCGCGCTCGCGGGCGCGCCGGACGGTGCCGTCCTCGCCGTCGACCAGCTCGAGGAGCTGTTCACGCTCCCGGACCGGCCCGACGACGTCACGGCCTTCTGCACCGCCCTCGCCCGGTACGCGGCCGGGTCCGGACCGGTGGTGGTCACGATCCGGGCCGACCACCTCGGCGGGCTCTCCACCGTGCCGGCGCTCGCGACGCTCGCCGAGCGCGGGCTGCACCTCGTCTCGCCCCTGGGCGGCGAACGCCTGGCGGAGGCGATCC
Source organism: Cellulosimicrobium sp. BMG9.22 (assembly GCF_059159975.1). Taxonomy (NCBI): domain Bacteria; kingdom Bacillati; phylum Actinomycetota; class Actinomycetes; order Micrococcales; family Promicromonosporaceae; genus Cellulosimicrobium; species Cellulosimicrobium sp. BMG9.22. The sequence continues at coordinate 54,861 of NZ_JBZGBY010000019.1, read as the reverse complement.
AGGGGCCGGCGAGACGGGCCGGGCTCCGGCTCGAGCACGGGCTGACGGAGCTCCTGCTCCGCGACGCGGCGGACGGGCCGGGGTCGCTGCCCCTGCTCTCGCACGCGCTCGCCGAGACCTGGCGGCGCCGAGACGGGACGGTGCTGACGATCGAGGGCTATCGCGCGACCGGGGGCATCTCGGGCGCCGTGGCCCGGTCCGCCGACCGGTTGTACGAGTCGTTGCCCGCGAGCGAGCGCGCGGTGTGCCGGTCGCTCCTCCTGCGCATGGTCACACCGTCCTCCGACGGCCCGGCGGTGCGCCGCCGCCTCGCGAGCGCCGCCCTCTCGGGCGACCCGGCGCGCGACCGGGTCATCGCCCACCTCGTGCGCGCACGCCTCGTGACCGCCGAGGAGGACACGGTCGAGATCGCTCACGAGGCGCTCGCGAACGCCTGGCCCCGGCTGCGGTCGTGGCTCGAGGACGACGCCGCCGCGGTCCGGGTCATGCGGCACCTCGCCACCGCCGCCGAGGGCTGGGAAGCACTCGGGCGCACCGACAGCGAGCTCTACCGCGGTGCGCGCCTCGACGCGGCTCTCGAGTGGAGCGCGGCGACCGACGCCGACCTGACCGCGGTGGAGCTCGAGTTCCTCGACGCGTCACGGCGCGCTCGCGACTCCGAGGCCGACGCGCTGCGCCAGCGGGCGCGGCACGAGAGGCGTCAGAACCGCCGGTTGCGGGGTGCGCTCGTCGGGGTGGCCGGGCTGCTCGCCGTGGCGCTGGTCGCGGGCGGGCTCGCGGTGGCGAACCGCGGCCAGGCCACCGCGCAGCGCGACGCCGCGCGCCACGCCCAGGCGGAGGCGCAGCTCGAGGCGCTCGTGAGCCGGTCGGTGGCCGTCCAGGACACCGACCGGTCGCTCGCCGCGCTCCTGTCCGTCGAGGCGTACCGCCGCTGGCCCGACGACGCCCGCACGCGGTCGGCGCTGCTGTCGACGTTCGTGCGCTCCCCCGGCTTCGTCGGGTACACCTGGGTCGACCCCGCGCTGGGCACCTCGGAGCACGACTCCCTCCACGGGGCGCTGCTCCCGGACGGGCGGACGGCGGTCGTGGCCGTCGACGGGACGCGTCCCGCCGTCCTGGACCTGGAGACCGGGCAGCTCGAGCAACGCTTCGACCACCACCGGGTCGACGAGCACTCAGGAGGTCCCGGCTCGCGGGTCGACGTCGACGACGGTGGGACGGTCGCGGCCGTCCTGACGCGCGGGACCGCGGAGTGCTCCCCGGCGCGCGAGCCCAGCCCGGGCGAGGTCGTGCTCGAGCAGCCGACCGACGGCGAGCCGACGCAGTGCGCGTTCGTCACGACCTACGACGTCGCGTCCGGAGACCGCCTGGTGGGCCCGCTCGCGACCGACACCGACGCCGCCGCGATCGCGCTGAGCCCCGACGCGCAGCGGCTCGCGGTGGTGGACGGGGTGGACGGGGCCGTCGTTCTCCTGGATCCCGTCGACGGGCGCGTGACCCTGCGCTGGCCCGCGCTCCCGTCCACACCGGGCGAGGCGCCGGTGTGGCTCGCCGCCTCCCCGACGTTCGCGCCGGACGGCCTGCTGTACGTCGGCTCGCCGGCGGGCACCGTGCGGGTCCTCGACCCGGCGTCCGGCGCCGTGGTCCGTGCGCTGCCGGCGCCCCCGCTCTCGACGAACCTGCACCTGACGGTCACGCGGGACGGGCTGCTCGTCGGGGTCGGCGACCGGCGGGCCGTCGCCCTGGACGCCGTCACGGGCGACGTCCGCTGGGAGGTCGTGCTCGAGGGCGAAGGTGGGGGCCGCCTCCCCTGCCCGTGGAACGTCGTGTCCGAGCCGACGGGACACCTGTACTGCGGCAGCGAGTTCGGCGAGATCGAGACGCGCGACCTCGCGACCGGCACGGCGACCGGCACGGTCCTGTCGACGCAGGAGGGCGATCCGGGCGGCCTCGAGATCTCTCCCGACGGCACCGAGCTCGTCGCGTGGGGTGGCGACTCGTCCGTGGTCAGCCGGTGGCGGCTCGACGGCACCGGGCCGGTGACCCGCGTCGTCGCGCGCGGTCACCTGATCACGGACAGCTACGACGACGCCGGAGAGCGGATCGTCGTGGCACGGCGCGACCCCGACGCCTCCGGGTTCGAGGACCTCGACGGCTTCGCCGTGTGGGACGTCGCGTCCGACCGGGCCCTCGTGACGCCGCCGGACGGCGTCCAGGACCTCGGGTGGGCCGGGCCGGACCTGCTCGTCGGCTTCGATCCCGAGGCCGAGGCCGTGCCCTTCGTCGATGCCCGCACGGGGGCGCGGACGGGCGCCTTCCTCGACCCCGAGGCGCACGGACCCTTCGTCACGCGATCGGGCCAGGTCTTCGCCTCGACGCCCGACGGCGTCGTGCACGAGCTCGACCCGGCGACCGGCGAGCGCGTCCGGGACGTCCTGACCGTCGAGGAGGTCCCGTCGAGCATCACCGCGTCGAGCGACCCGCCGCTGGTCGCGACGCTGACCCACCCGCCCCCGTTCTACATCGCCCAGTCGGAGACCCGGGTCTACGACCCGGAGACGGGCGAGGAGGTCCAGGACATGGTCCAGGGTGCCTGGGCCTCGGCGATCGGCGACGGCGGCGTGCTCGCGACCGTCGAACGGGGAACTCTCGTCACCCTGCGCGACGCCGCGGGTGCCGGGCCGCGCCGTGAGCTGGCCTCGACGGCCGCGTCCACCCTCGACCTCGGCTTCGACCGCGAGGGCCGGACGCTCGTCGCGACCTCCGCGGACCAGAGCGCGACCGTCTACGACGTGGCGTCGGGCGTCGCGCTCGGGGACCCGATCCCGACGGACTCACCCTTCGTGTCCCCCACCTACCTGCACCCGGACGGCACGTCGCTCGCGACGAGCTCCGCCGAGGGCGTCGCGATCTGGGACCTGGACGCCGCGCACCTCGCGCAGGCGGCGTGCCGGCTCGCCGGTCGCGAGCTCACGGACAGCGAGCGGGACACGTACGTGGCCCTTCCCGGGGACCGACGTGCCACGTGCGAGCGCTGACCGGCTCCTCCAGAGCGAACCGACGGGTGTCGTTCGCGACCGGTGCGAGCGGTGTGCGAGACGATGCGCGCATGCGCACAGTTGCCGTCATCGGCTCCGGGATCGTCGGGCTCGCCGTCGCGGCGCGCCTCGCAGCACGAGGCGACGAGGTCGTCGTGCTCGAGAAGGAGCCGGAGATCGCCCGCCACCAGACGGGCCGCAATTCGGGCGTGATCCACTCCGGCCTCTACTACGCCCCCGGCTCGCTCAAGGCCCGGCTCGGGACCGCCGGTGCGCGCTCCATGACGCGCTTCGCCCACGAGCGCGGGGTCGACGTCCGCACCACCGGCAAGCTCGTCGTCGCGACCGAGCCGTCCGAGCTCCCCGCGCTCGCCGAGCTGGAACGGCGCGGCCAGGCGAACGGCGTGCCGCTCCGGCGTGTGACGGCGGCCGAGCTCCGGGAGGTCGAGCCGAACGTGCGCGGCGTCGGTGCCCTGCACGTGGAGACGACGGGCATCGTGGACTACCCCGCCGTGTGCCGCGCCCTCGCGAACGACGTCGCCGCGCACGGCGGGGACGTCCGCTGCGGCGCGCGGGTGGTGGGGGCCCGGACGGAGCCGCGGCCGTCGGGAGCCCGCGTGCGCGTGCGGTACGAGCGCGCCGCGACCGAGGACGATCGCGGCGGCGAGCGGGAGATCGAGGTGGACGCGCTCGTCGCGTGCGCCGGGCTGTACGCGGACCGGCTCGCCCTCGCCTGCGGGCTGGAGCCGGGCGTGCGCATCGTGCCGTTCCGCGGCGAGTACTTCGACCTCCGGGGCGAGGCGGCGCACGTCGTGAGCACGCCCGTCTACCCGGTGCCCGACCCTCGCTTCCCCTTCCTCGGCGTGCACCTGACGCCGACGCTGCACGGGAGCGTGCACGCGGGGCCCAACGCCGTGCTCGCCCTCGCGCGCGAGGGCTACCGCCGGCGCGACGTCGTGGCGGGTGACGTGCTCGACTCGCTCACGTGGCCCGGGCTGTGGGCGCTGGGGGCGCGCAACCTCGTACCGGGTGCGAGGGAGGTCGTCCGCTCCCTCTCGCGACGCGCCTTCGCCCGGTCGCTGCGCAGGCTCGCCCCGATGATCGAGCCGCGCCACCTCGTCGCGGCGCCGTCGGGCGTGCGGGCCCAGGCGCTCGAGCGCGACGGGCGGCTCGTCGACGACTTCCGGATCCTCACGGCACCGCGACAGGTGCACGTCGTCAACGCGCCCTCCCCCGCCGCGACCGCGAGCCTCGAGATCGCACGGGCCGTCGTCGAACGGCTCGACGCCGCCGTCCCCGCCTGAGTCCCTCGACGGCGGTGCCTGCGCCGCGACGTCAGCGGGCGGCTCCGCCCAGCGAGGCACCCGACGAGGCGACCCCCGACGACGTCCCGACCGCCGCCGCCGCGCTCACCTCTCCGACGATCACGGCGTCGATGAGCTGTCGCGCCCACGTGAGCACCTCGGCGCCCCGGAGCGGCCGACCCCCGATGCGCGCCGTCGTCGGGTACGGGACGAGGAACGCGCGGATCGCCGGCTTGAGGAGCGTGCCCGGGTAGAGCCGCTTGAGGCGCAGCTGCGCCGACTCCGCGAGGTCGACGGGCGCGAACCGGATGAGCTTGCCCTGCGCCGTGACGTCGGTGAGCCCGACGCGGCGCGCGTGGTTGCGGAAGTCGGCGACCTCGAACAGCGCGGACGCGACGTCGGGCAGCGCGCCGTAGCGGTCCACGAGCTCGGCCCGGACCTCCGCGAGCTGCGGCGCGTCGGTCGCGGCGGCGATCTTCTTGTACGCCTCGAGCCGCAGGCGCTCGGTCGCGATGTACGACTCGGGCAGGTGCGCGTCGACCGGGAGCTCGATCGAGATCTCCGGCTGCTCCTCGGGGCCGTCGCCGCGGAAGTTCGCGACGGCCTCCCCGACCATGCGCACGTAGAGGTCGAACCCGACGCCCGCGATGTGCCCGGACTGCTCGCCGCCGAGCAGGTTGCCCGCGCCGCGGATCTCGAGGTCCTTCATCGCGACCTGCATGCCCGCCCCGAGGTCGGTGTGCGCGGCGATGGTCGCGAGGCGGTCGTGCGCCGTCTCGGTGAGCGGCCGCTCGGGCGGGTAGAGGAAGTACGCGTACGCGCGCTCGCGACCGCGGCCCACGCGCCCGCGGAGCTGGTGGAGCTGCGACAGGCCGAGCATGTCGGCGCGCTCGAGGATGAGCGTGTTCGCGTTCGAGATGTCGAGGCCGGTCTCGATGATCGTCGTGCAGACGAGGACGTCGAGCTCCTTCTCCCAGAACGCCCGGATCACCTGGTCGAGCTGGTGCTCGTTCATCTTTCCGTGCGCGACGCCCACCCGCGCCTCGGGCACCAGCTCCCGGAGGCGCGCCGCCTGACGCTCGATCGTCTCGACCTTGTTGTGCACGTAGAACACCTGGCCCTCGCGCAGCAGCTCGCGGCGCAGCGCGGCGGCGATCTGCTTCTCCTCGTACGCCCCGACGTACGTGAGCACGGGGTGACGCTCCTCGGGCGGCGTCGCGAGCGTCGACATCTCACGGATGCCCGTGACCGCCATCTCGAGCGTGCGCGGGATCGGCGTCGCGGACATCGCCAGGACGTCGACGTTGGTGCGCAGCTGCTTGAGCGTCTCCTTGTGCTCGACGCCGAACCGCTGCTCCTCGTCGATGACGACGAGCCCGAGGTCCTTGAACCGGATGCTGCCGGTGATGAGGCGGTGCGTGCCGATGACGATGTCGACCTTCCCCTGCTGCAGGCCCTCGATCGTGTCCTGGGACTCCTTGGCGGACTGGAAGCGCGAGAGCGCCCTGACGGTCACGGGGAAGCCCGCGTACCGCTCCGAGAACGTCTCGAAGTGCTGCTGGACGAGGAGCGTCGTCGGCACGAGCACCGCGACCTGCTTGCCGTCCTGCACCGCCTTGAACGCGGCACGGATCGCGATCTCCGTCTTGCCGTAGCCGACGTCGCCGCACACGAGCCGGTCCATGGGGACCGTCTTCTCCATGTCCGCCTTGACCTCGTCGATCGTCGCGAGCTGGTCGGGCGTCTCGACGTACGCGAACGCGTCCTCGAGCTCGCGCTGCCACGGCGTGTCCGGGCCGAACGCGTGCCCCTGCGTCGCCATGCGTGCCGAGTACAGGCGGATGAGCTCGCCCGCGATCTCCTTGACGTGCTTGCGCGCGCGAGACTTCGTCCTCGACCAGTCCGAGCCGCCCATCTTGTTGAGGCTCGGCGACTCGCCGCCCGTGTACTTGGTGACCTGGTCGAGCTGGTCCATCGGCACGAACAGCCGGTCGCCCGGCTGGCCGCGCTTGCTCGACGCGTACTCGATCACCAGGTACTCGCGCGTCGCCGCGTTGCCGCCCGTGCCGAGCGTGCGCTGCACGAGCTCGACGAACCGCCCCACGCCGTGCTGCTCGTGCACCACGAAGTCGCCCGCCTTGAGCTGCAACGGGTCGACGACGTTGCGCCGCCGGCTCGGCATCTTGCGCATGTCGCGCGTGCTCGTGCCCGCGCGACCCGTGAGGTCCGACTCGGAGAAGACGGCGAGGCGCAGCTCCGGCACCACGAAGCCCTTGCCGGCCATCGCCGGCGTGACGGACACGATCCCGCCCTCGGGCTCCGCGTCCAGGCGGGCGACGAGCCGCGCCGGGGTGTCTGCCTCTCCGAGCTGCTCGACCATGCGCTTGGCCGGCCCGTGGCCCTCGGTCGTGAGCACGAGGCGCCAGCCGGCGTGCTGCAGGCCGCGGATGTCGTCGAGCGCCCGCGACACGTCGCCCCGGTACGACTCGACGTCGCGCGCGCCGATCGTGAAGGTCGGGACGCCGTCGGCGCTCTCCCCCACGTGCGGGGCGGTGGTCGACGACGCACCCGCGCCGCCCGTGGTCGCCGCACCCGCGCCGTCGGCAGCCGCGTCGGGCGGCAGGTCGAGGTCCGGGTTGTCGAGCGCGAAGGACGAGAGCGTCCACCAGCCGAGCCCGCGGCGCTGGGCGACGGCGCGCACGTCCGCGAACGTCTCGAAGGACGCGGAGGACAGGTCGAGCGGCGTCTTGCCGCCCGCGACGGCCCCGGTCCACGCGGCGGCGAGGAACTCCTCGGTCGTCGCGACCAGGTCGTGCGCGCGGCGCCGCACGCGCTCGGCGTCGTCCACGACGAGCAGCGCGTCGTCCGGGACGAGCTCGAGCACCGGCACCATGCGGTCCACCAGCACCGGGGCGAGCGACTCCATGCCCTCGACCGCGACCCCGGCGGCGAGCTTGTCGAGCATCTCGACCGCACCCGGCAGCTCCTCCACCAGGGCGGCCGCGCGCTCGCGGACCGCGTCGGTGAGCAGGATCTCGCGGCACGGCGGGGCCCACAGCCCGTGCTCGGCGATCTCGAGGCTGCGCTGGTCGGCGACCGCGAACCAGCGGATCTCCGACACCTCGTCGCCCCAGAACTCGACGCGGAGCGGGTGGTCCTCGGTCGGCGGGAACACGTCGAGGATGCCGCCGCGCACGGCGAACTCGCCGCGGCGCTCGACCATGTCCACGCGCGAGTACGCCGCGGCCACGAGGCGTTCCGCGACGTCGGTGAGGTCCGCCGTGCTCCCCGCGTCGAGCTGCACGGGCTCGAGCTCGCCCAACCCGTCCACGACGGGCTGCAGGAGCGCGCGCACCGGCATGACGAGGACGCGCACCGGACCCGACGGGCCCACCTCCGCATCAGGGTGCGCGAGCCGGCGGAACACCGCGATGCGCTTGGCCACCGTGTCGGCGCGCGGGCTCAGGCGCTCGTGCGGGAGCGTCTCCCAGCTCGGCAGCACCGCGACGACCTCCGCCAGCTCGTCCGGCAGGTAGGCGCGCACGCTCGCCGCCAGCTCGTCCGCGTCGCGTCCCGTCGCGGTCACGACGACGAGCGGCCGCGCGCCCGTCGCCCAGCCGGCACCGTCGTCGCTCGTGCCGGACGTCGCCCGGGCGCCCGCCATCGCGGCGAGCAGCGGCGGGCGCACCCCCGCCGGGCCGACGACGTCCGCCTCGCCGCGGGCGCGCACGTGCTCGACGGCGGCCGCGGCGGCGGGGTCGGTGAGCAGCGCGGGCAGGATGCCGGTGAGGTTCATGCGGGTGCGGGTCCTTCCGGGGACGTCGGCGGCAGGGGCAGCACGAACGGCCCGGACGAGCGTCAGGGTGGGTGGACGCGTCCGGGCTGGGGCGGCCCCGAGGGGCCGCCAAACAGACTACGCCCGACCACCGACGGCCGACGCGCGACCTGCGTGGGCGTGCGTCGGGCCTGCGGCGGGCCTGCGTCGGGCCTGCGTCGGGCCTGCGTCGGCACCGGATCACCCGGTCGCGCCCTGTCCCGGGCGCGCGGGCGGCCCTAGGCTCGCCGCAGGCCCGGTGACGACAGGCGGCCGGCTGCGGCGGGCGGAGGTACCTCGTGAGCGACCGACGGCTGGTGGGCGCGGTGGGCGCGGTGCTCGGCGCCGCGGCCTTCGGCGCGGTGTACCTCGTCGCGGTCCGGACGACGGGTGGGCAGACGGCCGACGTCCGCGGCCTCGCGCAGCTGCAGGGCGGCGGATACCCCGTGGCGGTCGCGGCGACGTGGGCCCGTGCCGTGCTGCCGGCTGCCCTCGCCCTCGTGTGCCTCGGGCTCGGCGTCCGCGCGCTCTGGCGGCGCCGGTTCCGCGACGTCGCCGCCGCGGTCCCGGTCGCCGTGGTCCCGCTCCTGCTCTCGGGGTGGCTGCGCGACTCGGTGCTCGCCCGTCCCGACCTCGGCGACCTCGGGTACGCGTACAACACCCTGCCCTCCGGTCACGTCAGCGCGGCGGTCGGGCTCGCCGCCGCCGCGGTCCTGCTGTCCCCGGTCTTCGCGCGGCACGCCGCGGCGGCCGTCGCGGTCGTCCTGATCGTCGTCGCCTGCGCGGCCTCGGTCGTCGGGCACGCGCACCGCCCGAGCGACGCGGTGGCGTCGGTGCTGCTCGTCGTGACGGTGGCGGGCCTCGCCGTCGCGCTGCTCGACGTGCCGACCCGACGCGTGGGGCCGGCGCGATTCACCCGTGACCCCGGGTCCGGGCGCCGCTAGCCTGACGGGTGCCGGACGGGCCGGCGGACGGAGGACGACATGCAGATCCGCACCGACGGCGTCACCTGGCAGGAGATCGACGGCGAGCTCGTGGTGCTCGACCTGGAGCGTTCCGTCTACCTCACCACGAACGCGAGCGGCGCCCTCCTGACGAAGCTGCTGGTGGACGAGCGCACGCTCGACGAGCTCGCCGACGCCCTCGTCACGGAGTTCGCCATCGACCGCGCCGACGCCGCACGTGACGCCCAGGCCTTCGTGGACGAGCTCGGGAGCCACGAGCTGCTGCGCTGAGGCGCCGGGCGGCGGTCAGGGGAGCGACGCGGGCAACCGTTCGAAGCCGGCGGGGCGCCGGTCGTGGACGGTGAAGTCGTCCACCACCCAGCCCTCGACCTCGATCCACGCGTGGGCGGCGACCGTGCCGTCGCGCTTCGCCACACCGAGGACGAGCCGTGGCGCGCGTCGGCGCACGACGTGACCGACGACGAGCGCCTGACGCAGGCACGTGCCGTCGACACCGGGGGCGGACAGGACTCGTCGGGCGTCCCGCACGCCTGCCAGCTCTCGCTGGTCCAGCGACAGCGGCGTCGACCGGTCGTGCTCGGCCTCGACCGGTGCGGCCGGTGCGTGCCCGGCGCCGTCGGCGAGCGGGACGCCGAGCCATCGCGCGACGCGCGGCAGCTTCGCCGTCCGCAGACCGATCTCGACGAACGCCACGAGACACGCGGTGCGCGCGAGCCCCGGCCACTGCGTCGGCGGGATCCTGCGCGCGCCGCGTACGGCACGCCGGATCGTCGTGCGGGTGCTCAAGCGGGCGCTCCTGTGCGACGGGGGGACGCGGCGAGCCACGCGACGTGGACGAGGAAGCGCGCGGCCGGCAGCGGCGTGCCGAGCCACTCGCGACGCAGGAGGGCGGGGTCGACGAGTTCCAGGTCCACCCCCGTACCGTCCCACGAGAGCGCGAAGTCCCGCTCGCGCTCGCCCCAGCGGGACGTGTTGAACCGCGCCTTGGTCGTCCGCGCGAGCACGGCGTCCGGGAGCAGGTCGGACGCGAGGCGTCGGAACGTGTCGGTGCGACCGCGGTGGCCTCGCACCCCGCCGTCGGTCGCGAGCGCGGCCACGAACGCGGGGTCGGCGAGCGGATGGACGAGCGTGACGCCGCGTTCGGCCGCACCCGCGGACGTGTTGTGGAGCGCGAGGACGGTGCTCCGGCGCTCCAGGAGCGCGCGCTTGGCCGCTTCCCAGGAGAGCGGGCCGCGTGCGGCCACCGTCTCGCGTGCGAGCACGTCGAGGGCGGCCGGCCGCAGCCACGGTGCCGCGCGGCCGAGCTCCGTGCCCCGGCGCGCGCGCCGCAGCGCGAGCGGCGACGGGTCGAGCGCGTCGAGCGCCGCGAGCACGAGCGCCCGCGACGGGCGGCGCCGCGAGGAGGCGAGGAGGTGCAGCGGGGTCCCGCGGACGGGCGCCACGACGCCGTCGCCGCCCTCTCCGGTGAGGACGTGGGCTCCGTCGGGCAGACCCGCCAGCAGCAGCGGCTGGCTCTGGACCGCCGCGGGCCAGACCAGTCCCCGCCGCTCGAGCGAGGAGACCGAGACGTCGCCGAGGAAGCTCCGCTCGTCCCGCACCTCGACGACGATCCCCTGTGCGAGCCCGAGGTGCGCGAGCACGCGCTCCTGCCACTCGGTCTCGTCCGACTCCGGGACGCCCGGGTAGACGGCCGTGACGGGCACGGGCGACGGCAGGCCCTCGCGCCGCGCCACCGCGGTCGCGACGGCGAGCACGAGCGAGGAGTCGCGTCCGCCCGAGAACAGCACGTGGCAGCGCCCGCTGCGCAGCGCGGGCAGCACCGACCGCTCGAGCGCCACGCGGGCCGGCTCTGCGGCGTCCCGGCGCGGGACACCCGCGACGGTACCGACCGGGGCCGAGAGCGCGACCTCGAGCGGCGTGAGCCGGAGAAAGGGGTCGGGAGAATCGTCCATGGCGGCACCTCGTCGTCGGAGCGTGCTGCGCGGCGCCGTGCGAGGACGCGCGCCGCGCAGCACCGGTTCAGCTCAGGTCGTCGCCCGAGCCAGGAGCCGGGAGCTTGTGCCCCCAGAAGTAGACCTCGTCCTCCCACTCCTTCCACGTGTCCAGACCGAGCGTGAGCCCACGCACGGAACCGACCTTGGAGATCTTGGGTGCCTCGTATGCCATGATTGTCCTCCTCTCAGGAATGCCGTCGTCCAGCCATCTGCAGGACAGCCTTCACGTCGCCTTTGGCGCTTGTTTCCGGCAAGGGCGAGCGTAGAGCGCGGAACATGTGACCAGCCCTTTCGGGGGGTGATTTCACCCGGGTGACAAGGGCTCGCCATGGGCGCCGAGCCAGGCCGCGTGGAGGAGCAGCTCGGCCGCCGAGGGCGGCACCGGGGACGCCCACGCGGCGCGCAGCGCGTCGTGGTCCACGAGCTCGGGGTCGACTCCTGCGCCGTCCCACGCGCGGGCGAACTCCCGCTCGTGCGGACCCCAGCGCGTCGCGTTGAACCACGCCTTGGACGTCCGCGCGAGCACCGGGTCGGGGAGCAGGTCCGCGGCGAGGCGGCGCAGGACGTCGGTGCGGCCCGCGAAGCCCCACGCGCCGCCGTCGACCGCGAGCGCCCCCACGAACCGGGGGTCGAGCAGCGGGTGGACGTAGGTGACGTCGTGGTCGCGTGCGACGACGGCGAGGTTGCCGAGGACGACGTGGGTCGCGCGCGAGCCGAGCAGGCGCACCACCGCGCGGTCCCACCGCAGCGGGGCTGCGTCGTCCGCCGCCAGCCGGCGCGCGGCCTCGCGTGCGGCCGGTTCGCGCAGCCAGGAGGGCACGACGTCGCGGTAGCGGTCGCGCGGGAGGGTGCCGACCGGTCGCAGCGCGCGCGCCGCCTCGGCGAGCAGGCGTCTCGACGGCAGGGCGGGCGTCGCGAGGCGACGCCGCACGAGGTGCAGGGGCGTGCCCCGACGGCGGTTGAGGACGTCGTCGCCCCCCTCACCGGTGAGGAGGTGGCCGCCCGCGGCGTGGACGAGACGGACGGCGTCGGCCTGGGCGACCGCGGGGAAGACGAGTCCACGTCGTTCGAGACCGGACCGGGCGAGGTCGCCGAGCAGGCGCATCTCGTCCGTCACGGGGACCACGACCCGCTCGCGGAGACCCAGATGCTCGAGGACGAGCTCCTGCCAGGCGGTCTCGTCAGCGCCGTCGACCCCCGGGAACGTCAGGGTCAGCGGGACCGGCAGGGGAAGGCCGTCGCGCCGGGCGACGTGTGTCGCGACGGCGAGGACGAGCGACGAGTCGCGCCCGCCCGAGAAGCCGACGAACGTCGGCGCGGACACCAGGGACTCCCGGACGACGTCCTCCAGGACGGCGCGCGCCCCTCCGGTGCGGGGGACCGGAGGGGCGGGCGTCCGACCGAAGACCCAGCCCGCGGCGAGCTCGAGCTCGTCGACACGGGCCAGGCCGTCGTGCGCCGGCGGCTGTGCCGGGCGCGGTGTCCTTCGGGTCTGACGGCCCGGGAGGACCACGTCAGGAGAGCGGGTCGCCGGGACCGCAGCCGTCCTTCCACTGACCGCTGATGTCCTGGCCGAGGCCCGGGTCCTGGTTGGGCATCGCGTTGTCGCTGCCGTGCCCGTACTTGCAGTTCTGCGGGTAGCCCAGGGTGAGCCCCCGGACGGTTCCCACGGTGGTGATCGAGGGCGGTGAGTAGCTCACGGTCCGCCCGCCTTTCTCTCGGGTCGCCCGGCGGGCGACGAGACCGCCGGTCGCGGACGCGCACGGCACGCTCAAAGTACCGAACTACGATCCGGAAAGAGCACGCGTGCGCCGAATTCCACCCGGAGGTCCGCCGAAATTCACCCGTCCGTGCTGGACGACCGTCCAGTGACTGCTCGCCGGCCTTCCGCCGTCACTGCCTCGAAGTAGGCGGCCCGCTCTCCCGCGTCGGGCACGTCCGCCTGCAGGGGGCGGCGCTCGTCGAGCCCGGCGTCGTGCCGGCGCCCCGCCCGACGGGCCGCGGCGTGGTGGTGCGCGAGCACGCCCGCGCTGTCGAGCACACCGCGCCGAGCCGCCGAGTACTCGTTGCCACCCAGCGCGGGGTCGCCGGGGAGACCCGGGAACGGCAGCCGCGCGTCGCGCAGACGCGTGAGCCGCACCCAGGCGGGCGCGGGACCGCGGGGCACCTGGTCGGCGGCGAGCCCCACCACGCGGTGCGCGCGGTCCAGCACCGCCCGCACGCCGAGCCACGTGCCGGACGCCCGCGCGCGCCGCTCGAGCTCGACGACGTCGACGTGGCCCTGCTCGAGCGCGAAGCGCACGTCGGCGAGCCACATGAGCCGGTTCGCACCTGCCTGGGCGGCGTGGAACGCGAGGTGGAGCACCGTGTCGACGGGGTCGAAGGTCGGGATCTCCTGGCCGCCGACGGCGACGGTGCGCCGACGGTCCAGCATCGCGTCGATGTCGAGCGGGAACGCCCGCCGCAGCTCGGCCGGGACGACGACGTGCCAGTGGAGGTCGAGGGGCGTCCCGGCGGGCGTGAGCATCGCGAGCTCCGCGCGCCCGGAACGGCGGACGGCCGGCCAGTTGCGGTCCAGGAGCCGCACACCCCGCTCCTGGAGGAGGCCGACCGCCTCCTCGAACCGCTGCGGCGCGACGACGAGGTCGACGTCGTAGTACTCGCGCATGTTGACCGCGGGCCAGATCGCCCCGGCGAGCACCGGCCCCTTCACCGCGACCCACGGGATCGGCGCACTGTCCAGGACGGCGCCTGCGCCGCGCACGTCGGCGAGCGCGCGGAGGTGCCGCATGAGCTGGTCGTGCTTCGCCTGCTCGAGCGCAGGCCGCCAGCCCTCGGGCTCGTCCGGCCAGGTGCGCGTCAGCCGTTCGACCGCAGGGGTCACGCGGTGCAGCCGCCCCGCGGCCACGACGTCCGCCGCGGCCGTGTCCTGCAGGCCCGGGGGGCACGACGGCACGGCCTCGCCGCGCACGGCGTCGAGCAGCAGCCGCGCGAGGGGCCGCAGCTCGCTGTCCTCCTGCACCGCCACGCCTCTCTCCTGCCTCCTCGGTCCGGCTCCCGCCAGGGGGCCCGACGGCGTGTGCGAGAGTACCGCCCGGCCGGTCGCCCGCGCGGCTCCGCGGCGAGGTTTCACCCGGCCGCTCCACCCCCCGCGCCCGGGCGCGCTGAGACACTGGCGAGGCGGTCGGCCCGACCGTGCGAGCCGAGGAGGACTGCCATGGCCGGCGACGGCGAGACGTTCGTCGACCCGCTGGACCTGCGGGTGCGCGAGCGCAACCAGCGGCGCTCGTTCCGGCGCGGCGCGGCGCTGGTGGCGCGCAGCACGTCCCTCGTCTGGCAGTCGGGGCGCACGCTGTTCCTCGCGCTCGCCGCGCTCCAGCTGGTCGGGGCGCTGCTCCTCGCCGGGCAGGTCCTGGTCGTCGAGAGCTTCCTCGACGCCGTCGTCGCGCTCTCCGACGGCGACGGCGGCATGCAGGGCCTCGTCGGTCCCGTCGCGGCCCTGGCGGCCCTCATGGGCGGTGCGGCGCTCGTGGGCAGCGTGCAGGGGACGCTGCGTCGCTTCCTGGCGGACTCCGTCGCCCGCCGCACGTGGCAGCAGGTCCTCGACGTCGCGACGCGCGTGAGCCTGCGCCAGTTCGAGTCGCCGGCCTTCTACGACTCCCTGCAGCGCGTCAGCGCGAACGCGGCGAGCCGGCCGCTCCAGGTGACCCAGGCCCTGCTCGGCGCGTTCGGCAGCGCCGCGGTCACGGTGACGGTCGGGGCGACGCTCGTCGCCATCCACCCGGCACTCCTCGGGCTGCTCGTCCTGGGCGGGATCCCGCTGCTGCTCACGAACCGCCGCGAGAGCCGCCTCGAGTTCGACTTCTCGGTGCGCCAGACGTACCCCACGCGCGAGCGGGGCTACCTGTCGATCATCCTCACCGGTCGCAACGAGGCGAAGGAGATCCGCGCCTTCGGGCTCGGTCGGGCGCTGCGGGACCGGTTCGACGGACTGTACGGGCGGTACCAGCACGACCTTGCCGCGCACCTACGCCGACGCACGGTGCTCAGCGTCGTGGGGAACCTGGCGTCCGCGGCCGTCGTCGCGGTGACGCTGTTCCTCGTGGTCTGGCTCATCGCGCAAGGGGTCATGACCGTGGCACAGGCCGGCGCGGCGATCGTCGCGATCCGGATGCTCCAGGGCCAGGTCCAGACGCTGCTCGGCTCCGTCCAGGCGATCTTCGAGGCAGGGCTCTTCCTCGACGACGTCGACGCGTTCATGGAGCTCGGGCCGTCCGCCGACGCGCTCGAGTCCGGGAGCCCCGCACCCCGCGACTTCGACGAGATCTCCGCCCACGGGGTCGGCTTCACCTACCCCGGGAGCGACGTGCCGGCCCTGCGGGGCGTCGACGTCACGGTGCGCCGCGGCGAGGTCGTCGCGCTCGTGGGCGAGAACGGCTCCGGCAAGACGACCCTCGCCAAGATCCTCGCGGGGCTCTACGACGCCGACGCCGGGGCCGTGCGCTGGGACGGCACCGACGCGCGGGACATCGACCGTGCGACGCTCCGGGAGCGGGTCGCACCGATCTTCCAGGACTTCGTGAAGTATGCGTTCTCCGCGCGGGACAACGTCGCGGTGGGCGACGTCGAGGCGCCGACCGACGACGAGCGGCTGCGGAACGCCGCCAGGCGGGCCGGCGCCGACGGCTTCCTGTCCGCGCTCCCCCACGGGTACGACACGATGCTCTCGCGGCTGTTCCGGGACGGGCGCGACCTGTCGGGGGGCCAGTGGCAGCGCGTGGCGATCGCCCGGGCGTTCTACCGCGACGCGCCGCTCATCATCCTCGACGAGCCGACCGCGTCGCTCGACCCGCGCGCCGAGCACGAGATCTTCGAGTCCCTCCGCGACGTGCTCGCCGGGCGGTCCGCGGTGTTCATCTCGCACCGCTTCTCGACCGTCCGGTCGGCCGACCGCATCTACGTGCTCGAGAGCGGCCTCGTCGCCGAGCACGGCACCCACGACGAGCTCATGGCCGCCGGCGGCCTGTACGCAGACCTGTTCACGCTCCAGGCGAGCGCCTACCTCGACGCGGAGCGGCCGAAGGGCTGACCGGTCGGCCTCAGCCCGCGACCGCCGCGAGCAACGTCCCCGCGAGGTCGGGGGCGAACGGCGGCCCCCAGGGCACACGCGCCCGGTACACCGGCACCGTGCGCGCGATCTGCGCGACCTGGGCAAAGTGCCGGTCGACGACCGTCTTGTCCTGCCAGCCGAGCAGGCGCGCGTACGTGATGAGCGCGAACACCGCGACGGTCGGCTCGATCCGCTCGACGTCGAGCTCGGTGTGCTCGCGGTCCGGCCACGGGACGACGATCGCGGCGAGCGGCAGCGAGTCGCCGGCGCCCCCGCGCAGGCGCAGGACCTGCCGGGCGTCGGCGCTCGTGCGCACGTCCGGGTCGTCGCCCGCGAACTGCTCGACGAGGACGTCCGCCCCCTTGCGCAGTCGCAGCTCGCTCGCCCCAAGACGCACGGACGGCGGGCCGTCGAGGTCGACGCGCAGCACGTCGTCGGTGATGATCGACCCGCCCGCGGCGCACAGCAGCGTCGCCATGGTCGACTTGCCCATGCCCGACGCCCCGACGAACGCGACCGCCCGGCCCCCGACGTCGACCGCGCTGCCGTGCAGCACCGCGACGCCGCGCAGGTAGAGCTGGAACGACAGGACGGCGCCGGTGACGAGGATCGCGGCGACCCCCGGGTCCGCGCCGTCGCGCAGGTGCACGCGTACCGTCGCGAGGTCGGCCGAGACCCGCACGTCGCACGTGCGGTGGAAGCGCAGGAGGTAGTCCCCGGAGCCCAGCTCGTAGAACGTGTAGAAGGCGCGGTCGCCGTCGGCGTAGTCGAGCAGGACGCGCGCGCCGGCCGGCTCGCTCACGTCGTGCGCCGGGTCGCCCCACAGGACGGTGACGTCGACGGGTTCCGCAGGGTCGGCCGGTCGGTCCTGGTGCAGCGGCAGCTCGGACTCGACGTGCAGCCCGTACAGCCGTACGTGCTCACGCTCGGCGTCGCCCGCCCCGGCCCTGGTCACCACGGCGTCAGGCTAGTCGGCGCAGCAGCCGCCGTGGCCCGCCCGCGGCGAAGTTCACCCCACGACCCGCCGGCTCGTCCGGTCACGCGTAGAGCTCCGCGTACTGCGCGGCGACCTTGTGCCACGTGTACTCCGCGGCCCGCGCCCGTCCCGCGGCGCCGATCGCGCGGGCCGCGCCGCGGTCGTCGACAACGTGCTCGACGGTGCGCGCCAGGGCGTCGACGTCCTCCGGGTCGACCAGGACGCCGGTCCGGCCGTCGTCGACGAACTCCGGCGGTCCGCCACGCGACGTCGCGACGACGGGGACGCCCGCACGCCAGCCCTCCAGCACGACGATGCCGAACGCCTCGACACGGCTCGGCACCACGAGGGCGAGCGCGCCCGCCACGGCCGTGACGACCTCCGGGCGGGACAGCCGGCCCGGCAGCACGACCCGGTCGCCGACCCCCTCGCTCCGGGCGAGATCGCGCAGGGCGTCGAGCTCCGGACCGTCGCCGCCGACGACGAGGCGGACGTCCGCGGGCACGTCGGCCCGCGCGAACGCCCGCACGAGCAGGTCGAACCCCTTGGTCCGCACGGCCCGCCCGACCGCGAGCACGTACCGCTCGGGGAGCCACGGCGGCCGGGGGCCGCCCGGTTCGTCGAGCTCGATGCCGTTGGGGACGACGGTCCCGGAGCCGGGCGGGAGCCCGAACCGCCGCTCGAGGTCCGCCAGCGCGTAGCCCGAGCAGGCCGTGACGGCGCTCGCGTGCGCGAGCGACCGCCGGAGCGCCGTGCGCAGGAGCGCCGACGTGCCGAACACGTCGTTCGCGTCCATGAACGTCTCGCCGTGGCCGGTCACGACGAGCGGCGTCCCGGTCCGCCGGGACAGCGCGTGCGCCCACGGGCCCTGCGGGCCGTAGCAGTGCACGTGCAGGACGTCGGGACGGTCGGCGCCGTAAGCCGTCCGCCACGCCCGCCAGGCGCCCGGCGCCGCTCGCGCGAACGACGCGGCCGACGGGAGCGTCCGGGCGGGCAGCGGGGCGGGCAGGTATCGCACGGGCACGACGCCGTCGAGCGCCTTGGGCGCGCCCTCGTCGCCCTGGTCGACGGACCACACCGCGACACGGTGACCGTCGGCGTGCAGCCGGCGCGCGACGTGCAGCACGTGCTCCTCGACCCCGCCCGCGCGGGGCAGGAAGGAGCTCGCGACGAGCGCGACCGAGACCACGGCTCGCTCCCTCCGACGACCGGTGCCTGCGCTGGCGAAGCGCCGACGCCTGGAAGACTAGGCGCTCCCGTCCCGCCCTCGCGGCCCGTCCCGGGTGAAATGCGAGCCCGGGCGGCGCCGGACCGGGTGAACCCGGGCCAGGCGTCTCGTCCGTGCGGACCAGGGCCGACACAATGGGACTCCCGCGCCCGACGCGGACCCGAGGACGGAGGTGCGAGGTGCCGCGACTGACGCTGGCCACCATCGCCGTCGGCGTACCCATGGGCCAGCAGGTCTACGAGCGTCAGATCTCCGCCCGGGCCGAGCAGGCCCTCGGGGCGGGGGTGACCGTGCGCCGGTCGGTCACGCGCTCGCTGCGGTCACCGCTGCCCGGCACCGCACGGCTCCCGCACTGGGTCCTGCGCGACGCGCCCGCCGGGGTGCGGCGCGCCGTGGGGGCGCTCATGTACCCGCGCACGGACGTCGTCCACCGCATGGGCCTGTCTTTGCCGCCCGCGCGCGTCCCCGAGATCGTCACCGTCCACGACACCGTCGCGTGGCGCTTCCCCGACGAGTCGTCGCCCGAGCCGTTCGCCGCCCAGGAGACCCGGCGGGCACGCGCCGTGATCTCCGTGTCGCGCTTCGCCGCCGACGACGTCGCCGAGCGCCTGGGACTCGACCACGTCCACGTGGTCCACAACGGGGTCGACGAACGGTTCTTCGACGCACGCCCGCTCCCGGCGGAGCAGCTGCGCGCGCTCGGCGTCGACGGGCCGTACGTGCTGCACGCGGGAGGCTCGTCGCTGCGCAAGAACCTCGACGGCCTCGCCGCCGCCTGGCCGAAGGTGCGGTCCGCGCACCCCGACGTGACGCTCGTCCTCAGCGGACCGCCGTCGCGACGCCGCGACGACCTCTTCGGGCCGCTCGGCGGCGCCCTGCGGGTCGGGCTCGTGCCGGACGGCCTCCTCCCCGGCCTGGTCGCCGGAGCGAGCGCCGTCGTCGTCCCGTCGCTCTACGAGGGCTTCGGCCTGCCCGCCCTGGAGGCGATGGCCGCCGGCGTGCCCGTCGTCGCCGCCGACCGCTCGTCGCTGCCCGAGGTCTGCGGCGACGCGGGCATCCTCGTCGAGCCGGACGGCCCGGGGCTCGCGGACGGGCTCGTCCACGCGCTCGCGGGCGGAGCGGCGGTGGACGCCGGGGTCGAGCGCGGCCGCGCCCGCGCCCGGCAGTTCACCTGGGACGCCTCCGCCGCCGCGCACGCCGCCGTCTGGCGCGACGTCCTGGCCGGGCGGGCATGAGCGACGCCCGCACGCTCCGGGTGCTGCTCGTCTCGCCGCTGCGCGGCGTCGACCCGCTCTCGGGAGACGTCACCTACACGGAGCAGCTCCTGGCCTCCCCTCCGCCTGGGGTCGCCTACACCACGTACGACGCGGCCCTGGCCAGCGGCGACCTGGTCGAGCACGGGACGCGGGCGGCCGTCGCCCGCGCGCACGGCTGGGGCCGCGTGCGCGAGCTGCTCCTCGCCGCCTGGCGCAAGGCGGAGGGCCTGGCCCGCAGGGCGGGCCTGGGCTACCGCGAACGCCTGCGTCACTTCAGCGTGGCCGAAGGACGGTTCGACCTCGTCCACGTGCACGTGTTCCACCACCGCTTCCTCGGCGCGACCCCGCCCGTCGTGGCGAGCGCTGCCGGTCCGCTCTCCTGGCTGTACGCCGACGCGTGGGGCTGGTCGTCACGACGGATCGAGCTCGCCGAGGCGTTCGACCGCGTCGTCGGAGGTCTCTGGGACGCGACCATGTGCGCGCGACGCCGCGGACGTTCCGCCCGCACCGTCGTCTTCAGCGAGGACCTGCGCCGTTGGCTGACCGCACGCTCGTGGGACCCGGCCCGGGTCGACGTCGTCCCGAACTACCTGACGGTCCCCGTGGGCGCGGGTCTGAACCTGGTACCCGACCGCACGCCACGACGCCTGGGGTTCGTCGCGAAGGACTTCACGGCCAAGGGCGGCGAGGTCCTGCTCGAGGCGTTCGCCGCCCTGCGGACGCGGCACCCGGAGCTGGAGCTGCTGATCGTCGGCTGCCCCCCTCGGCTGACGCCCCAGGAGTGCGCCCGGCAGGGAGTGACGTGGCTGCCGTTCGTCGAGCGCACCCGGCTGCTGGACGAGGTGCTGCCGACGATCGACCTCGTCGTGTACCCCTCGCTGTGCGACGGGCTGCCCTACGGGCCGATGGAGGCGCTCGCGGCCGGCATCCCGCTGGTCGTCTCCGACTACCGCGCCCTCCCGGAGCTCGTCGGGCCGGATGCCGGTCGCGTCAGCCGGGTCGGTGACGCCGCGTCCGTCGCCGCGGCCGTGGAGGAGCTGCTGGAGCCGGCGGCGTGGCACGCTGCGGCGCGGGCGGCCTCGGCACGCTTCGCCGCCCGCTTCTCGGCCGGGAGCCAGGCGCCGCAGCTGCGCGCCTCGTACGACGCCGCGACCGCCGCCGCGGGCGCGAGCCCGCGCGCCGAGGGGCGGAGGGCCGCGTGACGCACCCGACGCGCGACCCGGCGCCCGACGAGGCGGAGCGTCCGACCCTCTCCCGCGGTCACCTGCAGCGGCTGGCCATCCACGGCGCGTACTGGACGCTCGTGCACACCGCGGTCTCGATGCCGCTCGCGTTCGTCGTGAACATCGTCCTCGCCCGGGTGCTCGGGGTCGAGGACTACGGACGCCTGGCCTACCTCACGTCCGTCATCGCGATCGTCAACAGCATCATCTCGATGGGTGTCGGCACGGGCGTGGTGCAGTTCGGCAGCAAGGCGCACGCCGCGGGCCGGGAGCAGGAGGTCAGGGACCTGCTCTCCACGGCGCAGGCGATCCGGCTGCTGGTCGCGGCGCCGGTGCTCACCGTCGTCGTCGTCACCCTGGTGGACCTCTCCCCGGCGATGCTCGTGACCGCGGTCGTGTTCGGCGTGCTGCTGCCCTCGGTCTTCGGCAGCGCCCTCTACTGCTTCGGCATCGAGAACAAGACGGCGGCAGGCGCGAAGAACGCGATGCTCGTCAACGCCCTCACGCAGGCACTCGTGCTCGTCGCGATCTTCACCGCCGAGACGGCCGACGCCGTGTGGGCCGCGCGACTCGTCGTCGGCGGCATCGGCGTGGCCCTCGCGCTGTTCTACGTCGCGCCGGCCTACCGCCGAGCCGTCCTCACGCCCCGGCTGCGCCGCATGCCGTCGGGGTTCTGGAGGTTCGCGATCCCCGCCGGGCTCGCGAGCGCGACGGCGACCATGCTCTCCTCGCGCATCGAGGTCGTCTTCCTGACGTGGATGTCGGCGACCGAGGCCGCCGGCATCTACGCGCTGGCGTCCGGCCTCGCGGTGCACCTGTTCAGCCCCGCGCAGGCTCTCGTCGGCCCGCTCGTCCCGGCGGTCTCGAGCCTGCACGAGGTCGACCGTGCGTCGGTTGGGCGCGCGCTGTCGCGCACGTTGCGCGCCTCCTCGACGGTGATGGCGCTGATCCTCGCGGGCGCGATGCCGCTGCTGGCCTTCCTGGTGCCGGTCCTCTACGGCGAGGAGTACGTCGGGGTGCCCGAGGTGCTCCTGGTGCTGGGGATCTCCGGCGGTCTCATGGTCATCGTCAGCCCCGTCAAGGCGTTCGTCATGGCTCGCCTGTCCGGGGTGCGGCTGCTGGTCGTGAACCTGTGCGCGCTCGCGGTCAACGTCGCCCTGATGCTCGCCCTGGTCCCCGTTCTCGGGGTGTGGGCGGCGGTGCTCGGCAACGTCGCGGCCGCGCTCACCCAGGTCACGGTCCTCCTGGTGAGCGAGAGCAGGACCTTCGGGGTCGCCGGTCCTGAGGTGCTGCGCTCCGTCGTCCCGTTCCTCCTCGGATGCCTCGCCGGAGGCGCGAGCTGGTTCGGGACGTCACTGCTGGGACTGGGCAGCATCCCGTCGGCCGTGATCGCCACCGTGGCCGGGACCGGTGTCCTGGTGCTCCTGTTGCAGGTCGTCCGCGTCGGCCTGACGCGGGAGGACAGCGCGGCGATCACCGCGGCCCTGCCGCGCGCGGTCGGCAAGATCGCCGGGCCCGTCCTGCGGCTGTGCGCGGCGAACCGCTGAGCGGCTGGGACAGCCCGGACCGACGGTCCCGGACGGTCAGACCCGCGTCGCCGAGAGGACGGATCGGATCCCGCCGGTGACGAGCTCCCGACCCAGCGAGACGGCCTCGCCCACCCGCCCGAGGACGAACTCCGTGGCGCTCGTGTCGGACAACCGGTCCACGACGCCGGCGATCGTCTCGTCGCGGTGGGACGCGAGGTCGTCGGCCGAGACGAGGAGCGCCGAGGCGTCGAGCTGTGAGTACAGCTCCTCGCGCTTGTCCCGTCGGGACCCGTCGGACCCGGAGTTGACGCTCCAGCTCCGCCGCGGCCGGTCGACGACGCAGACGGCGGGCACGCCGAGCCGCCACGCGTTGACCGCGAGGTGGTAGGTGTCGGTGACCACGACGTCGCAGGCGGCGACGCGGGATATCAGCGTGTCGAAGGGGAGCGCGGAGGTGTGCTCGGTCGGCGCGCCCGCGACCGCCGCCCTGGCCTGCTGCAGCCGCGTCCCCCAGGAGGTCGTGATCTCCTCACGCTCCAGGGCGGGCCACGCGAGCCGGAAGCGACGCCGGTCGGCCATGGGCCAGAAGGCCGGCTCGTGCCCCCAGGGGATCCACTGCGGCCGCAGGTCGAGCGACGTCGACAGCCGCCGACCGAGGCCGGCGAGCATCTCGGGCGAGAGCGCCGACCGGCCGAAGAACACCCCAAGGCGACCCGACGACGGGACGCCTGGACCCGGTGGGAGGAGGAACGCGGCGTCGACGCCCTTGGCCGACGCTCCCCCGTTGGCTCCGGCGAGCTGCCCGATCCATGCGGAGTAGGTGTCCCGGAACCACGCGCGGTGCGCGCGACCGACGAACGAGCGCAGGGCGTCCCCGTAGTCGCCCCGGTAGTCCTCGGACGTGTTGAAGCTGAGGGTGGTCCCGAACGTCATCACGCGGGACATCACGTCGTCGGGCTGGCCCTCGAGCAGCAACGACCGGTAGACGAGGTCCCGCGCCTCCGCCGGCGAGCAGAGGCCCATCGTCGTCGAGAGGGTGTCGACGTTAGCCTGGAGGTAGAACGCCATGTGCATGAAGTCGCCCCAGTACACGACCGCGTCGGCGTCCAGGAACTCCTCCAGGTGCCCCCGCAGGTTGCGGTAGACGAGACCGGTGCTCTCGTCGGCGAAGGAGCCGTCGTCGAGGAGGGTCGACCCGCCGACCGGCGTCCGCCACTCGCTCTGGTCCCACAGCCGCCAGTACACGACGTCGTCGAGCCCGAGGGACCTCGAGACCGCGTCGAAGGCCAGGTCGACCGTCGTCATCCCCGTGTTGGGGGCGCCGGGCGAGGCGGTGAGGACGTGGACCTTCTTGCTCCCGAGCTGCTCGGTCATGTACCGCCTCCGACGTCGTGCGAGGTTCTCCTCGCGAGATAGGGCTTCATCCGGCCGCGCCGGACGGTCGCGCGCGGCCCTCGCGCACCTCGAGCATCGCCGCGGCGCCGAGCCCGCCCACGGCGCCGACGACGGTGGTCGCGGAGCGCAGCAGGCCGTTGCCCACGCCGCGCACCACGGAACCCTCGCGGGTCCGAATCCTGCCGACGGCCCGGTACGCGTACCGCAGGTCTCCGCCCGCCTGCCGCAGGGACGCCCGCAGGTTGCGCCGGAACCGGGGGTCGCGTACGCCGACCGTGCGTGCCAGGAGCACGACGTGGTTGCGCTGGCCGTAGTAGACGTAGCGCAGGTCGAACCGCCGACCCTTCGCGTACGGTCCCGCGACGTGCTCGACGACGGCGTCCGGCGTGAACACGACGCGCCACCCGGCGAGCCGCAGCCGCAGGACCGGCTCGGTCTCCTCGCGCAGGCACGTCCCCGGGTAGTTGTCGTGGATGCCGCCGAGCTGCTCGATCGCCTTGCGGCGCAGCGACATGTTCGCGCCGAGCAGGTGGTCGACGTCGACGTCGTGCCCCGGGTCGGCCGCGAAGAAGCCCGTGAGGGAGCCGTCGTCGAGGAACAAGCCGACCCGGTCGGCGCCCTCCGTCTCCTCGCCGGGCTGGCCGTTGAGCGCACGGCCTCCCACCGCGCCGACATCGGCGTCCTCGTAGCGCGCCACGAGCGCCTCCAACCAGCCGGGCGCGGCGTACGCGTCGTCGTCGAGGAAGGCGACGACGTCGCTCGAGACGGCCCGCACGCCGATCGCTCGCGAGGTGGCCGTGCTCCCGACGCCGCGCTCGTTGCGCAGGTAGCGCACCTCGGGGAAGGACCGGACGACGTCGCGCGTCTCGGGCGTCGGGGAGGAGTCCACGACCACGACGTGCTCGGGGGCGACGGTCTGGCGGAGCAGGTGCTCGAGGCACGTCCGCACGTGGTCGGGCCGGTTGTAGGTCGCGACCACGACGGACGCGGTGGTCCCGGCTCCAGGAGGCATGCGACCCATTATTCGGGTGGGGACCCTGGCCACCTACCCCCGGGAGCACAGTTCACCCGGCGGGCACGCGACCCGCGGAGCCCCGGCACGGTTGACTGGGCGCGTGAACGTCGACGACGGCGACGAGGGACGGCGTGAGGTCCACGTCGTCACCCCGGGTGACCACTTCTCCCCGCGCACGGGGTCGGCCGTGCCCACCGTCGTCCACGGTCTGGCGACGGCCGCCGCACGGCGTCCGACCGTCCTCGTCGCGCGCGGGACCTACCCGGACCGGTACGACAGCGCGGACGTCCTCGAGTACGCACCCGCCCGGGCGCCGGGCCGGGCGTGGCGGTACGCCGACGCCGGGCTCGGCCGGCTCGGCGCGCCGCGGCTCGGCGCGCGCCGACCGCTGCGCGCGACGCTCGCGGACCAGCGGGACTGGGCGCCGTCCGTCGTCGTCGCGCACAACGCCCCGCAGCTCGTGCCGCTCGTCGACCGCCGGCACGTCCCGGTCCTCTACGCGCACAACGACCTGCTGCGCAGCTACGGCAGCGCAGAGGCGCGGCGCACGGTGGGCCGCGCCGCGGCGGTCGTGTGCGTGAGCTCGTTCCTCGCGGACCTGGTCCGCGGCCAGGTCGGCCCGCGGCTCGCGGAGCGCGTGGTCGTGGTGCGCAACGGTGTCGACGTCGAGCACTTCCGGCCGCGCGAGCGCCCGCGGGACGACGACGAGCTGCACCTGCTCTTCGTCGGTCGCGTGGTGCCCGAGAAGGGTGTCCACGTGCTCGTCGACGCCCTCGTCCGGCTGGACCGGCCCGACGTCCGGGCGACCGTCGTCGGCTCCCAGGGGTTCGACGCGCAGGCCGGGCCGTCCTCGTACGAGCAGTCGCTGCGTGCGCGGGCCGCCGCGCTCGGCGACCGGGTCACGTTCCTGCCGTTCCAGGACCGCGCGCGCGTCGCGGCGCTGATGCGGGACGCGGACGTCGTCGTCGTGCCCTCGGTGTGGGCGGAGCCGAGCGGGCTCACGGTCCTGGAGGGCATGGCGTCCGGCGCAGCGGTCGTCGCGAGCGCGGTGGGCGGCATCCCGGAGCTCGCGGGCGACGCCGCCGTCCTCGTCCGGCCCGACGACGCGCGAGGGCTGGCCGAGGCCCTCGAGCTCCTCGCGACCGACCGCACGGAGCTGGCGCGACGCCGGGCTCACGCCCGGACGCACGCGGAGGCCAGCTCCTGGCGTCGCGCGCGTGGCGAGCTCGACGTCGTGCTCGCCGCGTCCGGCTGAGGGGTGCGGCCGCCGCCGCTATCCCGTCTGGCGCAACCGCTCCTGCGGCCGGGCCTCACGGATCTCCGGTGCCGGGGCCACGACCCTCGCGGAGGCAGGGACATCCGTGAAGACCACGGCGTTCGGTCCGATCTTGGCGTCGTCCCCGACGGTCACGGGCCCGGCGACGACGCAGCCGACTCCGAGCATGACGCGCCGACCGATGGTGGGGCCTTGGTCGCGGTACTTCGCGGGATCCGTCGAGCGCGCTCCCAGCGTCACGCCGTGCCGGACGAGCGTGTCGTCGCCGATCGTCGCCCACGGGTGGACGACGATCCCGTGCTGGTGCGCGAAGCGGACGCGCCGCCCGAGCCGCACCGTGCTCGGCAGCTCGATGCCGACCGCGTTGCGCACCAGGACGAACGCGAGCCCGTGCACGGCGAGCAGCGCCCGGCGGACCACGGCGGGCAGGGGTGCGACCCGGGCCCACGCACCGACGCGGTGCGTCGCGACGGCGTAGAAGCCCGGCGTGAGGAACCCGTCGCTGTTGACGACGTGGTCCTCGCGGACGAGCCGGAGAAGGCCGGCGAACGTCGTGGGCATGGAGTCGTCGTCGACGACGTCACCAGGCATGGGCTCTCCCTCGTGCGGTGGATCCGGTAGGGCGGGGTGACGTCAGGCTATGCGAGCCGGTGGGCGACGTGGGCGACCCGTGCGGGCGAACTTGCCCGGGTCGGGGAATTCACCCGTCGACCCGAGGCCGCCGTGGCGCGGTCGGCGGTGTAATGGTCCCTGGTCGACACGACCGCACCCAACCCGGCGCCGCCCCTCGGGCGCCGCACGACCGAGGAGTCGACGTGAGGACTCAGGTTTCCGGACGAGTCGGCGGACGGCCGTGATCGTCGGGACGGACGACCCGCTGCCCCCCGACCTGTCGGCCGACGTCTGCATCGTCGGAGGCGGAGTTGCCGGCATCACGCTGGCGCGCGAGCTCGCGGGCTCGGAGCTCACCGTCCTCCTGGTGGACGAGGGCGGGCTCGCTCCGGCCGCGAGCGACCGGCACGTCTACGAGCTCGTGCCGGGCCCCGTCGTGTCGCTCGGCACGAGCGCCGGGAAGACCTTCTACCTCGGTGGCAACAGCAACCACTGGTTCGGCAACTGCCGCCCGCTGGAAGAGCTGGACCTCCAGCGCCGCGAGTGGATACCGCACAGCGGCTGGCCGGTCACCCTGGACGAGCTCACCGGCTACTACGAGCGGGCGCAGCGACTGGCCGGGCTCGGCGATGTCGACCTCTACGACGCCGGCACGACCGGCCGCCGGCTGCCGCCGCGGGCGCGCATGCTCGACACGCCCACGCTGCGCACCCGGGTCGTCCAGACGACCCCCGAGTTCAGCTTCGCGACCCTGCACGCACCGGCCCTGCGGTCGGCCCCGAACGTCACGGTCCTGCTCGGTTGCCACGCGACCACCATCGTCGGAGGCGAGAGCGGCGTCCGGCGGGTGGAGGTCACGCGGGTCGACGGCGCGCGGCGGTCGATCACGGCGGACCGGTTCGTCCTCGCGACCGGCGGGATCGAGAACGCGCGGCTCCTGCTCGCGTCGAACGACGTGCTCGGGCAGATGCCCGCCGCGTCCGCCGACAACGTCGGCAGGTACTTCCAGGAGCACTGGTACTACTCGCTGGCGACCCCGCTGACGCACCGCAGCGCCCGACGACGAGGACTGCCTCTGGACCTGTACGACGGTGGAGCCGGAGATCGGGCCGCCGCCGTGCGGGACGCCCGGGAGCACATCGACGGCGCGAACGTCTGGGCGCAGCTCAGCGTCTCCCAGGAGGTCCAGCGTCGGCTGGAGACTCCGGGGCTCGCGGTCTGGTTCACCAGCAGCGCCACCCCGCCCGCAGGGATCCGGGCGCTCAAGGCGGCGGTCCGGGACGGGACGCGGGCCGCCGCGCTCGCGCGCGCGGCAGCCCGCGTCCTGCGCCACCCGCTGCTCAACGCCGAGTACGTCGTGCACAAGCTCCTGGCCGACGACCGCCCGGCTCGACGCCTCACCCTCATCGTGCAGGTCGAGCAGGCTCCCGACCCGCGCAGTCGCGTGGTGCTCTCCGGGGCGACGGACGCGTTCGGGGCGCCGACGGCCGAGCTGCAGGTCCGGCTCCCGGCGAACGAACGGCGCCAGCACGCGCACGCACTGGTCCTCGCGGCACGCGACCTGCGGCTCGACGGCCGCGCGCTCGCCCGCGAGATGGAGGAGAAGTACCGCGCCGGCGACCTCGGCTTCTTCTGGCACCACGTGGGGACCACGCGCATGGCCGACGATCCCGCGGACGGCGTCGTGGACCGGGACTGCACGGTGCACGGTGTCGACAACCTGTTCGTGGCGGGGTCGTCGACGTTCCCGACGAGCGGGACGGCGGGCCCGACGCTCACGATCATCGCGCTCGCCGTCCGGCTCGCGGACCACCTCCGGAAGACGCCGGCACGCGCGTCGTCGTGACGGCCCGGACCCGCGCCACTTCACCCGTCGCTTCACCCGTCGCTTCTCTGGACGCGCGTCAGGGACCTCACGAGGATGGGTCTACGGGCCATCATCCGGTCCTGGTGCGCCGACCCGGAGGGACCGATGGC
Organism: Cellulosimicrobium sp. BMG9.22; assembly: GCF_059159975.1. Lineage (NCBI taxonomy): Bacteria > Bacillati > Actinomycetota > Actinomycetes > Micrococcales > Promicromonosporaceae > Cellulosimicrobium > Cellulosimicrobium sp. BMG9.22. The sequence goes on along the minus strand of NZ_JBZGBY010000019.1, from coordinate 26,149 downwards.
TGCGACATGGGAGCCCGTCGAGGTGCCCGTCGCGCCCACGGCCGGGCGGTCGCCCGCAGCGATCGGTCGCGGCAGAGCCGTCGGCCTGGACGTCCTTCGAGGCGTCGCCGTCTCGCTCGTGCTCCTGAACCACGCGTCGTCCGAGCTCGACGGGGCGGGCATGGTCGGGGTCACCATCTTCTTCGCGCTGAGCGGCTTCCTCATCACCGACGTGCTCGAGCGGGGCATCAGGCGGTCGGGCCCCGGCTATCTCCGACGGTTCTACCTGCACCGTGCCCTGCGGCTGTTCCCGCCGCTGCTCCTCATGCTCGCGGTCTTCGCGCTCGTGGAGTCCACGCTCGCACCGAGCGGGCAGCGCGAGGACGTGCCGGGGGCGATGCTCGTCGCGGTGACGTACACCTCGAACCTCCCGGTGGTCGACATCCATTTCGACGCGCTGTTCCACCTGTGGACGCTCGCGGTCGAGGAGCAGTTCTACGTGGTCTGGCCCTTCGTCGTCGCGTGGGTCGTCCACCGCTGGGGACCGCGCCGGACGCTCACCTGGATCTGCTCGCTCGTCCTCGTGGCGGTGCTCGCGACCCTCGCCGTCACCGCCCCCGACGTGTACAAGGTCTACACCCTCCCGACCTCGTGGACCCTGGCCCTGCTGACGGGCGCAGCCGTCTACTACGGTCGGCACCGCCTCGACGCGCTGCTCGACCGCCACGCGGCCGTGACGCGTGCGGCGACCGTCGTCGCCGTCCTCGCCATCGCGGCCCTGTCGTTCGTCGACGCGCCGGGATCGCGGGCGACGACCTACGTCCTCGCGGTTCCCGTGCTCGCCCTGAGCAGCGGGCTCCTGATCCTGCGGATGCGTCGCTGGGGACCGCGGTCGAGCCCGCTGGTCCGGACGTTCGCGGCGCTCGGCACGATCTCCTACGCCGCCTACCTGTGGAACCTGCCGATGACCGTGTGGCTCGGCGAACCGACGACGCTCCCGGCGAACCTCCTTCCGATCCTCGGCACGCTCGCCGCTGCCACGGCGAGCTGGTGGCTGGTCGAGCGACCGGCCCGCTCGCTGCGCTCGCGCCTGGACGAGCGCGCGCGGGCCCACGAGCACGAGCGCCGGCCGGCCGCGCTCTCGCCGACGTCTCCGAACTCCCCAGAGCCCCGACCATCGACCAGAGGTGTGATCTCATGACCGATCCTGCTGACATCCCGGTCGTCATCCTGTGCGGCGGCATGGGTACGCGGCTGCGCGAGGCGAGCGAGCGGCTGCCCAAGCCGCTCGTCGACATCGGCGGACGCCCGATCCTCTGGCACGTGATGAAGACGTACTCGCACTACGGCTTCCGGCGGTTCGTGCTGCTGCTGGGCTACAAGTCCGAGCTCATCAAGCAGTACTTCCTCAACTACCGGACCCTCACGGCCGACTTCACGCTCGACCTCGGCGCAGGCGAGCCGGCGGTGTTCCACACGAACGAGGTCGAGGACTGGTGCGTGACGTTCGCCGAGACCGGCCTCACGACCGCGACGGCCGCGCGCATCCACCGCGCCGCGCAGTACCTCGACGCGCCCCGGTTCGCCGTCACCTACGGCGACGGCATCGGCGACGTCCGCATCGACGAGCTCCTGGCGCAGCACGAGCGGTCCGGGTCCGTCGGCACCGTGACCGGGGTGCACCCGAGCAGCCGCTACGGCGAGATGCACGTGACCGGGACGGCGGTGACCGAGTTCAACGAGAAGCCCACCCTGGCCACCGGCTGGGTCAACGGCGGCTTCTTCCTCTTCGAGCGATCGTTCCTCGACGACTACCTCGTCGACGACCCGGACGAGATGCTCGAGCACCGCCCGCTGCAGAAGCTCGCGCGCGACGGGCAGCTCGGCGTGTACGAGCACAACGGGTTCTGGATGGGGATGGACACGTTCCGCGACTGGACCGAGCTCAACCGTCGTTGGGACACCAACGACGCACCGTGGAAGATCTGGAGCTGACGTGAGACTGGTACCCACCGCGATCGACGGCGTGACGATCGTCGAGCTCGACCTGCTGTCCGACGAGCGAGGGTTCTTCGCCCGCACCTTCGACGCCGACGCCTTCGCGGCAGCCGGGCTCCCGTCGCTGGTCGCGCAGGCGAACGTGTCGTACAACCGTCTCGCCGGCACGGTCCGAGGGCTTCACCGGCAGACACCTCCGCACGCCGAGGGCAAGCTCGTCCGCTGCGTGGCCGGCGCCGTCGCCGATGTCGCGGTCGACGTCCGGCCCGGCTCGCCGACGTTCGGCCAGCACGTCCTCGTCGAGCTGACCGCGGCGAACCGCCGGGCGCTGTTCGTCCCGCCGTACGTCGCGCACGGCTACCAGACGCTCACCGACGACGCCGAGGTGACCTATCAGGTCTCCGGCCCCTACGTGCCCGGGTCCGAGGACGGCTACCGGTTCGACGACCCGGCGTTCGGGATCCCGTGGCCCGCGGCGGTGGCGGTCGTCTCGGCCAAGGACGCGGCCTGGCCCCTGATGTCCGACCGCGCGGAGGCCCCGGCATGACGATCACGACGGACGTCGAGCTCACCCGGCGCGCAGCGGCCGGGCGCCCCGTACGGGTGGGCATCCTGGGCGCGGGCTTCATGGGCAAGGCGCTGATCCTGCAGATCATGGGATCGACCCCGGGCATGACGGTCACCGCGGTGCACTGCCGCGACGCCGGCAGAGGGCGCGAGGCCTTGCGCTGGGCCGGTGTCGAGGACGTCGACGTCGTCGACACGGCGCACGCGGTCGACGCAGCCGTCCGGGCGGGTCGCGTCGCTCTCACGCAGGACGTCGAGGCGCTGACGGCGGCCGACGAGGTCGACGTCGTGGTCGACGTCACGGGCGCGGTGGAGTTCGGCGCCCAGGCCGCGCTGAGCGCCTTCGCGCACGGCAAGCACCTCGTCCTCATGAACGCCGAGCTCGACGCGACGATCGGGTGGGAGCTCGCGTGCCGCGCCGCGGCCGCGGGCGTCGTGTACACCGGGTGTGACGGCGACCAGCCCGGCGTCCAGATGAACCTCCACCGGTTCGTCTCCCGCAAGGGGCTCACGCCGCTGGTCTGCGGCAACATCAAGGGCCTCCAGGACCGCTTCCGCACCCCCACGACGCAGCAGGGCTTCGCGCAGCGCTGGGGCCAGGACGCGCACATGGTCACGAGCTTCGCGGACGGCACGAAGGTCAACGTCGAGCAGGCGCTCGTCGCCAACGCGACCGGCATGTCCGTGCACCGCCGCGGGCTCCTCGGGCGCGACCACCACGGTCACGTCGACGAGCTGACGACGATGTACGACGTCGACGAGCTGCGGGCCCTGGGAGGAGTCGTCGACTACGTCGTCGGGGCCCGGCCCGGCCCGGGCGTGTTCGTCCTGGCGGCGATGGACGATCCCCGCCAGCAGCACTACCTCGAGCTCTACAAGCTCGGCACGGGTCCGCTGTACTCGTTCTACGCGCCCTACCACCTGTGCCACTTCGAGGTGCCGGACACGATCGCGCGCGCCGTGCTGCTCGGAGAGCCGACACTGCACCCCGCCGGCCCGCCGACCGTCGACGTCGTCACCGTCGCGAAGACGGACCTGCCGGCGGGGACGGTCCTGGACGCGCTGGGTGGCTATCACTACTACGGCGAGTGCGAGCGCGCGGACGTCACGGCGCGCGACGGGTTGCTGCCCGTCGGGCTGGCCGAGGGGTGCACCCTCCGCCGACCGGTCGCGCGGGACGAGGTCGTCACGTACGCGGACGTCACGGTGCCCGACGGGCGCCTGGCCGACCGGTTGCGCGCCGACCAGTCCGGGCGACTGGCCGTGCCGTCGCTCGTGTGAGGCCGCGACCCGGGGTGCCGGGCTAGCGACCGGTGACGGCGCGCCGCACGTCTCCGGCAACCCCCCGCCACCGTGGGAGGATCCAGGTCGTCGTCACCGCGGAGAGCGAGCGAGCCGTCTCGCCGGCCGGCAGGTCGGAGGACGTCACCGCCGACCACAGCTCCCCCGCGAGACGTGCGTGCGGGAAGTCGAACCGGACGTTCTTGCCCGGTGCGTGGAACTGCACCTGGCGCGCGCCCTGGGCGGAGAACTGCGTCGAGTGACGACGCTGCAGGAAGAGCTGCTCGGGTACCAGGGCGAAACGCCCACGGCACGCCATCTCCGTCAGGACGACGACGTCGTTCCCGATCGTCGGGCGGAAGCCACGCGTCGTCCGCAGGACCTCCGTGCGGTGGAGCCCGAAGACGAGGTGCGCGGCCTGCGCCCTGAGGAACTCGGCGATGCGCTCGTGCGGTGTCGAGCGGTCTCCCCGCAGGGCCGCGTCGTTCAGGCTCTCGGTCACCAGCCCGTGCTCGTCGATGATCTGCGTCCGCGGGTACGCGAGCACCACCTCTTGACCGCCCGCCCGCAGCGCGTCGACGCAGGCCTCGAGGAAGCGCGGCCGGAGGAGGTCGTCCGCGGCCGCGACCTTGAGCGTCTCGCCGCGGGCGAGGCGGATCGACTCGTTGAAGTTCCAGAGTCCGCCCCGGTTCACGTCGTGGCGGACGTACCGGATCCGCGCGTCCTCGGACGCGTGCTGCCGGCAGATCTCGGAGGTGGCGTCCGTCGAGCCGTTGTCGGACACGACGATCTCGATCTCGTCGAAGGTCTGGTCACGGATCGAGGCCAGGGTCTCGTCGAGGAACCGCTCGCCGTTGTAGACCGGCACGCAGACGCTCACGGGTGGTGCGGCCGCGCTCATGTGCGGACCCTCCCCCCGCCGGCGCGCCGACGTCGACGCGTGCTGTGCGAGGTCACGCCGGCTGCCCCGCCCGACCGCTCAACCTCAGGTCGCCCAGGTCGAGCCGCCCCGACGCGGCGAGCTCCTCGATGCGGCGCAGCCGCACGAAGCGCGGGCCCTCGAAGTCCTCGACCGACAGCCCGCGCTCCCCGGCGTGCTCCCAGATCTGCCGGACCCCGTCCGGCACGGTCCAGCGCGGCGCGAACGCCGGCAGCACCGACGTGATCTTGCCGAAGTCGACGCGGTAGTCGCGCGTGTCCGGGCCGGCGCCCGCCGCGAACGACACCGGGGCGCCGGTGATCTCGCTGACCTGCTCCGCGATGGTCCGCACCTGCACGACGTCCTCGTCGCGGCCGACGTTGAACGCCTCGTCGTGCACGACGTCGCGCGGCGCCTCGAGCGTCGCGAGGAACGCCCGGGCGATGTCCTCCACGTGGACGAGCGGCCGCCACGGCGACCCGTCCGACTGCAGCCGCACCTCGCCGCGCGTGAACGCGGTGCCCGTCAGGTTGTTGACGACGATGTCGGCCCGCAGCCGCGGGGACGACCCGTACGCCGTCGCGTTGCGCAGGTACGACGGCGAGAACGTGTCGTCCGCGAGCGCCGAGATGCCCTCCTCGGCCATGACCTTGCTCTCACCGTAGGGCGTGACGGGCCGGAACGCGCCGTCCTCGGCGACCGCGGCGTCGCCACCCGCCCCGTAGAGCGAGCACGACGACGAGAAGAGGAAGCGCGGTACGCCGGCCTCCTTCGCGGTGCGTGCCATGTGCACCGCGCCGTGCGCGTTCACCGCGTACGTCGCGTCCGGGTTGAGGTGGCCCAGCGGGTCGTTGGAGATCGCCGCGAGGTGCACCACGGCGTCGAACCCCTCGAGGTCGCGGGGCCGCACGTCGCGGATGTCGCCCGTGCGCTGCTCGTAGCCACTGACGGGCGGACCGAAGTCGCACCCGTCGTACCAGCCGACGTCGAGCCCCACCACCTCGTGGCCCGCGGCTCTGAAGAACGGCACGAGCACCGCCCCGATGTATCCACGGTCACCGTCGACGAGCACGCGCACGGCACTCCCCCTCCTCGGGCTGGCTGGTCGGGACCGAACTTACCCATCCTGCGGCACGACGGAAGGCCCCGAGCGGGTGGAATTCGCGCGGACGCACCGCAAATCCGCGGATCGGCACAGATCGACCGGGTGATATCCGCCCCGGGACGACCGCAGCGGGGGCACGCTGGGGAAGAATCGCAGCGTGAAGGTCCTTCGCGTCTCCCACAGCGCCGTCGTGACGGCGTGGCGCGAGCGTGAGCGCGCACTGCGGCGCGGCGGCACCGACGTGCACCTGGTGTCGGCGCGGGCCTGGGACGAGGGTGGCGCGCGGGTGCGGCTCGAGCCCCGGCCCGGCGAGCTCGTCACGGGAGCCCGGACCCTCGGCACGCACCCGGCGCTGTTCGTCTACGACCCGCGACCGCTGTGGCGGCTGCTTGCCGAGCGCTGGGACGTGCTGGACCTGCACGAGGAGCCCTTCGCCCTCGCGACCGCCGAGGTGCTCGCCCTGCGGTGGGCCCGCCGCGCCGTCGACCGGCTGCGTGGCCGGGACCCCGGCCCGGTCGCGCCCTACGTCCTGTACTCGGCGCAGAACCTCGACAAGCGCTACCCGTGGCCGTTCCGGTGGTTCGAGCGCCGGGCGCTGCACGGTGCCGCCGCGGTCTCCGTGTGCAACGACGAGGCGGGCCGCGTCGTGCGCCGCAAGGGGGCGCGCGGGCTCGTCGAGACGATCCCCCTCGGGATCGACCCGGACGTCTTCCACCCCGGGTCGGCGCCCACCGGCTCGGCGTCCCCCGGGACCACGCCCCGCGGCGGCCGGGCGCTCGTGGGCTACGCCGGGCGCCTCGCGCCGCACAAGGGCGTGGACGTCCTGCTCGACGCGGTCGCCGCCGACGACCGTCTGGAGCTGCACGTCGCCGGCGACGGCCCGCAGGGCGACGCGCTGCGCGAGCGTGCCCGCCCGCTGGGCGACCGGGTGCGCTTCGTCGGGACGCTCGCCGACGGCGCGATGGCCGACTTCTACCGCACGCTCGACGTCCTCGCGGTGCCGTCGCGCGAGACGCCGGGCTGGGTCGAGCAGTTCGGTCGGGTCGCGGTCGAGGCGATGGCCTGCGGCGTCCCGGTCGTGGCGACGAGGACGGGTGCGCTGCCCGACGTCGTCGCGGACGCCGGCGTGCTCGTCCCGCCCGACGACGCGGAGGCCCTGCGCACCGCCGTCGTCCGCGTCGTCACCGACCCGGAGCTCGCCGCCTCCCTGCGCGAGGCCGGGCTGCGACGGGCCGCCGCGTGCACGTGGGAGCACGTCGCCGACCGGTACCGGGAGCTGTACGCGGCGATCGACGCACGGACGTCCTCCCCGCCGGCCCGTGCGGGACGCGAGCACGAGGACCCCGAGGTCGTCCTGGTCGCGTACGGCGCGCCCGAGCTCGTCGAGAGTGCGCTCGCGCCGCTCGTGGGCAAGCTCCCGCTCACGGTCGTCGACAACTCCTCCCTCCCCCGGATCCGCGAGATCGTCGAGCTGGCCGGCGGGCGGTACCTCGACCCGGGACGCAACGGGGGCTTCGCGGCGGGCGTCAACCACGCCCTCGCGCACCGCCAGGAACCGGGGCGCGACGTCCTCCTCCTGAACCCCGACGCCGTGGTCTCGCTCGACGACGTGCGCCGCCTCGTCCGGACGCTGCACGCGTCCGCGCGGACGGCGAGCGTCGGCCCGGCGCAGGTCGACGGCGACGGCCGTCCCGCGCGCGTCGTGTGGCCCTACCCGTCGCCGTGGGCGACGTGGGTCGAGGCCGTCGGGCTGGGGCGGCTGCGCCCCGTGCGGCCCGACCGGAGCTTCGTCGTGGGTTCCGTGCTGCTGCTCTCCGCCGACGCGCTCGCCGACGTCGGCCGGTTCGACGAGCGCTTCTTCCTCTACGCCGAGGAGACCGACTGGGCGTACCGCGCGAACCTGCGCGGCTGGCGCCACGTCGTCGACCGGGGCGTCGTGGCCGTCCATCTCGGCGGGGCGACGAGCTCGGACCCGGTCCGGCGCGACACCCACTTCCACGCGTCCCAGGAGCACTTCCAGCGCAAGCACCACGGCGCGGCCGGCTGGTGGGTCGCGCGCGGGGGCGCCGTCGTCGGCTCCGCCGCGCGGTCGGTGCTCACGCGCGGGGAGGCACGGGAGAGCGCCCGACGACGCCTGCGCCTGCACGTCCGGGGTCCCGCCGCGGCCGAGCAGCGGTATCGGGTACCGGGGTCGTCGTGATCCGCCGGTCGCTCGCGTGGGTCGTCGGGACGGTCGTCGTCGCGGCGCTGCTCGCGCTCGTCGGATACCTCGTGCCCGCCTACACCCCGTACGCGGTCGGGGCCGCCGCGGTGGTCCTCGTGGTCGGGCTGACGGCGTACGAGCCCGTCGCGCTGCCGGTCCTCGCCATGCCCGCCGTCATCGTGGTCCAGCGCGTGAGCGCCGGCGGGGTGGACCTCACCCTGAGCGACCTCGCGGTGTTCGCCGCGTTCTGGGCCGCCCTCGTCCTCGGGCCCCGGCCGTTCTCCCGGCCCATGCGCTCGCTGCTGTGGCTCACCGCCGTCTACCAGGTCGCGACGCTCTTCACCGTCGTGGCCAACCCCTACCTCGCCAACACCGTCGAGTGGTTCCACGCCTGGCTGTCGACGGGCGGCGCCCTCGTCGTGGGCTGGGCCGTGGGCCGCGCGGGCCGCGCGCGCGTCGCCCTCACGCTGCTCATGGTCCCGTGCCTCGTCATCGCGGCGGCCACGTGCGTGACGGCGCTCCAGAACCTGGCCATCGGGTACGACGGCCCGGTCTATCTCTCGTGGCCGTACGGGATGCACAAGAACTTCGTCGGGTGCGTGCTCGGCATCGCCGCCCTCGTCGCCTACGCCCGGCCGTGGTGGGTCGGCTGGCCCCGCTGGTTCGCGCACCTCTCGTTCGCCCTGTGCACGCTCGGCGTCGTCGCGTCCCAGGCACGCCAGGCCCTCGTCGGCCTGGCCGTCGGCGTCATGATCATCACGCTGCGCTCGGACCCCGACCGCAAGAGGTCCAAGCTCATCCTGCTCGCGGCGATCCCGGCGATCTGGTTCGTGTGGCTCGCCGTCCAGGAGCAGCTCTCGTCGGACAACGAGTTCAACTCCGCGAACCAGCGGCTCACCTGGTACCAGCAGGCGCTGGAGGTATGGCGCACCAGCCCGTGGTTCGGTGTGGGCCTGCGGTGGTGGACCGCCGGGCGCACGGAGTACGGCTTCCAGCCACCCAACGCGGAGCTCGAGGTGCTGTCGTCCGCCGGGCTGGTCGGCCTGCTCGGGTTCCTCGTGCTCTTCGGGGGGAGCGTCGTCGTGCTGTGGCGCATGAACCCCCGGTTCGGCACCCTCGCGCTCACGGTGCTCCTGTCCCGGTTCGTCCAGGGCCAGTTCGACCTCTTCTGGTCGGCCATCGTCGTCACCCTCCCCTTCGCGGTCGCCGGGGTGTGCGTTGGCGCCGAGGCGTACGCCCGCTCCCGCGAGGCGTTCCGCTCCGGCCTCGTGACGATCGACCCCGACGGCGACCTGCCGTCCGTCCGTGAGATGGAGACCGCACGCCGATGAGGATCCTGCAGATCGTTCCCACCCTCGGCCCTGGGACGGGGGTCGGCGCGGTCGCCCACCACCTGGAGCAGGAGTGGGACCGGCTCGGTGTCGAGACCGCACGGTTCACCCTGGCGGACGCGGCCGGCTCGTGGCTGCCCGAACCGGGGACCGGTGCGCGCGGCAAGCTCGTGCTCGCCGCCCGCGTGGTGTGGTTCTCCACCGTCGGCACCGTGCTCGCGCGGCGCCGTCTCGACCGGCTCGGCCGCCTCGGCGACGTCGTCGGGGTGTGCCACAACGACGCGCTCGCCGGCGACGTCTACGTCAACCACGGCATCCTCCAGGTCGCGATGCGCTCGCGCGGCGCCTACGCGCTGCGGATGCTGCGCAACCCCATGCACCTGTTCATCGCCGCGCGCGACCACCTGCGCTACTCCGGACGCACGCACCGCCTCGTCGTCGACCTCGTCGCCGAGGACGACGCCGCGCTGCGCCGGACCTACCCCCGGCTCCGCCCCCCGACGGTCGTCCTCGGCAACGGCGTCGACGTGGAGCGGTACGTGCCGCCGACCGCCGCCGAGCGGGAGCGGGCCCGGCGCGACCTGGACCTGCCGGACGGCACGACCCATCTCGTCTTCGTCGGCCACGAGTACGAGCGCAAGGGCCTGCCCGTCGTCCTCGACGCCCTCGAACGGCTCGACCCCGCCGTCCACCTCTCGGTGGTCGGCGGCACCGACTCGATGGTCGCGGCGCTGCGGGGCCAGGTGGAGGGCCGGGGCCTGACCGGACGCGTCCACCTGCACGGCGCCCTCGGCGACCCGCGCCCGGTGCTCGCCGCGGCCGACGCGCTCGTCCTGCCCAGCACCTACGAGTCCTTCGGGCTCGTGGTCCTCGAGGCGCTCGCGTGCGGCGTCCCCGTCGTCGCGACGGCGGTCGGCTGCGTGCCCGACGTCGTGACGGACGGCGTCACCGGTCACGTCGTGACGGGCGACCCCGCCGCCGTCGCCGCCGCCGTGCGGGACCTCGCGGCCCGCGACCGGGCGGCGCTCTCGGACGCGTCCCGCACCGTGGCGCTGGAGCACTCGTGGACCGCCGTGGCCCGCCGCTACCTCGACGTGCTCGAGGCGCTGCCGCCGCGGTCCGGGACTGCGGGCCGCACGAGGTCGCGCGCATGAGGGTCCTGCACGCGGTGCGGTCCGACGGGTTCGCGGGCGTCGAGCGCCACGTCGCGACCCTCGCGCGCGCCCAGGCGGAGCGCGGCGACGATGTCGTCGTCGTGGGCGGCGACCCGACCTGGATGCGCACGGCGACGGGTGCAGGCCCGGTCCGCGTCGTACCCGCCGCCACGACCACGGCCGTGCTGGGTGCGCTGCTGACCCACGGCCCGGGCGCCGACGTCGTGCACGTCCACATGACGGCCGCCGAGATCGCGGCGGCCGTCGCGACGTTCACCCGGCACGGCGTCGGCCCCGTCGTCAGCACCCGGCACTTCGCACGGCCCCGCGGGACCGGACGCCTCGGTCCCGCCGTCGCGGCGGTGGCCCGCCGACCCGTGGCGGCCCAGCTCGCGATCAGCCGGTACGTGGCCGACGCCGTCGAGGGGCCGTGCACCGTCGTGCACCCGGGGGTCGAGGACCGCGACCCCGGTCGCCCCGCCGACGGACGCGACCCCGTGGTGCTCGTCGCCCAGCGCCACGAGCCGGAGAAGCGCACGGACCTCGCCCTGCACGCCTTCGCGGCGTCCGGCCTCGGCGGGGCCGGCTGGCGCCTCGACCTCGCGGGAGACGGCGCCCTGCGGCCGCAGCTCGAGTCGCTCGCCGACGAGCTCGGCATCGCTCCGCACGTGCGCTTCCTCGGGCGTCGCGACGACGTCGACGCCCTCATGGCCCGCGCTGCCCTGCTGCTCGCGCCGTGCCCCGTCGAAGGGCTGGGGCTGAGCGTCCTCGAGGCGATGGCGAGCGGCCTGCCCGTCGTCGCGGCGGCGGCCGGGGGCCACGTCGAGCTCCTCGAGGGCCTCGACCCGACGGCGCTCTACGACCCGGCGGACGCCGCCGCAGCCGGTGCCGCGCTCTCCGCGCTCGCGGCCTCGCCCGGCCGGCGCGAAGCACTGGGGCACGCCGCCCGTGCGCGCCGGCGCGACGAGTTCAGCATCGCCGCCTGGGTCGACGGCACGACGGCGGTCTACCGCGCGGTGCTGGGGCGCGCATGACCGACCTCGTGGTGGTGTCCCTGGAGACGTGGGACGCCGTCTGGCGCCGCAACCAGTACCTCCTCGCCGGGATGCTGCGCGCCGACCCGCACCTGCGCGTCCTGTTCGTCGAGCCGTCGGCGGACCCGCTGTTCCAGGTGAGCCGCGGCCGCGCACCGCGCCGGGGCCGGGGGCTGCGCAGGGGCCCGCTGCCCGAGGGCGTCGGGCCGGGCCGGCTGTGGCTGCTCGAGCCCACCAAGGCGCTCCCACGCCGGCTCGACCGCCGGGTGGACGAGCGGCTCGCCCGGGCGACCGAGCGGGCCGCCCGCCGGCTCCGGATGGACTCGCCCGTCCTGTGGGTCAACGACCCCTCCGGCGCCAGGATGCTCGCCCGCACACCCTGGCCCGCGCTGTACGACGTCACCGACGACTGGCTCGCGGCCGACCGCAGCCCCGACGAGCACGACCGCCTCGTCGCGGACGAGGACGCCCTGCTGGAGCACTGCGCCGAGGTCGTGGTCTGCTCGCCGGGCCTCGCCGCCACCAAGGGGGCACGGCGCGACGTCACGCTCGTGACCAACGGCGTCGACCTCGAGCGGTACCGGGCGCCGTACCCCCGCCCGCCGGACCTGCCCGAAGCACCCGTCGCACTCTACCTGGGCACCGTCCACCCCGACCGCTTCGACCTGCGGCTCCTCGAGCGGACCGCCCGGCACCTCGACGGCACCGGCCGGGTCGTGCTCGTCGGGCCGGTCGTCGACGTGGACCGGACGACGCTCGCCCGGCTGGAGCACGCGGGCGTCGTGATGCTGGGCAGCCGGCCCCGCGACGACGTCCCCGCCTACCTCCAGCACGCGGACGTCCTCCTCGTCCCCCACGTCGTGTCCGCGTTCACGGAGAGCCTGGACCCGATCAAGGCCTACGAGTACCTGGCCGCCGGGAGGAGCGTCGTCTCGACGCCCGTGGCGGGTTTCCGCGACCTCGCCGCCGAGCAGGTCGTCGTGGCCGACGCCGCCGCCTTCCCGGACGCCCTCCGCGCCGCTCTGCGGGAGCCCTCGGCGGCGGTCCTGCCACCCCCGCCCGGCCTGCCGACCTGGCAGCGTCAGGCCGCGCTCATGGCCGACGTCGTCGCCCGGGTCGCGCGGCACGTCGCCACACCGCGGTGACCGCACGCGCCGTCGACCCGACCGTCAGGCGCTCCTGCACCTCCCGCCACGCCCGCCGTGCGCGCTCCTCGGCCTGATCGGGACGGTCCAGCGCCGCCACGACCGCGGCGGCGAGGGCCTCCACGTCACCCGGGGGCACCAGGAGGCCGAGGGCCTGCGGACCCCGACCCACGATCTCGGGCACGCCGCCGGCGTCCGTCGCGACCACCGGGACGCCGCGCGCCATGGCCTCGGCGACGACCTGGCCGAACGGCTCCGGCACGGGCGAGGCGTGCACCAGGACGGTCATCCGGTCGAGCTCCTGTGCGGGGTCGTCGACCCTGCCGGTCCACACGACGGCGTGCGCCACCCCGAGCGCCTGCGCCTCGGCGCGGACGCTCTCCTCGTAGCCGTCCTCCCCGAACGTCGTCGCCCCGACCACCCGGAACGTCGTGCCGGGGTGCCGCGCCAGGACCAGCGGGGCCGCACGGACCAGCTCGCGCTGCCCCTTCGTCGGGCTGATCCGCCCGACGAGCCCCACGACCGGCGGTCCTCCCGGCCGCTCGCGCGGGACCGCCCGCACCTGGCCAGGCTCCAGGCCCGGACGGGCGACCGTGGACCGGCGCGGCAGGGTGGCCGCCGTCGCGAGCGAGTTCGTCACGAGCGCTCGCGGCAGCCACGACGCCAGCCGCACCGCGACGACGAGCGGCCGCGGGAGGTAGTCGGGGGCGATCCGGTCGTGCACGTGCCAGACGAGCGGACGTCGCGCCAGCGCGGCCGGCACCAGAGCGAGGAGGTCCGCCTTGAGCGAGGTCGTGTGGACGACGTCCGGCTCGGCCTCGCGGATGACCCGGTGCAGCGTGCGCTGGAAGCGGAGGGCCGCCCGTGCCCGCCGCAGCTGCCCGCCGCGCACGGACCCGAGCTCGTCGCGGGACGCACGGCCGAGCGCCGGGTCGATCGCGACCACCTGCACGTCGACCCCCCGAGCCGTCAGCAGCCCGACGAGCGGCCCGTCCGCGAAGAGGACGCACCCCACCGAGACCGACGTGTCCAGCGCGGTGCACAGCCGGACCAGCGCGAGCTCCGCGCCCCCGAGCTCCGCGGTGTGGTCGAGCACGAGGACCCGCACGGTCCGCGGGTCGGGCGTGCTCACCATCGGAAGGGTCGGCGCCGGATCCCCGCGGTGTCGCTCTCGGTCTCCTCGGGGAGGTCCGCGGCGCTCTCCTCGGACGCCGGGACCTTCGCCCACTGCGGCTCGAGCCGGCGCCGCTGCGCCCTGCTCTCCGCGGACCCGCGCGGCTCGGCGTCGGGCTCGGCAGCCGGTTCTGCGGCGCCGGTCCCGGTCGTGGCCGGCTCGTCCGGCGGACCGGCGGCGTCCGGCTCGCCCGCCGTGGCGTCGGGCGCCTCCGCCGTCGCGACGAGCGGGGCGTCCGTCCCGTAGGACGTCGCGTAGTGCATGCGCCGGTCGCCCTTCACCCCGGCGAGGGCGACGCCGACCAGGGGCACGTGGTTGATGCGCAGCCTCTCGGCCGCCTCCTGGAGCACGGCGCGGTCGGTCCGCTCGAGCGAGGCGACGAGGACGACGCCGTTGGCGTAGCCGCCGAGGATGGTCGCGTCGGCCGCGGCCAGGACCGGGGGCGCGTCCACCACGACGATCGCCCCCTCGTCCTTCAGGCGCTCGACCATCGTCCGGACCTGGGCCGTCGCGAGGAAGTCGGCCGGGTCCATCTCCTCGTCGTGCACCGGCATCAGACGCAGGTTGGGGATGCGTGTCGGACGCAGCTCGAGCGCCGAGCCCTGCCACCCCGTCGGGGCCGGGAGCAGCTCCGCGAGCTGCGGCCTCCGCAGGTCGCCGCACAGGACGATCGTCGGCCGACCGCTCAGCGCGAACGAGGCCGCGAGGTTCGCCGTGATGAACGCCCGGGGAGCGTGCGGGTCGGCGGCCGTCACCATGACGACGGCGTGCGGGGCGTCGCCGAGGGACACGCGCACCGCCGTGCGCAGCTCGCGGACGGACTCGGTGAACGGTGAGGCGTGCCGGCTCGAGACCGGCAGGTTGCCGGTCCGACGGAAGTCCTTGTCCGCACCGCGCACGTCGTAGAGCTCGGCGAGCACCGGCGTCTGGGCGAGGCCGGCGGCCTCGCCCGGACCACGGACGCGCAGGTCCAGCCCGCGCCGCGCGAAGGCCAGCCCGACCCCGGCGAGCAGACCGGTGAGCACCGCCAGCGCGAGGACGACCAGAGAGGGCATGCCGAGCGGCACGGCCGACGTCGCCGGGTCCACGAGGACCGCGGGGCTCACGATCGACTCGAACGTGCTCCGCAGGGCCGAGATCGACTGGTACTGCTCGACGATCGTGTCGCGCTCGGCGAGGGCGAGCGGGTCGGCCGCGTCGGCGGCGAGCTCGGCCTGGATGGCGTCGAGCTGCACACGCAGGGCCTCGCGTCGTTCGTCGAGCGCGGCGACCTGCCCGTCGAGGACGGTGGGGAGGTGGGCGATGTAGGCCTGCGCCACGATGTTCGCGCGCACGACCGCGACCTCGGGCGTCCCCG
Organism: Cellulosimicrobium sp. BMG9.22; assembly: GCF_059159975.1. Lineage (NCBI taxonomy): Bacteria > Bacillati > Actinomycetota > Actinomycetes > Micrococcales > Promicromonosporaceae > Cellulosimicrobium > Cellulosimicrobium sp. BMG9.22. Next base: position 10,902 of record NZ_JBZGBY010000019.1, on the reverse strand, counting down.
CCTGGGCGACCACGGACATGGTCCGGGTCTCCGGGTCGTAGAAGGCCTGCACGGACGCCGCGAGCGCGCGGGGCGCCGTCCCGTCGCCGAGCTCCGTGGCCGCCGGCTCGATCACGGCGGGAAGTCGCACGATCTCGGGGTCGGTGTCGACCGTCACGGAGGAGGCCTGCTGGTTCGCGCCCGGCACGGACTCGGCCGCGACGACCTGCACCGAGGCCGTCGACTCGTAGACCGTGTCCTGGCGCTCGACGTAGAACGCGGCGCCGGCGACGACGACGAGCACGGCGACGAGGACGTAGTACTTGCCGTCCCAGATCGTCCGGAGGAACTCCCTGATCGTCATCGGCCACCTCCTCCGCCGGACGCTCGTGAGGCGGCCTCCGGGCGGCCGGACACCACGCCGCGAAGCCGCTCGACGAACCGGTCCCGGCCGAAGCCCGCGACGTGCTCCCTCACGGCGTCATCATCCCACGGTCGCGCGGCCGACACCTCGACGGCCGCGGCGACGAGATCGGGGCGGGGCGCATCGAAGAAGACACCGTTGACGCCGTCGGAGACGGTGTCGAGGTACCCGCCGTCGCGGAGCACGACGCTCGGGCGCCCGAACGCGCCCGCCTCGAGCGGCGAGAGCCCGTAGTCCTCGTACGACGCGGCCACGAGGGCCGAGGCGTTGCGGTAGACCCAGCGCAGCGTGGCGTCGTCGACACGGCCCAGCAGGTGCACGCGGCCCCGCGCGGTCCGCCCGCCGGGCGCCGCGCTGCGCTCGGCCAACGCCTGGAGCCGGCCGCGGTCCGGGCCGTCGCCGACGACGACGAGCGTCCGCCCGGTCGCCTGCGCGGCCTCGATCACGACGTCGACGTTCTTGTACGGCAGGAGCCGCGCGACGCACAGCAGAAACCCGGGCTCGACGCCTGGGACCTCGCGCTCCTCACCGGTCGGGAGCATCGCCGGCGGTGGCGGGAGCACCTCCGCCTCGATGCCGTACGCGTCGCGGACCGCCCGCTGCGTGACGGTCGAGTTGGCGAGGTACACGTCCGCACGTCCTGCGGCCGCGACGTCCCACCGGCGCAGCCCCGGGGAGACGAGGCCGAGCGCCGCGGCCGCCGCCCGCCGTCGGGCCCGGTGCGCGACGGACCCCTTCGCGGGCCCGAGGTAGCGGTCGCGCTGGTAGAGCCAGCGAGCCGGTGCGTGGCAGTAGACGACCGTGCGCCGCGCACCGCGGTACCCGTGGGCCCAGCCGGTGGAGGACGCGACGAGCACGTCCGCGTCGACGCGCTGGCGGTCCACCGCGGGGGCGAGGAACGGGAGCGCCAGGCGGTGGTGGCGCCGCAGGATGCCCGCCCGGTCGAGCGCGGACGTGCGCAGGTCGAGCCCCTCGAACTCGGGGAACGTCCCCGCGGGGTCGTACAGCGTCGTGTACATCGGCGAACCGGGAAAGGCGTCTGCCAGCAGCAGCGCCACCCGCTCGGCACCACCCCGCTGTGTCGCGTAGTCGTGCGCGAGCGCGACACCGTGGGTCATCGGTCCTCCTCGCGAGCGCAGACGTCCAGCCTAGGTCGGCGAGGCCGCTGCGAGAGGGGGACGAAGGGACGTCACCCGGGTGAAAACGGGCGTCCTGGCATGCCCGTACGGTCTCGGGCACGCTCGCACGGCGCGCGGTCAGGCCTTGGTGTGGAACTTCCCCTGGGCCGCGAGGAGGCCCTCGGTGAGCAGCATCTCGACGGCGTCCGCGGCGTCGTCGAGCAGGAACGGCAGCTCCTTCGCCTCGGGCCCCTTGAAGTCCTTGAGCACGAAGTCGGCGGTGTCCTGGCGGCCCGGCGGGCGCCCGACACCGGCTCGTACGCGCACGTAGTCCTTGGTAGCCAGCGCCTTGGTGATGTCGCGCAGACCGTTGTGGCCGCCCTCGCCCCCGCCGATCTTGAGCTTGACGGTGCCGAACGGGATGTCGACCTCGTCGTGGACCACGACGACGTGGTCCGGCTCGATCCCGTAGTACCTCGCGAGCCCCGAGACCGGGCCGCCCGAGACGTTCATGTACGTCGTGGGCTTCGCGAGGACGACGCGCGGCCCCGGTCGCCCGCCGGGCAGCATGCCGAGGCGCGCCTCCGCGACCACGGCCTGCGCGCGGGGGTGGCGCGCGAACCGCGCGGCGGCACGGCCGGCGAGGACGTCGAGGGCCATGTGTCCGACGTTGTGACGGTTGCCCGCGTACGTCGGGCCGGGGTTCCCGAGCCCGACGACGAGCCACGGCTGGTCGGTCATGTCAGGGCAGCCCTTCGTCGTGGTTCAGAGGGAGGTGCACGCAGCGCCCGGCACCATGAGGTGCCGGGCGCTGCGCGGGAGATCGGTGCAGCTCAGTGCGAGGTCACTCGCCCTCGGCGGCCGGCTCGGCCGACTCGTCGGCGCCGGCGTCGCTCGCCTCGCCCTGCGGCTCGGTGATGGCGACCACGAGGAGGTCGGCGTCGGCGGTGAGCACCGTGCCCTCGGGGAGCGGGACGTCGCCCGCGAGGATCTGCGAGCCGGCCACGAGGCCCTCGATGGAGACCTCGATCGACTCGGGAAGGTGCGTCGCCTCGGCCTCGACCGCGAGGGTCTGCAGCTCGACGATGTGGATCGTGCCGGGCGCGGACTCGCCCGTCACGACGACGGGGATGTCGACGGCGACCTTCTCGCCCTTCTTCACGAGGAGCAGGTCGACGTGCTCGATGACGTTGCGGACCGGGTCGCGCTGGACGTCCTTCGTGATGGCGAGCTGTGCCTTGCCCTCGAGCTCGATGGAGAAGAGCGCGTTCGAGTGCTTGAGCGCCATCATCGTGTCGTGACCCGGGAGGGTCACGTGCAGCGGGTCGGTGCCGTGCCCGTAGAGGACGGCGGGAATCTTGTCGGCGCGGCGGATGCGGCGGGCGGCACCCTTGCCGAACTCGGTGCGGGCCTCGGCGACGAGCTTGATCTCGGACACGTGGATCACTCCTGGAAGAACGTTGCGGGCCGGCCACCAGTGGGGAGCGGTCGGCTGTCCGGACGGTGAGAAGCCACCCGGACGGGCGGCTGCGTCGGCGCGGGACGTGTGACGGGCGCGCAGGAGGACGACCGCCCAGTCGATAACGGAGATCCAACAGGTCTGGCTGACACTCGCGGTCCCGCGCCGCCGGTGTGCTCACCGGTCCAGCGCTGCCGGCCGTCAGACGTCCCTCGCCGAGGCAACCTGACTACTGTACCCGGGCGCGGCGGCCCGGCGAAACCGGACGGCCACCCGACGTTCAGCCCGACGTCGCACCCGCCGTCGCCGCCACCGTCACGCCGAAGAGGATCACCGCGGTGATCTCGTCGACGTAGGCCTTGACCGCCGCGCTGGCCCAGCTCGACCGCGCGATCTCCTGCGCGCGCCGGTCCACCTCGCGACGGCGGGCACCGCTCCACTCCTGACCTGCGTCCACGACGCCCGGCGCGCCCCGGTCGCCGCCCGCGGCGAGGACGCGCCCCGCCTGCCCCGTCGCGGACAGGATGGCGACGAGCGCGGCCGTGCGCTCGTCGGGGACGCCGCCGTCGACCAGGACCCGCCACAGGTCGGCCCGGACGGTGTCCTCGTGGCGCGAGTCGGCGGCGGGCCAGCGGGTGGTCGGGAAGATCCCGAGCACCCGACCGTCCTCGCGCCGCAGGACGCCCCGGTCGGCGAGCGAGGCGATCGCGCGCGACGCCGGCCTGAGCTTCGCGAGGGGTGCGACCAGGGCCTTCGGCGTCGATCCCTCGCGAGACCGGACGACGGCGAGCGACTCGTCGAGCAGCGCGTTGCCCGTCGGAGAAGGGTCGCGCACGACGATGCGCCCGACCCGTCCGCCGTTGCCGTCGCCCGCGAGGTCGACGCGGCCCAGGAGCGCGAGCTCGACCAGCAGGGCACCCGCGGCGACCTGCTCACGGTACGAGGCGTCGATGACGGCCTTCCCGGTCACGTCGTCGAGCGTGAGCAGCAGGTAGTCCTCGAGGATGAGCATGCGTCCACGCTACGACCCGCCGCAGACGCCGACCCCTGCCGTTTGTCACGGCTCGGACGTGCTCGTCCCCCACGCACGGATCGAGCACGCGCAGGGTCAGTCCGCGAGCTCCCAGCGCACGGTGACGCTCGCGCGGACCTCCTGCGTCCCCGGCTCGACGACGAGCGCGTCGCTCGCGACCTTCGCCGCGAGCATCCGCGGCACCGGACCCGGGCCCCCGAGATCCTCACGGATCTCGACGACGGGCCCGAGCGAGCGCCCCGCGAGGCGCGCGTACTGCTCGGCACGCGACCGGGCGTCGGCGAACGCGGCGTCACGCGCCGCGACGGCGAGCGGCCCCGGGTCGCCGACGGAGAGGCTCGTCGAGTCCAGCCGCGCGACGGGACCTGCGGCGTCGAGCGCCGCACGGACGACCTCGCCGCACGCCGCGACGTCGCGCACGGTCGCGCGGAGGGTGAGCCGCGCCGTCGTGCGCGGGCCCTCCTCGCGCTGCTCGGTCCACGTCGACGTCTGCGACGTGCGGACGTCCGCCGGCGCGACCCCGGCCGCGACGAGCGCGTCGCGCGCGGCGGCGAGCCCCGCGTTCGCGCGGTCGAGCGCGTCCTGCACGCCCGGGGCGCTCGCCTCCGCGCCCAGCTCGACGACGGCGACGTCCGGCGCGGCCGTCACCGCGCCCTGACCGGTGGTCGTCACTCCCGAGGTGCTCATCGCCCGCCTCCCACTGCGTGGACCGTCAGCTGTTGCCGTCGAAGAGCGAGGTGACCGAGCCGTCGTCGAACACCTCGCGGATCGCCCGTGCGACGAGCGGCGCGATGGACAGGACCTTGAGCTGCGGGAACTGCTTGTCCGCGGCGATCGGCAGCGTGTCGGTGATGACGACCTCGCTCGCGCCGCACTCGGACAGGCGCTGCGCGGCCGGGTCGGACAGCACGCCGTGCGTCGCGGCCACGACGACCGACCTCGCGCCCGCGGCGAGGATGACCCGGACGGCCTCCGCGATCGTGCCCCCGGTGTCGATGAGGTCGTCCACGAGCACGCAGTCGCGGCCCTCGACCTCGCCGACGACGCGGTTGGCGACGGACTGGTTGGGGCGCGTGATGTCGCGCGTCTTGTGGACGAACGCGAGCGGCCCGCCCCCGAGCTTGGCCGCCCACTGCTCGGCGACGCGGATGCGGCCGGCGTCGGGCGAGACGACGGTGACGTTCGACGTGTCGACGCGCGTGCGCACGTAGTCGGTGAGGATCGGCATCGCCCACAGGTGGTCGACGGGACCGTTGAAGAAGCCCTGCGTCTGCGCGGCGTGCAGGTCCACGCTCATGAGGCGGTCGGCGCCCGCGGCGGTGAACAGGTCGGACATGAGGCGGGCCGAGATCGGCTCGCGGCCGCGGTGCTTCTTGTCCTGGCGGGCGTAGCCGTAGAAGGGCTGGACGACCGTGATCGTGCGGGCCGAGGCGCGCTTGGCGGCGTCGACCATGAGCAGCTGCTCCATGATCCACTGGTTGATCGGCGCGGTGTGGCTCTGCAGGATGAACACGTCCGCGCCGCGCACGGACTCCCCGAAGCGGACGTAGATCTCGCCGTTCGCGAAGTCGTACGCGGTCGTGGGCAGCAGGTCGATGCCCAGCTCCCGCGCGACGTCGTTGGCGAGCTCGGGGTGCGCGCGTCCCGAGGCGAGGACGAGGGACTTGTCCCCGTTTCCGGCGATCGTGCTGCTCATGCGGGTTCCTTCGGTGGGGTCCGGTGACGGGGTCGGGGTCGTGGGGTCAGTCCGTCGCGCGCGCGGTGCGCAGGGCGTCGAGCGTGCTCTCGAGGTCGGGGCCGGGCGGGGGCGGCGTCGGGCGCTCGGCCGTGGCGGCCGCGCTCTGGTCCGCGAGCTGAGCCTGGGCCTGCGCGCCGATCGGCGGAGCCTCGGGGTCGTTCGCGCGCGCGGCCGCGGCCGCGTCGGCGGCTGCCGTGCCCGGGCGACGGCGCTCGACCCAGCCCTCGATGTTGCGCTGCTGCCCGCCGCTCACGCCGAGTGCGCCCGCGGGCACGTCGCGGCGGATGACGGAACCCGCGGCGGTGTACGCGCCGTCGCCGACGCTCACCGGGGCGACGAACATGTTGTCGGCGCCCGTGCGCGCGTGGGAGCCGATCACGGTGCGGTGCTTGTGCACGCCGTCGTAGTTGACGGTGACCGACGCGGCGCCGATGTTCGTGTGCGCGCCGATCGTCGCGTCGCCGACGTACGACAGGTGCGGGATCTTCGACCCCTCGCCGATCTCCGCGTTCTTCGTCTCGACGAACGTGCCGATCTTGCCCTGGGCGCCGAGCACCGTGCCGGGGCGCAGGTAGGCGAACGGGCCGACACTCGTCCCCGCGCCGAGCACCGCGAGGCTGCCGTGCGTGCGGGTCACCGTCGCACCGGCGCCGACCTCGGTGTCCACGAGCGTCGTGTCCGGGCCGACCGTCGCGCCCTCGGCGACGACCGTCGCCCCGTGGAGCTGCGTGCCGGGGAGCAGGGTCACGTCGCGCGCGAGCTCGACGTCGACGTCGACCCACGTCGTGGCCGGGTCGACGACCGTCACGCCCGCGCGCATCCAGTCCTCGAGGATCCGGCGGTTCATCTCGGCCCGCAGGACGGAGAGCTGGACGCGGTCGTTGACGCCCTCGACGACCGTCGGGTCGTCGGAGACGAGCGCGCGCACGGCACCGCCCTCGGCGCGCGCCGCCGCGACGACGTCCGTGAGGTAGACCTCGCCCTGCGCGTTGTCGCGCCCGAGGGTGGCGAGCCCGCGACGCAGCACCGCGGCGTCGAACACGTAGATCGAGGCGTTGATCTCGCGGATCAGCAGCTCCTCGACGGAGGCGTCCTTGTGCTCCACGATCCGCTGGACGTCGCCGGACGCGTCGCGCACGACGCGCCCGTAGCCCGTCGCGTCGTCGAGCTCGGTCGTCAGCAGGGTCACCGCGTTGCCGTCCGTGACGTGCGCCGCGAGGAGCTGGGCGAGCGTGCCGCCGTCGAGCAGGGGCGTGTCGCCCGCGGTGACGACGACCGGGCCCTCGAGCCCGTCACCGAGCCCGCGCCCCTCCTCGCCGTCGGGCACGCCGTGGAGCAGCGCCTGGGCGTGCGCCTTCGCGTCGAGCGCGGTCAGCGCGCACTGCACCGCGCGACCCGTCCCGGGGATCTCGTCCTGGTCGACGACCAGCGCCTGGGGGTCCACCCCCTGCGCGTGCTCGGCGACGCGGTCCCGCTCGTGCCGCACGACGACGGCGAGCAGCTCCGGGTCGAGAGAGCGCGCCGCGACGAGCACGTGCCCGAGCAGGCTGCGGCCCGCGAGCGTGTGCAGCATCTTCGGGGTGGACGACTTCATCCGCGTCCCCTCGCCTGCGGCGAGGACGATCACGGCAGCGGGGGCGACGCTCGCGTCGATTCCCTGCTGAGCTTCCATGGGTGTTCCCCTCGATCTCGGTGGCACGAAGCTCCGCCCCCAGGACTCGAACCTGGACCAAGGGCACCAAAAACCCTTGTGCTGCCGATTACACCAAGGCGGACCGGACCCGGTCACGCGTCCGTCCCGGCTGTTCCCGGGCCGCCGCGGGGCGGGGTGGGTCGGGGAACAGTCTGCCAGGTCGGCCTCCGTGCACGACGACGCAGGGTGTCCGACTCGCCCCATCCGCACCGTGGCCCGCACCACAGCACGGCATGATGGTCCTCGTGGCCGAGCCCCGACGTACCCCCCGTTCCCGCATGACCGCGAGCCAGCGGCGCGAGCAGCTGCTCGTCGTGAGCCGCGGGCTGTTCGCGGAGAAGGGGTTCGAGGGGACGAGCGTCGAGGAGATCGCGGCCCGCGCGGAGGTGTCCAAGCCGGTCGTGTACGAGCACTTCGGCGGCAAGGAGGGCGTCTACGCCGTCGTCGTGGACCGCGAGGTGCAGGCGCTCACCGCTGCCCTCTCCGGCGCGCTCGACCAGGGTGGCCACCCCAAGGTCCTGCTCGAGCGGACCGCGCTGGCGCTGCTGTCGTACATCGAGGCGTCCGAGGACGGTTTCCGCATCCTCGTGCGCGACTCCCCCGTCGCCCAGGCCACCGGGACGTTCTCGAGCCTCATCGGCGACGTCGCGGCTCAGGTGGAGCACCTGCTCGCCCACCAGTTCCGCACGCGCGGGCTCGACCCCAAGGTCGCGCCGATCTACGCGCAGATGCTCGTCGGGATGGTCGCGCTCACCGGCCAGTACTGGCTGGACGCACGCTCGCCGAAGAAGACGGAGGTCGCCGCGCACCTGGTCAACCTCGCGTGGAACGGGCTCGCCGACATGGAGAAGCGACCCCGGCTGATCACGGACGCGAAGGGCTAGCCCCGGGCGAAGCCCGCGACCCCCCCTGCTCCCGCTGGGGAAGGTCATGACGAATGTCCCGGGTGCCGGGGCCGCACCGGTGGTTTGCTGACCCCATGGCGACACTCGAGATCGACTCGCTGACCAAGTCCTACGGCGCGGTGCACGCGTTGCGCGGAACCTCCTTCGACGTGCGCGAGGGCGAGATCTTCGGCTTCGTCGGCTCCAACGGCGCCGGCAAGACGACGACGATGCGGATCGTGCTCGGCGTGCTCGCCGCTGACGGGGGCGAGGTCCGCTGGGACGGCCGACCGATCGACCTCGCCGCGCGCCGCCGCATCGGCTACATGCCCGAGGAGCGCGGCCTCTACCCGCGCATGAAGGTCGGCGAGCAGCTCGTCTACCTCGCGCGGCTGCACGGGTTGTCCGGCGCGGACGCCAAGGACGCGATGGAGCGCTGGACCACGACCCTCGGCGTCGACGCGCGCCGCGGCGACGAGGTGCAGAAGCTCTCGCTCGGCAACCAGCAGCGCGTCCAGCTCGCCGCCGCGCTCGCGCACGACCCCGACCTGCTCGTGCTCGACGAGCCGTTCAGCGGCCTCGACCCCGTCGCCGTCGACGTCATGAGCGGGGTGCTGCGCGACCGCGCGGACGAGGGTGTCCCCGTCGTCTTCTCCTCCCACCAGCTCGACCTCGTCGAGCGCCTCTGCGACCGCGTCGGGATCATCAAGGACGGCGCGATGGTCGAGGTCGGGACCATCGACGAGCTGCGCCGGACCGAGACCGAGCGATGGGTGGTCGACGGGCCGCCCGGGGCGACGTGGATCGGCGCGGTGCCCGAGGCGCGGGCCGTCCGCCTCGAGGGGTCACGCACCGTCGTCGAGCTGTCGCCGAGCGGCGGCCCGATCGGGGGCGCGAGCAGTGACGGCACGGCCGGCCGGGAGCAGGCGGTCCTGCGCGCGGCGCTCGCCGCGGGGCCGGTGCACGAGTTCGCGCCGGTCCGCCCGTCGCTGACGGATCTCTACCGCGACGTGGTCAGCGCCGAGGGCAGCACGGCGGGCGCCACCGCCGAGACCGTGGAGGTGGGGGCATGAGCACGGGACAGCAGACCACAGGGCGTCGGCCCACGGGACGGCGCACCGGCACGGGCACGGCGACGACGTTGTCGTCCTGGGGCGCGATCCGGCTCGTCGCGAGCCGCGAGATCATGACGCGGCTCCGCTCGAAGTCGTTCGTGTGGCTCACGGTCATCCTCGTCGGCGCCGTCGTCCTCGGCGGGTTCGTGCTGAACCTCGCGGGCTCGTCCGAGCCGACGGCAGAACGCGTCGGCGTCACGTCGCAGACGGCGCCGCTCGCCGGCGACATCGAGGCGACGGGCACCGCGCTCGGGACCGACATCGAGACCGTCGACGTCGCGGACGAGGCAGCGGGCGAGGCCCAGGTCCGCGACGGCGACCTCGACGCGCTCGTCACCGGCGCACCCGAGGACCCCACCGTCGTCGTGGAGTCCGAGCTCTCGACCGGGCTCACGGCGGTGTTCACGACGCTCGCCCAGCAGACCGCCCTGTCCGACGCCGTCGCGAGCCTCGGCGGCGACCCCGCCGAGGTCGCGGGCGACATGGCGACCGCCGAGCCGACCGTGCGGACCATCGGCGAGCCGAGCGAGTTCGACCCCGCCCGCTACGTCACCGGCCTCGTCACCGGTGTCCTGCTCTTCATGGCCATCATGATCAGCGGCCAGCTCATCGCGCAGGGCGTCGTGGAGGAGAAGACGAGCCGCGTCGTCGAGCTCCTGCTGTCCACCGTGCGACCGTGGCAGCTCATGGCCGGCAAGGTGCTCGGCATCGGGCTCGTCGGCCTGGGGCAGGTCGCGCTCGTCGTCATCGCGGGCGTGGGGACCGCCCTGGGGCTCGGGCTGGTCGACACCGAGACGATCGACCTCGGGACCGCCGCCGCCTGGGCGCTCGTGTGGTTCGTCGTCGGGTTCGTCAGCTACGCGCTGCTCATGGCCGGTCTCGGCGCCCTGGTCTCCCGCCAGGAGGACGTCGGCGCCGTGACCACCCCCGTCACGTTCCTCATGATCGTGCCCTACATCGTCGGGGTGTCCGTCGCCCCGTGGGCCCCGGACAACCCGCTCGTCGTCTGGCTGTCGTACGTCCCGCTGTGCTCGCCGCTCCTCATGCCCGTGCGCATCGCCCTCGGCAGCGCCGAGACCTGGGAGGCGCTCCTCGCCCTCGGTCTCTCGATCGCGCTCATCCCGGTGCTCGTGTGGCTCGCCGCGAAGATCTACTCCAACGCCGTCCTGCGCACCGGCGCCCGCGTGAAGCTCAAGGACGCCCTGCGCGCCGCCTGACCCCGAGGTGCCACCCCCGATCGCGCGAGGGAGAACCCCGATCGCGCGAAGTAGAACCGTGGTCTGCCGAAGTAGAACCGTGGTCGCGCGAGGTAGAACCGTGGTTCTTGTGTCGGACGGCACGTGGTCGGGTTGGGAGGGCGGGGTGGGTGGGGGCGCCGCGTCTACCATCCGCGCCGCTCGTTCCTCGCGTCGCTCCCGCCAGGCCCGACCACGACGCGGCGCCCCCACCCACCCCGCCC
>NZ_JBZGBY010000018.1:0-89929 GCF_059159975.1 Cellulosimicrobium sp. BMG9.22 | reverse complement strand
GGTCGGCTCGCCTCAGGGCGTCGTGACGGACCCCGGTCCTCGAGGTCGGCCTGATCGGTGCGTGGTGGCGTCCTGAGCGCTCTTCGTCGTCGGCGGCAGGTCAGCGGCCCTGGGTGCGGGCTGCGGTGAGGGTGGCGGCTCGGGCGTAGGCGGCCTCGACGTCGTTGAGGACGCGCGGCCAGCCGGCCGAGGACGGGACGTCGCGGTTGTGGGCGACGATCTGGTCCAGGAGGTCGGGGTCGGTCGCGAGGCGGACGAGCGCGTCGGTGAGGCCGGCGTCGTCGTCGGCGAGCAGCGCGTCGACGCCGTCGGTGAGGCGTTCCGCGACGCCCGACTGCGAGCGCGTGACGACGGCGAGGCCCGCGGCCTGGCCCTCGAGGGCCGCGATGCCGAACGCCTCCTCGACGGCCGGTGCGGCGAAGACGTCGGCGCGCGCGTAGAGGCGCTTCAGGCCGGTCGCGTCGAGGCGCCCCGGCAGGGAGACGACGCTCCCGAGGCCGTGCTCGGTGACGAACCGGCGTGCCGCGTCGAGCTCGGGGCCGTCCCCGGCCACCGTCACGTGGAGGGCGCCCTCGGGGAGGCGCGCGACGGCGTCGCGCACCACGTCGAGGAGCGGGAGCACGCGCTTGCGCGGCGCGAACCGCGTGGCCGTGACGACGTGCACGGCCGGACCCTCCATGCGGTCCGCGCGCTCCGTGCGCGGGACGCGCCACGCGTCGAGGTCGAGGCCGTTGTGCAGCACGACGACCTCGCCGCGGTCCCCGACGATGCGGCGCAGCGGGGCCGCGGTGAGCTCGCTCACCGCCGACCACAGCACCGGCCAGCGCGACCACCGCACGACGCGGTCGAGCGCGGCGAACGCGCGCTCGGCGCCGCCCCACACGCTGTGCACGGTGAGCACGGCAGGCAGTCCCGCGCGAACCACGGTGCGCAGCGAGGCCTGGGTCGAGGGCGTGAGCATGCCCATGTGCAGGTGCACGACGTCGGGCCGCGCGCCGCGCAGGATCCTCGCCACGTGGTGGGGGGCGCGCGGATGGACGGGGTAGCCGCCCGGGATGCGCGCGGCGAGCCGGTGGACCGTGACCGCGCCGTCCCGCTCGGTGGTGACGCCGTGCGCCCCCGGGCGGGACGGCGTCGTGCAGACCACCGAGACGTCGTGCCCTGCCTCCGCCTGCTGCTGCGCGAGCCGCGCGACCTGGGTCTCGATCCCGCCGAGCAGGGGCAGGTAGCAGTCGGTCAGGTGGGTGATGCGCACGGACGGCATCCTCCCATCCCTGCGGTCCTCGCCGCGGTGACCAACCGCGTCGTGCCCCTGAGGTGCGCGTTCGCCGCGCGCCGGCAGGCCGTCGTCGCTACCGTGGTCCCGAGCTGGTGGTTCGACCGTCCTCACGGGTACCGCGCCGAGCGCGCCGCCGCAGGGGACGGATCGGGTGGGTCCTGACGAAGGGGAGAACGCGCCATGTCGAGCACCGTCACCGTCACACCGGCGAAGGGGGCGCGGGGCATCGGCCTCGTCTCGATCATCGCCGGCATCATCCTGATCCTCGCGGGCGTCGCGACGTGGATCGTGGTGTCGAACCAGCTCTCCGCGGAAGAGATCACCGTCTCGGAAGACGCCTCCTTCATGGCGGGCCGCCACGTGAACGGGCCGCTCACCGCGTACGCGCAGGCCGAGGTCATCAACGAGCACGCGCTCGAGGCGACCGACGGCCAGACCTACGCGCAGCTCCCGCAGGACGATGAGCGCCGTAACACCGTGATGACGGCGTCGTTCCTCCGCGCCTCCCTCTTCACGTCCGTCGTCGCGTTCGGGGTCGCCGCGCTCGTCGTCGGGCTCGGCATCCTGTTCGTCCTCGTCGGCATGGCGCTGCGGCGGCTCGCCGGCGGCCCGAGCGTCGCGGTCGAGACGCCTGCTGCCTCCACGTCGTCGGGTGACCTGTCGGACGCCGGGCGGCACGTGGCCCCGGCGCACGCGGCGCCCACCGGGCCGCCGGCTCGCCCCGAGGCGACCCCGCCCGCCCAGCCGCCGAGCCGCACGTCTGCGCTCTCCACGCCGGGGGCCGAGGCACGGGCCGCCGCGGCCGGTGCGTCCCCCGCCCCGGCGCACGCCGCCGTCACGGAGCCGACCGGCGCGCCCGGGACCGGCACCCCGACGGCACCGGGCGCCTCGCCCGAGGCCGCCGCCGCGGCGGGTACGGCCCCCGCGACCGACACCTCCCGCGACGCCGTGCCGCCCACGAGCACGGGTCCGACGACGACCACCGGGCAGACGACGACGCCGCCCGATCGCCGCGACGAGCCGAACCCCTGATCTCTCCGGCTGCCCGTCCGGGCGCCGATGACCCGCTCTCGACGGGTCGCACCGCAGAGAGCGTGCGGGACGGCGTCGCTCGGGCACACCGAAGGGCCGTGACCTGACGGTCACGGCCCTTCGGTGACGTCCGGGACGGCTCCCCGTCAGGAGCGGCCGGCCGTCCGGCAGGGCCCCGTCAGCTCCGCCGGCGGCGTGCGCCCGCGACGATCGAGCCGACGACGAGCGTGACGCCCGCGACGACGAGCACGGCGATCGCCGCGAGGCCCATGTCGACGCGAGCGCCCATCGCCGCGGCGAGCGCGACCGCGCCGAAGGCGACGACCACGAACCCCCAGACGATCGTCGCGACGCGCGGTCCCCGGGGGCGGGGAGGCGGCTCGGGGGCGCCGAGCGGGCCGGACGCCGATCCCGACGGCGCAGGGCCGGCGGGCGTCGACGGCGCTGGGCCGGCGGGCGTCGGCGGCAGCGGCTCGGTCGGCCGGTCGCCCGACCCGGTCTCTTGGCCGTCGAACAGCTCGTCGCCCAGCGGTCGCGTGTCGTCGCCCGCGGTGTTCTCGCGGTCCAGGGGGTTGCTCATCAGTTCTCCTCGATCGTGACCTGGCCGGCGCCGACGAGGACGTCGAGCACGAGCACGGGGTCGGCCCCGGCGTCCACCTCGTCGTTGTCGAACGTCACCGACTGCGTGCTGACTCCGTCGATCTCCCGGTCGTCGCCGTCCACGTTCCAGCGCGCGCTCCCGGCGATCACCTGGACGTCGGCGCGGACGGGCACGCCGTCGGGCACGATCACCCGGACGTCGCCGGCGCCGAGCTGGACCGGGACCTCCACGGGGGAGCGGCCGGTCGCGTCGGAGAGGTCGAGGTCCGAGAGGTCGATCGTCGGGTCGCCCCAGCGCACCCCGAACCCCTCCTCGGCGACCTCGGGGTCGGTCACACGGTGCGTCCCGTCCTCGACGGTCCGCGTGCCGTCGAACAGCAGCAGCTCCGGTTCGGAGCGCCACGCCGCCGCGGGCAGGGCCACGACGAGGGCGAGCACGGCGAGCCACCCGAGGCCGCCGCTCGTGCGTCCACGCAGGCCGCTCACGACGATGCCCAGACCGGCGAGGACGACCGACGCGCCCACCCAGGTGAGGAACACCGGCCAGGGCAGCTCGCCCTGCCGGTCGACCATGAGCAGCAGGGCGCCCAGCAGGAGGCTGAGCCCCACGACGATCCCCGTCATGGCCGAGCCCGGCCCCTTCGGGCGCGGCGGGCGGGGAGGCTTCGGCGCCGTCGGTCGGACGGGGGCCGGAGCGACCGGCGGGACCGGAGGCCGCGGCGTGCCCGTCGACGCGTCCGCGAGGTACGGGGGAAGGGGTGCGGTCGTGGCCGGACCACCGGACGCGTACGACGTCGTCTGCGCGCCCCACGTCGCGCGGTCCTGTGCAGAGTCCGCACGGGACGACGCTCCTGGCGAGCCCCACGGGGCGTCGACCGGGCCGGCGGGCGCGACCGGCGGCGTCGCGCCCGTGGGTCCGTACCCCGGGCCGCCCGGCCCCTGCCAGCCCGGACCGGGGACACCAGGGGGCGGGGTCGGGCGTGTGCCCTGACCTCGCGGGCCGCGCTGGGTGATCGCCGAGATCGCCACCACGGCGATCGTCACGATCGCGGCGACCCAGAACAGCCCGGTCAGCCAGCCGAGGTGGAGAGCGTCCCACCACGACCACCAGCCGCCGCTCCAGGAGAGGCCGACGACGACGGACGCGGCGGCACCCAGCAGCGCGACGTCCACGTTCCCGCGCAGCGCCTCCTGGAGGTGGATGCGGCCGTCGCGACGCTCGGGGAGCAGCGCCCACGCCACGCCGTAGAGGACGAACCCGGCACCCGCGAGGAAGAACGTCACGAAGAGGATGCCGCGCACGATGAGCGGGTCGATGCGGAAGCGCTCGGCGACGCCTGCGGCGACACCCCCGATCCAGCGGTCGTCGGACCGGGCGATGCCGACACGGCGCACGGCGTCGAAGAAGCCGTCGGAGCCGGCCGGCCGGGGTGCTCCGGTGCCACCCGGCGTGGGGCCGGCCGGACCGCCCGGCGTGGGGCCGACCGGACCGCCCTGCGGGCCGGGGCCCGGCTGCGCGCTCGCCGCGGGGTCAGCCGCGGCGGGACCGGGCTGCGTGCCGGGATCGGGAAGGTCAGGAGTGCTCATGGCTCCATGGTCGTCCGCGGGGCGTTCCGCCGGTATCGGGTGCCTCCCTGATCCGACCCTGAACCCGTCCCCCGGCCACCCTGGTTTCCCGCCCCGGATGCCCCTGTCGAGCGCACGACGTGTGACGATCGGGGGGTGACGACACCGGCGACCGCGCGCGACCTCCCGCTGCGCCGCCCCGATCAGGGGCGGTGGATCGGTGGCGTGTGCGCGGGCCTGGCGGCGCACCTCGGGGTCCGCGTCGGCGCGGTGCGCCTCGCGATGGCGTTCCTCGGGCTCGCGGGCGGCGCCGGCCTGGCGCTCTACGTCTTCTGGTGGCTCACCGTCCCGTCGGGAGACCCCGCGGCGGCGCGCGACGAGCAGCGGCCGGCGTCGCTGTCGCGCCTCGCGCCGCGCCTGCGGGGCGACGTGCGCCAGCTCCCGGTGCGCGACGTCGCGATCGGCGTCGTCCTGCTCGGCGGGGCCGGTCTGCTCGTGGCGCTGCGGACCGGGGTGGACGTCGAGGTGTCGTGGGTGATCCCCGTGCTCATCGCGCTCGCGGGCGCGGCGCTCGCCTGGAGTCAGCTCGACGCGACCGAGCGAGGCCGCCTGCTCACCCGCGCGGGCGGACGGACGCCGGTCGGCTTCCTGCGCATCGCCGGCGGGCTCGTGATCGTGCTCGTGGGGATCGTGCTGCTCATCGGCCAGGACGCGCGGCCGTCGCAGATCGTCAACGCGACGGTCGCGTCGGTCGCGGTGCTCGGTGGGGCCGCGCTCGTCCTCGCGCCCTGGTGGCTGCGCCTCGTGCGCGAGCTCGGGAACGAGCGCGCGGCCCGCGCCCGCGAGGCCGAGCGGGCCGACATCGCGGCCCACCTGCACGACTCCGTCCTCCAGACGCTCGCGCTCATCCGCGCGCGGGCGTCGGACTCCGACACGGTGGCGCGCCTCGCGCGCGCCCAGGAGCGCGAGCTGCGCGAGTGGCTCTACGACGACCGGCCGTCGCCCGGGACGTCGCTCGCGGCCGAGCTGCGCGCACTCGTCGCCGAGGTGGAGGACGGCCGCATCGGCCGGCGCGCGCAGACGATCGGGAGCCCCGACGGCCTGGACGCGGGACCGGTCGTGATCGACGTCGTCATGGTGGGCGACTGCACCCCGACGCAGGAGACGGCGGCGCTGCTCCAGGCGACGCGCGAGGCGCTCGTCAACGCCGTCGCGCACGGCGGCCCGCCCTACTCGGTCTACCTCGAGGTGAGCGACGACGCCGTCGAGGTGTTCGTCCGCGACCGCGGCGACGGGTTCGCGATGGACGACGTCGCGCCCGACCGGTTCGGCGTGCGCGAGTCGATCCTCGGTCGCGTGCAGCGCCGCGGCGGCAAGGCCGAGATCATCAGCCGCCCGGCGTGGGGCACCGAGGTACGGTTGCGCGTGCCGCGCGCCGCCGCAGCACCAGCACCAGCACCGCGACCGGAGCCCGCCCGCGCGCCGGACCAGACCCAGGAGGCCCCGTGACGACGATCCCTGGCCCGACGACGGAAAGCGCCGCAGGCCCGGGGGGCCCGGTCCCCGTGGTGCTCGTCGACGACCACCACATGTTCCGCGCGGGCGTCCGGGCGAGCCTCGACCCCGCGTACGTCACGGTCGTCGGCGAGGCGGACGACGTCGACTCCGCGGTCGCGCGCGTGCACGAGCTGCGGCCACCGGTCGTGCTGCTCGACGTGCACCTGCCCGGCGGGAACGGGGGCGGCGGGGCGGAGGTCATCCAGCGCTGCGCGGACGTGCTCGCGGACGTGCGCTTCCTCGCGCTGTCGGTGTCCGACGCCGCGGAGGACGTCGTCGCGGTCATCCGCGCCGGCGCGCGGGGGTACGTGACCAAGGCGATCTCGGGGCCGGACCTGTCGGCCGCCGTCGGGCAGGTCGCGGGAGGGGACGCCGTGTTCTCCCCGCGTCTCGCCGGGTTCGTGCTCGACGCGTTCGGCACCGGTGCGGGCGACGTCGCGCTGCACGACGACGAGCTCGACCGGCTCTCCGCGCGCGAGCAGGAGGTCATGCGCCTCATCGCGCGCGGCTACACCTACCGCGAGGTCGCGTCGGAGCTGTTCATCTCCATCAAGACCGTCGAGACCCACGTGTCCGCGGTGCTCCGCAAGCTCCAGCTCTCGTCCCGCCACGAGCTCACCCGCTGGGCGGCCCAGCGCCGCCTCCTCTGAGCCGCCCCGCGCCGCTGAGTGCATGAAATAGTCGCCCTCGAACCGATTCGAGGGCGACTATTTCATGCACTCAGCGGGGGGTCCAGGCCGGGGAGAGGGTGACGACGTCGCCGACGACCGTGACGGCGGGCGGGCGGACGCCGGCCTCGCGCGCGCGGTCGGCGATCGTCGCGAGCGTGCCGACGGTCGTGCGCTGGCGGGGGCCGTAGCCGTCCTCGACGACCGCGACCGGCGTCTCGGGGGAGCGGCCCTGCGCGACGAGCGCGTCCGCGGTCTCCGCGAGCCGCGACACCCCCATGAGCAGGACGACCGTGTGGTCGCTCGCGGCGGGGACCTTGCCGACGTCCTCGTGCCCGGTGAGCACGGTGAACCCGCGCGAGATCCCACGGTGCGTCACAGGGATGCCCGCCGCGGCGGGTACGGAGACGGCGCTCGTCACGCCGGGCACGACCTCGACCGGGATGCCGTGCGCGCGGCAGGCGTCCAGCTCCTCCCCGCCGCGCCCGAACACGTACGGGTCGCCGCCCTTGAGCCGCACGACCCGCAGCCCGACGAGCGCGTGGTGCACGAGGATCCGGTTGATCTCCGCCTGCGGAACCGGGTGGTTGCCCGGCGTCTTGCCGACGTCCACGACCTCGACGTCCTCGCCCAGCTCCGCGAGCAGCCCCCGCGGCCCGAGCCGGTCCACGACGACGACGTCCGCCTCCGCGAGCAGGCGTCGCCCGCGCACGGAGATGAGGCCCGGGTCACCGGGACCGCCGCCGACGAGCGCGACCGAGCCCACGGGTCGCACGAGCGGAGCGGTGATCGCACCGGCCAGCTGCACGTCGGCGTCGGCAGGGGCGTCCACGCAGGGCGACGCCGCCGACGAGTCGGGACGCGTCGCGCGCAGCGGCAGCTCGCCGGTCTCCAGGAGCGCTGCGACGGCGTCGCGCACGCGCTGGGCGCGGCGCGGGTCGCGGCCCGCGTTGACGGAGACGGTGATCTCGGCACCCGCCCCCGACGACGGCACGCGGGTCCGCGCGACGGCCGGCACCCAGGCGGTCGCGAGGTCGGCGTCCCCCGCGGTGACGCAGAAGACGCGGTCGGCCTCGGCGTCGGCCGCGACCTGCGCGTCCACGCCGGGGTCGCCCGTGGCCGTGTGGACGAGCCACGCGCCGTCGAGGTCGCCCGTGAGGTAGTCGCGGCGCACCCAGGTGAGCCGCACCCCGCGGGCGCTACCGGCGACGGCGTGCGCGTGGACCCCGGTGTCGCCCGGTCCGTGCGCGACGAGCAGGTCTGCGAGCTCCTCGCACAGGAACGGCGCGACGACGCTCACGACGGCGCCCGCGTCGAGGAGGCCGCGCGTGCGACGCGCCGCGACCGGTCCGCCGCCGACGACGACGGCGAGCCGGCCGTCGAGGCGCAGCCCGAGCGGGTACGTCTCGTGCGCGGGAGAGCGCCGCGCCTCGTCGATCGGCTCGCTGGTCGTCATGGAGGGCCTCAGATCGTGTATGCGCCGGGGCGCTCGGCGGGGCGTCGGACGGCGGCGAGCGCGTCGCCGACCATGCCGGCGGCGAGGGTGCCGCCGTCCTGGGCGTCGACGAGCAGGAACGCGCCCGTGCGTCGTGCGACGACGTACTCCTCCGCCGCGATCGGCGCCGCGAGGCGCAGGGTGACGCGGCCGATGTCGTTGAGCTCGAGCCGCTCCGCGGGCTCGAGCTCGGCGGTGTCGAGGTCGAGGCGCCCGACGACGTCGCGCACCACGGCCTGCACGGTCCGGGTCGTGTGCTTGACGAGCACGCGCGCCCCCGGCAGGAGCGGGCGGTCGGCGAGCCACGCGACGGTGCCCTCGACGTCCTGCGTGACCTCGGGGGCCTCCGCCGCGGCGGCGATGAGGTCGCCGCGGGCGATGTCGACGTCGTCCGTGAGGCGGATCGTCACGGACTGCGGGGCGAACGCCTCGGTGAGCGTGGCGCCCGACGCGAGCGAGTCGGCGGTGTCGATGCCCGAGACCGTCGTGCGACGCCCGGACGGCAGGACGACGACCTCGTCCCCGACCTGCACCAGGCCCGACGCGACCTGCCCGGCGTACCCGCGGTAGTCGCGGTACCCCTCGGCCGCCGCCCCCTGCGGCCGGATGACGACCTGCACCGGGAAGCGGAACGCCTCGGTCTCCGGGTCGTCGCCCGTGGGCAGCTCCTCGAGCAGCTCGAGCAGGCTCGGGCCGTCGTACCAGGGCGTGTTCGCGCTGCCATGGTCCACGACGTTGTCGCCGACGAGCGCGGACACGGGGAGCGTGTGCACGTCGCCGACGCCGAGCGCCGCCGCGGCCGTCCGGATGTCGGCGGCCAGCTCCTCGTAACGGTCCTGGGCGTAGCCGACGAGGTCGATCTTGTTCACGGCGACCACGACGTGCGGCACGCGCAGCAGGCTCGCGACGGCGAGGTGGCGGCGCGTCTGCTCGAGCAGTCCCTTGCGGGCGTCGATGAGCAGCACGACCACGTCCGCCGTCGACGCCCCGGTGACGGTGTTGCGCGTGTACTGCACGTGCCCGGGGCAGTCGGCGAGGATGAACGACCGCCGTGCCGTCGCGAAGTAGCGGTACGCGACGTCGATCGTGATGCCCTGCTCGCGCTCGGCGCGCAGGCCGTCGGTGAGCAGCGCGAGGTCCGCCGTCTCGAGCCCGCGGTCGCGCGAGACGCGCTCGACGGCGTCGAGCTGGTCCGCGAGGACGGACTTGGAGTCGTAGAGCAGGCGGCCGACGAGCGTGGACTTGCCGTCGTCGACGGACCCGGCGGTCGCGAGGCGCAGGAGCGTGCCGCGGCGCGTGTCGTCGAGCGGCAGCGCGCCCCCGGTCTCGTCCGTGGCGGGTACGTCGGTCGTGTGGGCGCCCATCAGAAGTACCCCTCCTTCTTGCGGTCTTCCATGGCGGCCTCGGAGAGGCGGTCGTCGGCGCGGGTCGCGCCGCGCTCGGTGATGCGCGTGGCCGCGACCTCGGCGATGACGTCGTCGACGCCCGTCGCGTCGGAGCGCACGGCCCCCGTGCAGGACATGTCTCCCACGGTCCGGTACCGCACGGTCTCGGTCCGCAGGGACGCGGCCTCGGTGTCGGTGCGCGGGAGCGAGTACGGCCCGACGGCGAGCAGCATCCCGTCGCGGTCGAACACCTCGCGCTCGTGCGCGTAGTACAGCTCGGGCAGCTCGATGCGCTCACGGGCGATGTACCGCCACACGTCGAGCTCGGTCCAGTTCGACAGCGGGAACACGCGCACGTGCTCGCCCGGCCGGTGGCGCCCGTTGTAGAGGTTCCACAGCTCGGGGCGCTGGTTGCGCGGGTCCCACTGGCCGAACTCGTCGCGCAGGGAGAAGACGCGCTCCTTGGCGCGCGCCTTCTCCTCGTCCCGGCGGCCGCCGCCGAACACGGCGTCGAACTTGTGGCCGGTGATCGCGTCGAGCAGGGGCTGGGTCTGGAGCGGGTTGCGCGTGCCGTCGGCGCGCTCGCGCAGGCGGCCGTCGTCGAGGTAGTCCTGCACGCTCGCGACCTCGAGGCGCAGGCGCAGGCGCTCGGCGGTCGCGTCGCGGTAGGCGAGCACCTCGGGGAAGTTGTGGCCCGTGTCCACGTGCAGCACGGGGAACGGCACCGGGCCGGGCGCGAACGCCTTCACCGCGAGGTGCAGCATCACCACGGAGTCCTTGCCCCCGCTGAACAGCAGCACCGGGCGCTCGAACTCGGCCACCACCTCCCGGATGATGTGGATGCCCTCGCTCTCGAGCGCGTCGAGCTGCGTGAGGCGCCTCGCCCCGGGCAGCGCTGCCCCGGTGGAGCTGGTCGCGGCCGGCGCGGCGGCCGCCGAGGGCGCGCCGGCGGGTGCCGGTACGTCGGTCGTCAGGTCGATGGTCGTCATGCCCGTCCTCATACGTGGAGTCCGCACTCTGTCTTGTCGAGCCCCGCCCAGCGGCCGGCCCTCGGGTCCTCGCCCGGCGCGACGCGCCGGGTGCACGGCAGGCAGCCGATCGACGGGTACCCGTCGTTCAGCAGGGGGTTGAGGATCACCTGGTGCCGCGCGGCGTAGGCGAGCAGGTCGTCGAACGACCACGCCGCGAGCGGGTTGATCTTCACGAGCCCGTTCTTCTCGTCGAACGTCACGAGCGGGGTGTTCGTACGGGTCGGCGCCTCGTCGCGACGCACGCCCGTGACCCACACCTCGTAGCCGGCGAGCGTGCGGTGCAGCGGCTCGACCTTGCGCATCTGGCAGCACAGCGCCGGGTCGCGCGCGAAGAGGTCCTTCCCGTGCGCGGCGTCCTGCTCCGCGACCGTGAGCTCGGGGTGGACGTCGACGATCGTCACGTCCATCTGCTGCTCGACGGCGTCGCGCGTCCCGACCGTCTCCGCGAAGTGGTAGCCGGTGTCGAGGAACAGCACGTCGACCCAGGGGACCTGCGCCGCGACGACGTGCGGGAGCACGGCGTCGGCCATCGAGCACGCGACGGCGACGGACGTGCCGAACTCGCGCGCCGCCCAGGCGATGACCTCCTCGGCCGTCGCTTCCGGGCGCGTGGCGCCTTCGACGCCGGGCGTGCCCGCGCCGTGCAGCAGCTCCTCGCCGCGCCGCGCGATCTCGCGCAGCTCGTCGAGGGACCGCTTCTCGCGGCCCTGCTCGACCTGCCGCGCGCGCTCGGCGTGGTGCGCGGCCTTCGCGTTCTCGCGCTGCTCGGCCTTGGCCTTCGCCGCGGCGCGCAGCGCGGCCAGCGGGTCGGGGTTGCCGGACGGCGTGGTGCCGGCCGTCGTGGTCGTCGCGCCCTGGTCCTCGCTCACTGGAGCGCCTCCTCGTCGGCCCGGTGCGCCCACTCGGCGAAGGTCTCTCGCCCGGCTCTGCCGGCCTGGTCAGCCTCGTAGCGGCGCACCACGCGCTCGACGTAGTCGGGCAGGTCCGTCGCGGTGACCTTGAGCCCGCGCACGGTGCGGCCCATGCCGGCGACCTCGCGGTCGTCCGAGGCCAGCCCGCCGCCGAGGTGCACCTGGAAGCCGGGGACCTGCTCGCCGGCGTCGTCCAGGACGAGCTGACCCTTGAGGCCGATGTCCGCCGTCTGGATGCGCGCGCACGAGTTGGGGCAGCCGTTGACGTGCAGCGACAGCGGCTTCATGCCCGACAGGTCGCCGAGGCGCTTCTCGAGCTCGTCGATCGTGGCGGTCGCGGTGTCCTTGGTGTCGACGATCGCGAGCTTGCAGTACTCGATGCCGGTGCACGCGATGGTGCTGCGGCGGAACGGGCTCGGGTTGGCGTCGAGGCCGTTGGCCTTGAGCGTCGAGACGACGTGCTCGACGTGCTCGTCCGGGACGTCCAGCACGAGCAGCTTCTGGTGGGGCGTGAGGCGCACCCGGTGCGAGCCGACGGACTCGGCGAGGTCGGCGACGTTCCCCAGGATCGTCCCGGAGACCCGCCCGACGTACGGCGCCGCGCCGACGTAGTTCAGCCCGTCCTTCTGCTGGTGCACGCCGACGTGGTCGCCGGGCACCGGCGGCTTGGGCGCGGGCGGGCCGTCCGGGAGCCGGTACCCGAGGTACTCGGTCTCGAGCACCTCGCGGAACCTCGCCGGGCCCCAGTCGGCGAGGAGGAACTTCAGACGCGCCTTGTTGCGCAGACGGCGGTAGCCGTAGTCGCGGAAGATCTGCGCGACGCCGTGCCACACGTCGGGAACCTGCTCCTCGGTGCAGAACACGCCGAGACGCTCGCCGAGGCGGGGGTTCGCGGACAGCCCGCCGCCGACCCATACGTCGAACCCGACGCCGAGCTCGGGGTGGCGGTGCGCGACGAACGCGACGTCGTTGATCTCGTGCACGACGTCCTGGCTCGGGTGGCCGGTGAGCGCCGTCTTGAACTTGCGGGGCAGGTTGGCGAGCTCGGGGATGCCGATGTAGCGCCGCGTGATCTCGGCGATGGCCGCGCTCGGGTCGATGAGCTCGTCCGCGGCGATCCCGGCGACCGGGCTGCCGAGCACCACGCGCGGGACGTCGCCGCACGCCTCGGTGGTCTGCAGCCCGACCGCCTCGAGTCGGCGCCAGATCTCGGGGACGTTCTCGACCTCGACCCAGTGCAGCTGGATGTTCTGCCGGTCGGTGATGTCGGCGCTGTCGCGCCCGAAGTCCTTCGAGATGTCCGCGATGACACGAAGCTGCTCGGTCGTCAGGGCGCCGCCGTCGATGCGGACCCGCAGCATGAAGAACTTGTCCTCGAGCTCGTGCGGCTCGAGCGTCGCCGTCTTGCCGCCGTCGATCCCGGGCTTGCGCTGCGTGTACAGGCCCCACCAGCGGAACCGCCCGTGCAGGTCGTCGCCTGTGATCGAGTCGAAGCCGTCCCGCGCGTAGATCGTCTCGATGCGTTCGCGGACGGACAGGCCGCCGTCCTCCTGCTTCCACCTCTCGTTGGCGTTCAGCGGCTCGGTCCCGTCGACCTTCCACTGCCCGTTCGGCCGGGCGGCGCGCGCCGGGCGGGCGGGACGTTCGCCCGCAGCGGGGGCGGGCCGATCGGGGCGGGCCGGCACGTCTCCGGTCGCGTCCGGCACCGTCGTGACCTGCGTCATCGGTGTTCCTCGAGTCCTCGTTCGGGGGCGGGGACGCGCGACGGCGAGCGCTCAGCGAGGGTGCGAGTGGCTGAGGACCGACGGCGCGCGCCGGTTCTCAGGGGTTCTCCGGGGGGAGAGGCGAGCGGGGCTCGCGCTGAGTCGGGCGCGGTTCAGCGACAACAGCTGAGACACGTGTGCGCGCACGCCCGCATCCCGTGACGCGAGGTCACGAGGAGGGTGCGCGCTGCCGTGGTCATGCCGAGAACCATAGCGGCGGTCCGCAGCGGTGGACACCCCTCGTCCGCATGGTGGGAAACCGAGAAGAGTAGACCGGATCAGTCAAGATTAGCTACCCGTGTCGAATCGGACGCAGATCACCTTGTGCAAACTTTCACGACACCGGCGTCAGCAAATAGGATGTCGGCATGGACTTCCTCTACAACGTGTTCGTCGCGCTGCACTTCATCGGCTGGGCCATCGTGTTCGGCGGCTACCTCGCGTCCCTGCGTTCGCCGGGCCTGTACAAGGGGGTGTTCCACGGCGCGCTCACCGCGCTCGTCGCGGGCATCGCCATGGTCGGGATCGGCGAAGCCTCCGTGTGGGGTGACTCCGGTCCGGACATGGCCAAGATCGGCGTCAAGCTCGCCGTCGCGCTCGTGATCGCCGTCCTCGCGTTCGTCGCGAAGCGGCAGGCGGCGACGGCGTCCGACGGCGCCGTCGCGCCCGGCGTGAAGCACGCGATCGGTGGCCTCACGCTGGTCAACATCCTCGTCGCGGTGTTCTGGAACTGACGGCTCTTCCACCGGGCCCGTCGGCGGATCGTCCGCCGGCGGGCCTTCGTCATCCCTCGGGCGCGTGCGTGCTGCGGAGGGGCATTGACGGGCACCTATGTGCATGATCCACTAGTCGCATGGTCCTCAGATATCTCGTCCTCGGGCTGCTCACGATCCAGCCCATGACCGGCTACGACCTCAAGCGCGCGTTCGACTCGTCCGTCAACCACTTCTGGGCGGCCGACCGCTCGCAGCTGTACCGCACGCTCGCGGCGATCGTCGAGGCGGGCCTCGCGGAGGTCGAGGTCGTGCCCCAGGAGAGCTACCCCGACCGCAAGGTCCACCGCATCACCGAGGAGGGTCGCGCCGCGCTGCGCGGCTGGCTCGCCTCGCCGCTCGAGCCCGAGGACTCCCGCGACCCGTTCCTCGGACGGGTCTTCTTCGGCGACCAGCTCGACGAGGAGGGAGTCGTATCGCTCCTCGCCGCCCGGCGCGCGCAGGCCGAGGAGGCGGTCGCCGTCCTGACCGCCGAGGCGTCGAGGATCGAGGCGCTCACGGCGGAGGACGGGCCCGACCCGTCCGGCGTGCGCGGCACGCGGGGCCTCGCGTTGCGTCTCGCCACGCTCCGCAACGGCCTCGCCCACGCGCGCGCGGAGCTCGTGTGGCTCGACGAGACCGAGAAGGAGGTGCTCTCGTGAGCGCGCCGGCCTACCTCGTGCACCACCCGGCCAGGCGAACCGTTGCGCCCGGCACGGGCGGGATCTCCGTGGTCCTGCTCCACGGCGGGAACGTCGCGTCGTGGATGTGGGAGCCGCAGGTCGAGCACCTCGACGACCTCGACCTCTGGACGCCCGACCTCCCGGGATACGGGTCGAGGGCGGCCGAGGACCTGGTGTCGATCGACGCGGTCGCCGACGACGTGGCCGCGACGGTCGCACGCCTCGCCACCTCGCGCGAGGTGCACCTCGTCGGCCTGTCGTTCGGCGGCATCGTGGCCCTGCGCGTCGCGGCGAGGCACCCGGGGATCGTCACCTCGGTCCTCGCCTCCGGTGCCGTGCTCGACGGCGTCCCCGGCCTCGCGGGCGCGTTCGGGCGCGCCCAGCTGCGGGTGTGGGACCGACCCTGGTACTGGAAGGCTCAGGCCCGCGCCATGGGCATCCCGGCGGACGCGCGGGACGTGTTCGTGCGCTCGGGGCTCGCGCTCCGTCGCGACAACCAGGAACGACTGGTGCCGGAGGTCTACGGCGGGTGCTGGCCGGACGGGATCGCCGAGTCCGGTGCGCGGGTGCTCGCCGTCGCGGGTGAACGGGACGTGCGCCCGGCGCGCGATGCGCTGGCGACGATCGAGCGCCGCCTGCCGGACGCCGTCGTGCGGCTCGCCCCCGGCATGCACCACCAGTGGAGCGCCGAGGACCCCGAGCTGTTCAGCGCGATGATCCGCGCCTGGGTGGTCGACGGCGTCGCGCACTCCCGACTGGTCCCGCTCGCTCCGCGCAGGTGACCGCATGATTCCGGTCTGCGCCGACGAGAAGTGAGCATCCGCCCCAGATACGGCCGATTCGGGGGCGGATGCTCACTTCTCGGTGTCGTGTGCGAGGGTGGGCGCCGTGAGCATGGGCGGAGAAGTCCTCGTCGGGCTGGCGATCTTGGTCGGGCTGATCGGGATCGTCGTGCAGATCCTGCCCGGCAACGTGCTCGTGCTGGGCGCGATCCTCGTGTGGGCGATCGTCACGGGGGGTGCTGCCGCGTGGGTCGTCTTCGCCGTCGCGGCGCTCGTCGTCGTGGCGGCCGAGGTCGCGCAGTACGTGCTGGCCGGCCGGCACATGCGGCGCGCGGAGGTCCCCTGGTCGACGCTCGTGTGGGGCGGGATCGCGGGTGTCGTCGGCTTCTTCGTCATCCCGGTGATCGGGCTCTTCATCGGGTTCGTGCTCGCGGTCTTCGTCGCCGAGCTGCTGCGCCGCCGCGACCGCGGCGCCGCGTGGCGCGCGACCGTCGCCGCGATGCAGGCGACCGGCATCACGATCCTCGTCCAGCTCCTCGGTGGCCTGCTCGCCGCCGCGGCGTGGGGCGTCGGCCTTGCGCTGACCTGACGGGCCCCGGCCCGCGAGCGACCACGCGCCACGGGCGAGCGAGGTCACTCCAGGAGCGGCTCGACCACGGCGACGATCCCGCGCGCGCGGGCGGCGGCGTCGGGCACCTCGTCCGCGCCGGTGTAGGCGGCGATGAAGGCCTCGAAGAGGGCCGCCCCCGCGAGGACCCGGGCGACCGACCGTGTGTCGAGCGCGGCCGGAAGGCGGCCGTGACCGACCTCGGCGTCCAGGTACGCCCGCAGGTGGTGGGCCGGCGACTCGGGGCCTGCGCCGTGCCGCTCCATCGCCGCGCGGTGGGCGGCGAGCAGCTCCGGCGTCCCGAAGATCGAGGCGGCGACGGGGAACGTGCGCACGTAGAAGCCGAGGAGCTGCTCGACGAGAGTCGTGAGGTTCTCCGGGACGGCGCGCCCGCCGACCAGGTCGTCGGGTGGGGCCAGCCGGGGCATGCGTTCGGAGAGGACCGCGAGGAAGAGGTCCTGCTTGTCCGCGAAGTTCTTGTAGAGCAGCGCCTCGGAGCAGCCGGCCGCGCGGGCGATCTCACGCGTCGTCGTGGCGGCGATGCCGTGGGTCCGCAGGACGGTCGCCGCGGCGTCGAGGATCCGCTCGCGCGCGCTCATCGGTCTGCCTCGACGCCGCACGTCGCCTCTTGACGGTTCTGTCGCACGGGTCCATCCTAGGGGTGAGTAAACACTTACTCACCCACGAACCAGGAGGCATCATGAAGATTGCCGTCGTCGGAGCGAGCGGCCGGACCGGACGGGAGGTGGTCCGGGAGGCGCAGGCACGGGGGCACCACGTGGTGGCGGTGGTCCGCCGTCCCGACCGCCTGGGCGACCTCCGGCCCGACGCGACAGCCGTCGCGGACGCGCTGGACGTCGACCAGCTCGCCGAGGCACTGTCCGGCGCTGACCTCGTCGTGTCGTGCGTCGGCCCCGTGAAGCGCGAGCCGCGGGACGTCCAGTCCCGCGCGACCGAGGCGGTCGTGCGCGCGGCGGACCGCGCGGGCGTCCGCCGGCTCGTGGCGCTGAGCGCGAGCGGGTGGGTGGTCGACGGCGACGACCCTCTGAGCCGGTACGTCGCGAAGCCGATCCTCGCCCGGACGCTGCGGGAGGAGAACGCAGCGTTCGCGGCGACCGAGCGGCTGGTGTCGGGGAGCGGCCTCGACTGGACGCTCGTCCGCCCCCCGATGCTCCAGGACGGGAAGGCTCGTGGCACCTATCGGTCGCGACGTGACGGCAACGTGAGGTGGCACTACGCCATCCGCCGAGCAGACCTCGCGGCGGCGGTCGTCGACCTCATCGAGGACCCGACGACGGCCGGTGCGACCGTCTCGGTCTCGGCCTGAGCACCGGGGCGGGCGTCAGCCCGGGAGCTCCATGACGTAGAACGTGTTGCCGTCGGTGTCGCGCATCGAGAACATCGGCGGCACGCCGTCCAGCGCAGGAGCTCGCCGGTGTCGGCGCCCGCCGCGGTGAGCGCGGCATGGTCGCCCGCGGCGTCGGTCGTCATGAGCCGGATGCCCGTGTCGACGCCGGCGGTCAGTCCGTCGCCCGCGGCGACGAGCGAGACCGATGCCGCGGCGCCGGGCGGAGCGACCTCGATCCAGCGGAACCCCTCCCGCAGCTCGCCGTCCATGCGGACCTCGAAGCCGAGAGTGCCCGTGTAGAACTCCAGGGCGCGGTCCTGGTCCGTGACCGGGACCGCGACGGTGTGCACGCCCGTGAGGTTGGTGCTCGTCATGGCTGTCCTCCTTCGCGCCGCGTGGGGTACGCGGCCTCCACGGTGACGACCGTGTCCGACGCCGGGACTCATCGGCGAGCGCGGCGCCGGGTGTGGGTGCGGGCGCCTAGGCTTGAGGGGCTATGGCTTCGCTCTTCGAGAATCTCCCGCTGCCCGGCCTCGACACGCTGTTCGACGGCCCGCGCGTCGACCACGGCGGCGAGTCCCGCCTGCCCCGGACCGCCCCGCGCTGGACCGACGACGCCGCCGTGCCCGACGGCACGGGCTCTGCCGTGCCCAGCGTCGACCCGGGCCGCGCAGAGAGCACAGGCGACGGCGCGTCGTCGGGCGTGGCACCCGGGGAGCGGCGCGGGCGCTACGCGCACATCGACCCCGACGCGCTGCTCGACGGCATGAACCCGCAGCAGCGCGAGGCGGTCGTGCACGCGGGCGGCCCGCTGCTCATCGTCGCGGGCGCCGGGTCGGGCAAGACGCGGGTGCTGACGCACCGCATCGCGTTCCTGCTCGCGACGAGCCGGGCCCGATCGGGGCAGATCCTCGCGATCACGTTCACGAACAAGGCTGCGGCCGAGATGCGCGAGCGCGTCGAGTCGCTCGTCGGGCCGGCCGCGCGGAGCATGTGGGTCTCGACGTTCCACTCCGCGTGCACGCGGATCCTGCGGCGCGAGGCGAAGACGCTCGGGCTCCGGTCGAGCTTCTCCATCTACGACGCCGCCGACTCGCAGCGCCTCATCACGCTCGTCACGCGCGAGCTCGACCTCGACCCGAAGAAGTACCCCGCGCGGTCGCTCGCGAACAAGATCTCCGACCTCAAGAACGAGCTCATCGACCCCGAGACGTACGCGCGGGACTCGGGGGCGCACGCGACGGACGAGGGGCTGGCGGCACGGGGCGCGAGCGTGCCCGAGTTCGACCAGGTGCTCGCCGACGTCTACACGCGGTACCAGGCGCGGCTCGTCGCGGCGAGCGCGCTCGACTTCGACGACATCATCATGACCACGGTCAACCTGCTGCAGGCGTTCCCCGCCGTCGCCGAGCACTACCGCCGCCGGTTCCGCCACGTGCTCGTCGACGAGTACCAGGACACCAACCACGCGCAGTACGTGCTCGTGCGCGAGCTGGCAGGCGTCGGCGCGGACAGCGCCGCGACGGACGCCGCCACGAGCGGGACGGGCGAGGCGCAGGTCCCCGCGCTCGACCCGGCCGAGCTCACGGTCGTCGGCGACGCGGACCAGTCGATCTACGCGTTCCGCGGCGCGACGATCCGCAACATCCTCGAGTTCGAGGCCGACTACCCCGACGCCCGGACGATTCTGCTCGAGCAGAACTACCGCTCGACCCAGAACATCCTGTCCGCCGCCAACGCCGTCATCGCGCGCAACCCCGACCGCAAGCCCAAGCGCCTGTGGACCGACTCCGGCGCGGGCGCGAAGGTCATCGGCTACGTCGCCGACAACGAGCACGAGGAGGCGCGGTTCGTCGCCGAGGAGATCGACCGCCTCGGCGACAGCGACGGCGTCCGCCCCGGGGACGTCGCGGTCTTCTACCGGACCAACGCCCAGTCGCGCGCGCTCGAGGAGGTGCTCATCCGCGTCGGCCTGCCGTACAAGGTCGTCGGCGGCACGCGCTTCTACGAGCGGCGCGAGGTCAAGGACGCCGTCGCGTACCTGCGCGCGATCGACAACCTCGACGACGACGTCAACCTGCGCCGCGTGCTCAACACGCCCAAGCGCGGGCTCGGCGACCGGGCAGAGGGCGCCGTCGCGGCGCTCGCCGACCGCGAGCGCATCTCGTTCGGCGCCGCGCTCGCCCGCATCGACGAGATCCCCGGGCTGACGAACCGCACGCTCAACCCGCTGCGCGGGTTCGTCGAGCTCATGACCGGCCTGCGCGAGCTCGCGGACTCGGGCGCGACGCCGTCCGACATCCTCGGTGCCGTCCTCGACCGCACCGGCTACCTCGCCGAGCTGCGCGCGAGCGACGACCCGCAGGATGCCACGCGCGTCGAGAACCTCGCCGAGCTGCACGCCGTCGCGACCGAGTTCACCGAGCTCGAGCCCGAGGGCACGCTGTCCGACTTCCTCGAGCGTGTGTCGCTCGTCGCCGACGCGGACCAGATCCCCGCGGACGACGCCGACGCGGACGACGACGAGGGCGAGGAGAAGGTGGATCCGGGCGTCGTCACGCTCATGACGCTCCACACCGCCAAGGGCCTCGAGTTCCCCGTCGTGTTCCTCACCGGCATGGAGGACGGCACCTTCCCGCACATGCGGTCCCTGCACGACGACGCCGAGCTCGCCGAGGAGCGCCGGCTCGCCTACGTGGGCATCACGCGCGCGCGCGAGCGGCTCTACGTGTCGCGGTCGGCGGTGCGGTCGGCGTGGGGCATGGCGAACGAGTTCCCGCCCAGCCGGTTCCTCGAGGAGATCCCGGAGGAGCTGTGGGACTGGCGGCGGCGCGAGTCGTCGATGGCGACGTTGCGGGCCGGTGGGTCGGTGTGGGGCCGCGGGTCGGGTGGTTGGTCGGGATCGCGGGGTCGGGGCGACGACGACGGGTCTACCCTCCGCGGTCCTCGTTCCTCGGACCGCTCCCGCCAGACCCGCCACGAGCCGTCGTCGTCCCCCCGACCCCGCTTTGCCGGTTCGTCGCCCTCCGCGGGCGCCGGGTCGTCCCGGTCGGGCGCGTCGGGTTCGACGTTCGGCTCCGGCGGGGGGAACGGGGCGAAGTTCGGGTCGGCGACGCCGCGGTCCGACGGGGACGTCCCGAACCTCGCGGTCGGGGACAAGGTCACGCACGACGCCTACGGGCTCGGGACCGTGGTCGCCCTCGAGGGTGCCGGCGCGAACGCCGTCGCGAAGATCGACTTCGGCGCCGACGGGACGAAGCGCCTGCTGCTGCGCTACTCGCCCGTGACGAAGCTCTGAGAGCGCGGCCCGACGCGAGGGTGCGCCCGGTGAGTCAGCCGACGGTGCCGAGCGCGCGGTAGGCGAGGACGAACGCCGTCGCGACGACGGCCGTGCCGGCCACGGCGAGCGTGACGGGTACGGCGCCGCGCAGCCGACGGGCGAGCATTCCGCCGAGCAGTGCGAGCGCGACGACGCCGATCGCGACCCAGTAAGTCGCGCCCGTCGTCTCCACGACGGTCGTGAGGCCGTAGGCGCTCTCCCCGAGGCCGACACCGGCGAGCAGCGCGGTCCCTAGTGCGGCGCGCACGCCCGTGAGACGCAGCCAGGCCGCGGCGACCCCGACGAACGGGCCGACGACCAGGCCGACGACGCCGAACAGGGTCGGGTCGTAGAAGAACCCCCGCAGGTCGGCGGCGACGGTGTAGCCGAGGACGAGCAGGACGAAACTTGCCGCCCCGAGGGCCGCAGAGAGCCACGTTCGAGCACGCGCCCACCAGACCAGGACCGCGGTGAGCACAGTCCAGCCGCTCGCGGAGTTCGCGAACGGCGCCGCGGCGTCGGGCAAGAATCCCTGGGCGAACGAGGTGAGGCATCCGAGGACGAAGCTCGCTGCCAGCACGGCGACGGCGCGGCGCCACCCCGGGCGCGCGCGGTCGCCGCTCTGGCGTGGGGGCTCCGGTGCCGGGCGTTCGGGGGCGTGCCGCGTGCGCGACGGGTTCGGGTCAGCCATGCGAAGAACGGTAGGCGGCGCGCGCCGCGGGGTCGTCCGCCCGTGGTCCGACCGCAGGGCCAGTGCCGTCCGCCGGCGGGCGGACGGGCGACCGCTGGCGTATATCGACTATCGATAGTATCGTCTTTCGATATTGACCGTCGGCACGTGACGGTCCCGGCCCTGGGAGGCCCTCGTGTCCACCGCGCCCCGCAAGAGGTTCTCGCTCGTCGAGCTCGACCGCTCCGACGTGGTCGTCACCGTGCTCGTCGCGGCGGCGGTCGTCGTCGGCGCGCTCGTCGTCGCCCTCCGCCGCCTCGCCGAGCTCGTCGGCGAAGGGCCGGTTCCCGCCCGGGTCGAGCTGACGTCCGACGAGATCGTCCGGGCCCCGCTCGGCCCCGGCGGCGCGGACGTCGCCGCGACGTCCGGTTCGGTCGTCGTCGACGTGCCGCACCTGGCCGGGTTCGCGCGCGCGGCCGCCATCCTGGAGGCCGTGACGGTCCCCGCCGCCTACGCCGTGACCGCGGTGTGCCTCGCGCTGTTCTGCCGGCGCGTCGTGCGAGGGCTGACCTTCACGGCCGCGACGACGCGGCTCGTCCTCGTCGCGGCCGTCGCCGTCATAGTCGCCTGGCTCGTCCAGGTCGCCGCCTCGATGGTCGTGGGGAGCGCCGCTCGCACGGAGCTCGGCGGTGGCGACGCGGACGCCGGCACGGTCTTCGTGACGTCCCTGCCGCTCGGCCTGCTGCTCGTCGCGATCGCGCTCGGCGCGGTTGCCGGCGCGATGCGCGTCGGGGAGCGCGTGCAGCGCGAGACCGAGGGCCTCGTCTGATGCCGCCCGAGGACGACGCCGGACGAGTGCACTGCCGGCTCGACGAGCTGCTCGAGGAGCGGGGCATGACGCTCAGCCGGCTCGCCGAGCTCGTGGGGGTCACGGTCGTCAACCTGTCGGTGCTCAAGAACGACCGTGCGCGCGCGATCCGCTTCTCCACGCTCACGGCCGTCTGCGACGTGCTCGGCTGCGAGATCGGCGACCTGCTCGTGCTCCGGCCACGGTAGCCGGCCCGGGAGGCGGTCCGCTCAGGACGCCCGGCGGTGCCGCTCGGAGAGGGCGGCGCGCAGCCCCGGGATGTCCGAGCCCGCCTCGGCGAGCGCGCCGACCAGGGTGCGGTGCGCCGTCGAGCCGTCGATGCGGGCCACGGCGAGGAGCACGTGGCCCGAGTCGATGGACCGCGAGCCGGCGTGGATCGCCTCGCGCAGCGAGAGCTCGAGGGCCTTCTTGGCCTCGGGCGTGAACGGGATGTGCGACCGGCGGTTGCGCCGCGCGCGACGCTCCTCGCCCGCGCGGTCGAGCGCACCCGGGCCGAACGCCGCGTCCGTGCGCGCCCGGATCTCGTCGAGGTCGATCCCGAGCGAGGCCAGGGCCTCGCCGTCGAGATCCGTACCGGCGGCCGCCAGCTCTGCGTGCCGGTCGATCGCGCCGGGTCCTACCCCGAGCGCGGCGAGAGCCGACGCGCCCGCACCGCTCTCCTGGTGGGCGAGGGCGAGGAGCAGGTGCACGGCGTCGATCGAGTCGTCGCCGTGCTCGCGCGCGACCTCCTGGGCGTCGACGACCGTCGCTCGGGCGTCGGCGGAGAAGCGTTCGAACATGTCATGACCTCCTGGTGGATCGGGTCGCCCCGTACTTCTTGTGCACGGCCTGGCGGGTGATTCCGAGCCGGTCGGCGATCTCCTGCCACGACCAGCCGAGCGCTCGGGCGTGCTCGACCTGCAGCGCCTCGAGCCGTTCGGCGAGCACGCGGAGCGAGCGCACCGCCCGCAGTCCCGTGTCCGGGTCGGTGCCGCTCGCGGCGTCCA
This sequence comes from Cellulosimicrobium sp. BMG9.22, assembly GCF_059159975.1. NCBI lineage: Bacteria > Bacillati > Actinomycetota > Actinomycetes > Micrococcales > Promicromonosporaceae > Cellulosimicrobium > Cellulosimicrobium sp. BMG9.22. The sequence continues at coordinate 66,627 of NZ_JBZGBY010000018.1, read as the reverse complement.
TGTCGACGGATTCCATAGATGTCAATCTACGTTGACAGCACGCAGGTCGTCAACCGTTGTTGACGCGCGCGCCCGTCGGGCGAGCGGGTGCGCCACGGTCAGGGGCGCGCGTGTAGAGTCCCGGCGGCGCATCGCCCTGGCCGGGCGGGCGGCCTACCGACGGAAGAACACCACAGAGCAGGGGGACGGCATGGCGACACGTGACGAGACGGTGCGGAGCCGCGGGACGGCTGGCGTGCGGAGGGTCGCGACGGTGCTCGCGCTCGCGCTGGCCACCTCCGGTTGCGGGATGCTCGGCGGGGTGGAGGTCGCGGACGACCCCGCACCGTCCACCGTGGCGGCCGAGGAGCGCGCGAGCGACCCCACGCCCGTCGACGCGTCGACCACGTTCCTCGGCCTCGAGCTCGACCTCGAGATCGGGCCGCTCGCCGTGAGCGACGGCCTCGGCGTGCTGCGAGTCCAGGTGACCTCGGCCGGTGACGGGGCCACCCCGCTCACCTTCGTCTTCGGCGACACGGCGCTCGGGCAGGAGGACTCCTTCGCGGGCCTGCGGCTCGTGGACACCGAGGCCGGGGTCGTCCGCGAGGCGGCGTACGTCGACGGCGTCCCGCTCGGCGCGTACCCGGACGGCGCGGTGGTCGGCGGCGGCGACGGCGGGCCTCTGGTCGGGCACGCGGTCTTCGCGGCCCCGGACGGTGCGACGACGGCGGTGCTCGTCCCGCACGTCGGGCTGGTCGAGGGCGTCCCCGTCGTCGACGCGGCAGACGCCGCCGACCTCACGGTCCCTCTCGAGCAGCTCACGGACGCCTCCCCGGACGACGTCGTCGCGCCCGTCGCGTTCCTCGAGACCTTCACGACCCAGGACGACGGTGCCGTCCGCACCCGTGTCGCGGAGGAGGAGGTCACGGTCGCCGTCGACTCCGACGTCCTCTTCGCGATCGACTCGGCCGAGCTGGGCGCGGGGGCCGACGAGGCGCTGCAGGCTGTCGGCGCCGAGCTGGCCCGTGCGGGAGCCGGCGACCTGCGCGTCGTCGGCCACACGGACGACGTGGGCGAGGAATCGGCAAACCAGGACCTCTCGGAGCGGCGCGCGCAGGCCGTGGCGGACCGTCTCGCCGCAGTCACGGACCTCGGGGACCTCGAGCTCGTGGTCGAGGGCCGCGGCGAGACCGAGCCGCTCGACCCGGGCCCGAGCGACGAGGCGCGCGCCCTGAACCGCCGGGTCGAGATCCGTTTCGTCCCCGCCGAGACGGCCGTCACGACGAGCGCGTCCGACGCCGAGGCGGAGCAGACCGGGGGCCCGACGGTCCAGGGCGTCGGGACGGCGAACGTCCAGTACACGGACGACCTCGGGACCCGCCCGCTCGACGTCGAGCTCCTCGGGGTCCGTCGCGTCGACGGCTACCTCGTGGGCGACCTCGAGGTCCGCAACCCCGGCCCGGACCACGTCGGGTTCGTCGGGGTCCTCGGCTCCGTCCGGGACGGCCGTGGCAACCTCACCGACGCGTCGCTGGGCACCGGCAACGTCACGCTCCTCGACGGCGGGACCAGGGTCTACCCCGCCGACTACCTCGCCTCGGACGAGCTCGACTTCGGCGCGCTGGAGCTCGAGAGGCTGCTGCTCGGCGACCGCTCGATGGGGAGCCTGGGCGTGGGTCTGGGCACGCACGCGACGGTCGTGTGGCCGGACACGGGGCAGGACGTCGTCACGGTGGACGTGCCCGACGGGTCGCTCCCCGGCGCCCCGGGCAGCGCGCCCGTCCGCTTCGTCGACGTCCCGGTCCAGGGCTGAGGGCGCCTCCCCTCCCGTCGGGCGCGCGTGACGAAGAGAACACCCCGCGTCGCTCGTCGGCGGGACCTGGCGGATAGGCGCGCTCCCGGCTGAGGGCTACCCTGTACGGGGATGTCTTGATGTCGAGACATCGGTCATGCCGCACACGGCGCATCAGACGGAAGGACGCAGCAGGGTGGACCTGTTCGAATACCAGGCGCGTGACATCTTCGAGAAGCACGGCGTGCCCGTGCTGGGCGGCGTCGTCGCGACGACGCCCGACGAGGCCCGGGCGGGCGCGGAGCAGCTCGGCGGCGGGACCGTCGTCGTCAAGGCACAGGTGAAGACCGGCGGCCGCGGTAAGGCCGGCGGCGTCAAGCTCGCGCACTCGCCCGAGGAGACCGCCGAGAAGGCGTCCGAGATCCTCGGCATGGACATCAAGGGCCACACGGTCCACCGCGTGATGATCGCCGAGGGCGCGAAGATCGCCGAGGAGTTCTACTTCTCGGTGCTCCTCGACCGCTCGAACCGCAACTACCTCGCGATGTGCTCGGTCGAGGGCGGCATGGAGATCGAGCAGCTCGCGGTCGAGCGCCCCGAGGCGCTCGCGCGGGTCGCGGTCGACCCGATCGTGGGCATCGACGAGGCGAAGGCGCGCGAGATCGTCGACGCCGCCGGGTTCGCCGACGACCTCAAGGCTCCCGTCGCCGACGTCATCCGCACGCTGTGGACCGTGTTCACGGCGGAGGACGCGACGCTCGTCGAGGTGAACCCGCTCGTCCGCACCGAGGACGGCAAGATCATCGCCCTCGACGGCAAGGTCACCCTCGACGACAACGCGTCCGAGGTCCGTCACCCGGACCACGAGGCGCTCGAGGACAAGGAGTCGGCCGACCCGCTCGAGGCCAAGGCCAAGGCGAACGGCCTCAACTACGTCAAGCTCGACGGCGAGGTCGGCATCATCGGCAACGGCGCGGGGCTCGTCATGAGCACCCTCGACGTCGTCGCCTACGCGGGCGAGGCCCACGGCGGCGTCAAGCCGGCCAACTTCCTCGACATCGGCGGCGGCGCGAACGCCCAGGTCATGGCGAACGGCCTCGACGTCATCCTCCACGACCCGCAGGTCAAGTCGGTGTTCGTCAACGTCTTCGGCGGGATCACCGCGTGCGACGAGGTCGCCAAGGGCATCGTCGGCGCGCTGGAGATCCTCGGCGACGAGGCCTCCAAGCCCCTGGTCGTGCGCCTCGACGGCAACAACGTGGACCTCGGCCGCGCGATCCTGCGCGAGGCGAACCACCCGCTGGTGACCCTCGCCGAGACCATGGACGGCGGCGCCGACAAGGCAGCCGAGCTGGCCAACGCCTGATCGCCCGTAGACGTCGAAAGCTGAGACAGAGAACACCATGTCGATCTACCTGAACTCCGACTCGAAGATCATCGTCCAGGGCATCACCGGCGGGATGGGTGCCAAGCACACCGCCCTGATGCTCGACTCCGGCGCCCAGATCGTCGGTGGCGTCAACGCCCGCAAGGCCGGCACCACCGTCACCCACAAGGACCACGAGGGCAACGACGTCACGCTGCCCGTGTTCGGCACGGTCGCCGAGGCCATGGCCGAGACCGGCGCGAACGTGTCCGTCCTGTTCGTCCCCCCGGCCTTCACCAAGGACGCGGCGATCGAGGCGGTCGACGCGCAGATGCCGCTCATCGTCGTCATCACCGAGGGCGTCCCGGTCCAGGACACGGCCGAGGTCTGGGCCTACCTGCAGGGCAAGAGCACCCGCATGATCGGCCCGAACTGCCCGGGCATCATCACGCCGGGCGAGTCGCTCGCCGGCATCACCCCGCACACCATCACGGGCAAGGGCCCGATCGGTCTCGTGTCGAAGTCGGGCACGCTGACCTACCAGATGATGTACGAGCTCAAGGACCTCGGGTTCTCCACCGCCATCGGCATCGGCGGCGACCCGATCGTCGGCACCACGCACATCGACGCGCTCGAGGCGTTCGAGAACGACCCCGAGACCCAGGCGATCGTCATGATCGGTGAGATCGGCGGCGACGCCGAGGAGCGTGCGGCGGCGTACATCAAGGACCACGTGACGAAGCCGGTCGTCGGCTACGTCGCGGGCTTCACCGCCCCCGAGGGCAAGACGATGGGCCACGCCGGCGCCATCGTCTCCGGCTCCGCGGGCACCGCCCAGGCGAAGAAGGAGGCCCTCGAGGCCGTCGGCGTCAAGGTCGGCAAGACGCCGTCCGAGACGGCCGCGCTCCTGCGCGAGATCCTCGCCTGACCCGAGCACGACCCCAGCACGTCCCGGAGCGCCGCACGGCGCCCCACGCACGCGCCCCGCTCCGCTCGCCGGACGCGGGGCGTCGTGCGTCGAGGCGGAGGGAGAGCGCCGCGTGTCAGTCGGCGCGTCGCGCTGCCGGTGCACCGGAGTCGGCGAGCCACGCGTCGAGCCGGGCCCACTGCGCGTAGAGCCACGCGGCCCGCTCCTCGTCACCGGCGGGCAGCTCGTCGCGCGGCGTCGCCCACACCTTGAGCGTGATGCGCTTGTCCATGGGCAGCTCGCGCCAGATGTCGCGCACCGTGACCAGGCGCTCGAGCCCGGTGTGCGCGACGACGGCGACCCCCGTCGTCGGCGTCGCGTCGAGCGCCGCGAGGAAGCCGCCCACGTGCGGCGCCATGACGTGCGGCATCTGGGCGGCGAGGTCCGCCTCGGTGTCGTCACCCGCCGCGCGGAGCGCCGCGATCCGCGCGTCGCGGCGGCGCGGCGTGACGTTCCCGCCCTCGGGGAACAGCAGGACGGCAGAGTCGGGCGCCAGGTCGGTGGCCAGGAGCGCGACGGCCTCGCTGCCGGACGGCGCCCCCGCGCGTCGTCGGACCCGGGGCACGACGAAGTGCGCGGGCAGCCGGTGCAGCAGGATGTCGATCGCCGGGTCCCACTGCAGGGTGTCCTTGAGGACGACGCGCGGCTCGCGCCGGGCGGCGTTGAGGATGCGGTCCATGAGGACGAACGAGTCCCCGGGGCCTGCGTGGCGGCTCACGACAAGGACGGGCGCACCGTCGAGTCCGGCGGCGTCGCTCAGGTCCGCCTCGATCCGCAGCCGCAGCGTCCAGCGCACCTGCCAGAACAGCACCGCCAGCATCGCACCGGCCAGGCGGACGTGCGCTCCCCGGAACGCCGGCCGGTGCAGCGCCCAGCCGAAGCCGGAGGCGAGCCACAGCCCGAACAGCGCGACGACCGCGACCGCGTCCCACACGACGTAGAAGCTCGCGAGCCACAGCGCGCGCGTCGTGCGCAGGCGCCCGGGCAGGGCCCAGCTCACGATCGCGCCGACGAGGATCACGAGCATGATGCTCGTGGGGACGAGCAGGACGGCGAGCAGGACGACCGCCGGCGCGAGCACGACGCGGCGGACCCACCGGGGCGGGGGAGCGACGTTCATGCGGTGTCGAGACGGGTGTCGGTGCCGGCGTCGAGGCCGTCGAGGTAGGCGCTCGCCGCGGCGTACGACGACGCCGCACGGGTGCGCGTCGCGTCGAGGCGGCGCGAGGAGGAGAGCCGGTCGTCGCCGGGCAGCGGGCCACCGCTCGGCAGGACGTGCACGGTGACGTCGTCCGGGACCTCGGCGAGCTCGCGCGCGAAGCGGTGCCGGCGTGCGATCTCGAACGTCACCTTGGCCACCTCCACGGCGGTGCGCGGTGGCCGCAGCGGCTCCTCGATCCGCCCGACCTGCAGGACCCACACCGTGCCCGCCCCGCGGCGGACGGCCTCGCCGAGCGGGATCGACGACACCACCCCGCCGTCGACGTAGTGCTCGTCCCCGATGCGTGTCGGCGGCAGGGCGCCGGGCACGGACGCCGAGGCGACGACCGCCTCGACGAGCGGCCCCTCGCTGAACCAGCGCTCGGCCGCGCGCTCGATCGACGCCGCGGCCACGACGAGCGGGACGTCCAGGTCGGCGAACGTCGTCCGGCCGCCCAGCACCTGGCGCAGGAGCGCGCGCAACGGGGCCGGGCTCGCGAGGTGGGTCCGGGTCTGCGCGAGCCGGCGCACCTGGCGGTACCAGGCCTCGCCGTAGATCCGCGTCGCGGCCGGCGACGACCAGGCGGCCTCGAGCCGCGGCACGACCGCGGTCGTCGGGTCGGCGGCGAGCGCGGCCCCGTTGATCGCACCGATGGACGTGCCGACGATGACGTCCGGAGCGATGCCACGCTCGAGCAGCGCGCGCAGCATGCCGATCTGCACCGCTCCCCGCACCCCGCCGCCACCCAGCACGAACGCGGTCGGTGCGGGCGTCGTCGTCATGGACCCGATCGTAGGGGCGGGTACCCTGGCGCGCCGGGGAGAATGTCACGAAGCACCCTCTCGATCGACGACGATGGGCACCATGAGCACCACCGGCACGACGCGCGGCGCGCGCACGCGCACCGTGGAAGGCAGCCCGCCACCCTCGCCGGTGGCGCCCCGACGAGGTCCGTCGGGAGTCGTCGCCGCGTTGCAGGCGCTCACGCTGTCGCTCGCGGTGGTCGTGCTGCCCGGGGTCGTCGCGTTCCTCGCGTCCTCCACCGGATCCTCCGAGGGCACCGGGTGGGGCCAGTCGGTGACGGTCGCCGCCGGGCTGTGGTTGCTCGGGCACGGCGTGCCGCTCGTCGCGAGCGGCGCGACGGTCACCCTCGTCCCGCTGGGTCTCACGGCGCTCGCACTGTTCTGCTGCTTCGCGTCGGCGCGGCGGTCCGCCCACACGACGACGTCCGCCTGGGTCGCGGGAACCGTCACCTACGCCGTCGGCGCGCTGGGCGTCGCGCTGCTCGCCGGGACGACGCCGCCGTGGGGCCTCGCCGTCGCGGTCGTCGGGGGCGCGGCCGTCGGGGGCCTCGGGCTGGGGGCGGGGATCCTCGCGCGGCCCGACGCCCCGTTCGTCGCCGACCTCACGCAGCGGCTCGACCGGTGGGTCCCGCCGTCGGTGCGCCTCGGGCTGCGCGGCGCCCTCCTCGGGGCGAGCCTGCTGACCGGTGTCTCCGCCGTCGTCGTGGGGGTGTGGCTCGTGGCGGGGCGGGCCACGTCGGGCGACATCGTCGCGGGCCTCGTCCCGGGTACCGTCGGCGGGATCGTGCTCGCGCTCGCCCAGCTCGCCGTCCTGCCGAACGTCGTCGTGTGGGCCGGCGCCTGGCTCGTCGGCCCGGGCTTCGCGGTCGGGGAGGGCAGCACGTTCGCGCCGACCGGCTCGCACCCCGGCGCACTGCCCGCGGTCCCGATCCTCGGTGCGCTGCCCGGCGACGACTGGACGAACCCGCTGACGCCGTGGGTACCCGTGGTGGTCGTCGTCCTCGGCGTCGTGGTCGGGTCGTTCGTGTGGCGGCGGCTGCGCGAGGTGACGGCCACGCACCCCGACGACGACGTCCGCTGGTCAGACCTCGGTCTCGCCGCGGCGGGCGTCGCCGTCGGGGCAGGTCTGCTCGTGGGGGCCGTGACCTGGCTCGCGAGCGGCGCCGTCGGGCCAGGACGGCTCGAGACGGTCGGCGCGGACGCGCTCCTCGTCGGGGCGCTCGCTGCCGCGGAGATCGGCGGCGGCGCCGCCCTGGCGCTCGTGTGGGCACGCCTCGACGTCCTCGGACGGCGCCGCGAGCCCGCCGCCCCGGAGGAGCCGCCGCTCCTCTGAGGTCGGCCGGTCCGGCCTCGTGCTACGAGCCGGCCGGTGCGGGGGAGAGCCGGGAGACCCACTCGTCGAGGGCATCCTGACGCTCGGCCTCGCAGCGGTTCGTCGCCGAGACGGTGATCGCGCCGTCGAGGCACCGTTGGTGCGCCGTCGCGATGTCCCACGTGGCGAGCGTGGCGACCATCTGCAGCGCGAGCATGCCTGCGAGCCCGACGCCGATCGCGAGCGCCGGGACGAGCGCGCCCCGCTGGCGTGCCTTCCAGACGGCGACCAGCGCGCGCACCCCCACGACGATCGCGCCGAGCGCGAGGGCGAGGCTCACGGCCTGCCACGGGAACGGCATCGCGCTCACGACGATCACGGCGAGCAGGAGCAGCCCGAAGTGCAGCACGCGCCGGGTCGCGCGGCGTGCGAGCTCCGGGTCCGTCTCCGCCGGCTCGGGCGGGGCCTGCGGCGCGGGACGCTGCGGGGCAGGAGGCTGCGGGACGGGGGGCGGCGGAGCGGCGGGCGGCGACGGTGGCGCCGCTGCGTCCGGCCGCGCGTCGTCCGGCGGCTGCTGCGCCTCGGGGCGAGGCTGCTGCGGCGCGTCAGGGCGGGGCGGGGCGTACGGGTTGCCCACGGGCAGCTCCTCGGTCGGTCGGGCGGCTCGCGGTACATTCTCCCATCGGACGTGCTGCCGCCCGCACGTCCCCACAGTTCCCTCGACCCGCAGGAGCACCGTGCAGACGCCGTCCGGCCACACCGTCGAGTCCACCTCCGCCGCACGCGTCGTCGTCCTCGTCTCGGGCGCCGGCAGCAACCTCGCCGCGATCCTCGACGCGCACGACGACGCCGCGTACGGCGCGCGCGTCGTCGGCGTCGTGTCGGACAAGGCGGACGCCGGGGGGCTCGACCTCGCGCGCGAGGCGGGAGTCGCGGCAGTCGTCGTCGCGCCGGGCGACTTCGACGACCGGGCGGCGTGGAACGTGGCGATCGCGCAGGCCGTCGACGTGTTCCGGCCCGACCTCGTGGTGCTCGCGGGGTTCATGCGGATCCTCGGCCCGGCGTTCGTCGGGCGCTTCGCGGGGCGCACGATCAACACCCATCCCGCCCTCCTGCCGTCCTTCCCGGGGGCGCACGGCGTGCGCGACGCGCTCGCGTACGGGGTGCGCGTCACCGGGTGCACGGTCCACGTGGTCGACGACGGCGTCGACACCGGGCCGATCGTCGCCCAGGTCGCGGTGCCGGTCGAGGAGGGCGACGACGAGTCCTCGCTCCACGAGCGCATCAAGGTCGCCGAGCGCGCGCTGCTCGTGGAGACCGTGGGCCGCGTCGCGCGCGAGGGTCTGCGCGTCGAGGGGCGCCGAGCGGTCCTGGGCCGCTAGCTACGCGTCCCCGTCGCGCGGCTCCGGCGCGTCGCCCGGGTCCGCCGTGTCCGCCGGGCCGTGGCTTCCGGCGGACGCCGGAAGGGACCGGGGCGCGAGGACGGCGAGCAGCTGGTACGTCTCGCGCCGGGTGTGCGGCGTCGCGCGCGCGGCGTCGAGCGAGCTCTCCGACCAGCGTTCGAGGACGCTCTGGAGCTCGGCGACCATCGCTTGCGCCTGCTCGGCGTCGAGCACGAACGTGCTCAGCGCGAGGATCCGGTCGTCGCGCGAGGGACGGACGTCGTCCGCGCCGACGAACGCCTCCTCGGCCCACCGCAGCGCGGGCAGCACGACGTCGCGCATCGCCGCGGGGGTTCCCGGCTCGACCGCGTAGCTCCTCGCGACGTTGGTCCAGACCCGGTCCCGGCGGTCGCGCGCGAGCTCGGGCGCCTCGACGATCATCCCGGCCTTCGCCAGCACGCGGAGATGGAAGCTCACCGAGTTGGCGGGCTCGCCCGTGGCGCGGGCGAGGTCGGCCGCCCGCGCGTGCCCGAGAGTCGCGAGCTCCACGAGGATCCGCTGCCGCAGGGGGTGAGCGATCGCCCGCAGCGCCGCGGGGTCCTGGACGTGGAAGGTCTCGAGCACACGACGAGGCTAGCAACGTGCCGTCGGGCTCCCCTTTCCCCCGCGCGACGAGATGTGCAATAAGTCTTGCGCAATACACGGTGCGTAACTACTGTTCCGGTCATGACGACGAGCCATGACACCGCACCCCGCGAGATGCCGCCCACGACGAGCGACCAGTCCGACGAGGCGCACGCCGTCGTCGCCGGCGGCGACCCGCCCCGGCTCCTGCGCAACCGCTCGTACATGCTCCTCATGTCCGGGCTCACGACCGAGTCGGTCGGAGCCGGCGTCGCGCTCTTCGCGGTGCCGCTCATCGCGTACGGACTCACGGGGTCGGTCGTGCAGGCGGGCGTGGTGGCCGCCGTCGGGCAGGTCGGCGCGCTGCTCGCGACGCTGCCCGCCGGGGTCGTCGCCGACCGCGTCGACCGCCGCCGGCTCATCGTCGCCGCCGCGGGCGTCGGCGCGGCGCTGTGGGCGACGGTCGCCGTCACCGCCGCGCTCGGGTCCCTCACCGCCTGGCACCTCGCCGCCGTCCTCTTCGGTGCCTCGGTCGTCGGCGCCCTCGTGGACCCGGCGACGAGCGGTGCCTTCCGGTCGGTCGTGCCCGTGCCGCAGCTGCCGACGGCGCTCGCAGCCGCCCAGGGCCGCGACGCCGTGTCGAACCTGCTCGCCGGCCCGCTCGGAGGGCTGCTCTACGCCGTCGCGCACGCCGTCCCGCTCGCGGCCGCGGCGATCGGGCACCTCGCGACCGCCGTGTGCACGTGGTTCGTGCGCGAGCCGCTCAACGGCGACGTCGCCGAGGCTCGCGCGACGCGTCCGCTGGCCGCGCTGCGCGAGGGGCTGCGGTTCGTCTGGTCGGTCCCACTGTTCCGCGCGGTCCTCGGGCTCTTCGTCGTCACCAACCTGGCCTTCGGAAGCCTCATGATCGGTATCAACCTCGAGCTCGTCCGCACCGGCACGGCCCCCGTGCTCATCGGCCTCGTCGACCTCGCGGTGGGCGTCGGCATCCTGGTCGGAGCGGTGATCGCCCCGCGCCTCGTCGGACGGTTCCGAGCCGGGGTGCTCGTCGTCGTCGCGCTCGGGGTGCTCGCCGTGGGCGTGGTCGCCATGGCCGCCCTGGAGTCGTACGTCGCCTACCTCGTCCTGCTCCCGCCTTCGCTGCTGCTCGTCCCGGCCGTGAACGCAGGCCTCTCCGGCTACGCCGCGGCGATCACCCCGCCGCAGATGCAGGGACGGCTCGCGTCCGTCATGGGACTGACCGGCCTCGCCGCGGGGCCGTTCATCCCGCTCGTCGGGAGCGGCCTGCTCGAGCGGTTCGGGCTCGGCACGGCGCTCGCGGTCCTCGCCGCGCTGCTCGCCGTCACCGTCGCCGCGCTCAGCACCGTTCGGTCCCTGTGGCGCGTCGGCACGCCCGACACCTGGGCCGACGACGCGCAGGCCCTCGCCACGTCGGACCTTCCCGCCGAGCCGGAGCCGGCGGCGTCGGGCCGGTAGACTCGTCCCGGCCGCGACTGGCGAAGGTGGGAACGACCACCGGGGAGCGGCCGGATCTACCTGCTGGTGCGTCGACCGCCTGGGCGCCTGGGTTCTGCCACACGCGCGTCGGTCCGGCCGACGCGGCGACCGCGACCCAGAGGAGCCCCTCAAGATGTCTGCCCCCTCCGCCCCCGACGTCCAGCTCGCCGACGACGCCCAGCGCCCCGTGCGCCGTGCGCTCCTGAGCGTCTACGACAAGACCGGCCTCGTCGAGCTCGCTACGGCGCTCCACGCGGCGGGTGTCGAGCTCGTCTCGACCGGCTCGACCGCCGCGACGATCGCGGGCGCGGGCGTCCCCGTGACGAGGGTCGAGGACCTCACGGGGTTCCCCGAGTGCCTGGAGGGCCGCGTCAAGACGCTGCACCCGCGCGTGCACGCCGGGATCCTCGCGGACTCGCGCAAGGCCGACCACCTCGCGCAGCTCGACGAGCTCGGCATCGCGCCGTTCGAGCTCGTCGTCGTCAACCTCTACCCGTTCGCCGCGACCGTCGCGTCCGGCGCCGGCCCGGACGAGGTCGTCGAGCAGATCGACATCGGCGGTCCCTCGATGGTCCGCGCCGCGGCGAAGAACCACCCGAGCGTCGCCGTCGTCGTGGACCCGGCCGCGTACGGCGACGTCGTCGCGGCCGTGCGGGCGGGCGGCTTCACCTACGCGCAGCGCAAGGCGCTCGCGGCCGCCGCGTTCGTGCACACCGCCACCTACGACGTCGCGGTCGCCTCCTGGATGGGCAACGTCGTCGCGCCGACGGACGCCGTACCGGTCGAGGGCGGCGCCGACGGCGCGACGGTGAGCACCGGGTTCCCCGCCTGGATGGGCGGCACCTGGGACCGCGCGGACGTGCTGCGCTACGGCGAGAACCCGCACCAGCGCGCCGCGCTCTACACGAACGGCCACGGCCCGAGCGGCCTCGCCCAGGCGACCCAGCTGCACGGCAAGGCCATGAGCTACAACAACTACGTCGACGCCGACGCCGCGTGGCGGGCCGCGCACGACCACACCGAGCCCGCGGTCGCGATCATCAAGCACGCCAACCCGTGCGGCATCGCGGTCGGCACCGACATCGCCGACGCCCACGCCCGCGCGCACGCCACCGACCCCGTTTCCGCGTACGGCGGCGTCATCGCGGCGAACGGCGTCGTGACGCGCGCCGCCGCAGAGCAGATCGCGCCCGTGTTCACCGAGGTCGTCGTCGCACCCGGGTTCGAGCCCGGCGCGCTCGAGGTCCTGCAGGCCAAGAAGAACATCCGCCTCCTCGTGGTCGACGCCCCGCCCGCCGCGACGGTCGAGACCCGCCCGATCAGCGGTGGCCTGCTCGTGCAGAGCGTGGACCGCGTCGACGCCGTCGTGACCGATGCCGAGGGCGCCGAGGGCACCGTCACCGGCGGCGACGACCCGCAGCACTGGAACCTCGTGACCGGAGACGCCGCCGACGACGCGACGCTCGCCGACCTCGCCTTCGCGTGGCGCGCCATCCGTGCCGCGAAGTCCAACGCGATCCTCCTCGCGCACGACGGCGCCGCCGTCGGCGTCGGCATGGGGCAGGTCAACCGCGTCGACTCGTGCCGCCTCGCGGTCGAGCGCGCCAACACCCTCGCCGACGGGCAGGAGCGGGCGCGCGGCGCCGTGGCCGCGTCCGACGCCTTCTTCCCGTTCGCCGACGGGTTGCAGATCCTTCTGGACGCCGGCGTGCGCGCCGTCGTCGCGCCCGGAGGGTCCATCCGGGACGCCGAGGTCATCGAGGCGGCGACGGCGGCGGGCGTGACGATGTACTTCACCGGGACGCGGCACTTCGCGCACTGACGCTTGTCGGTCGGTCGCTTCGGCCGGGGTCTCGGTCGGGGCGGGCCGAGGGACGGGGCTGCGCGGGGTCTCCCATCCGCGCCTCGTTCCTCGGCGCTCCCGCCAGGCCCGCCACGACCCCGCGCAGCCCCGCCCCTCGGCCCTTCGCGGTCGGCTCGCCTCGTGCAGCCCGCCCCTCGCCCCTGCGCGGTCGGGTCAGCGTGCGCGGCCGGTGCGCGGCTCCATGGGGTTGTCAGCGACCCACGGTCCGCAGGGTCCTTGTGGCGCTGACAAGTCGTCGGCCGTGAGAGTTGTCAGCGCTGAGCCGCCCTCTGGCGCGCTGAGATGCTGACAGGTCGTGGGGTGCGGGTCAGAGGAGGGCGTCGCGGAGGCGGCGGGTGGGGTCGAGGGCGACGTCGAGGTCGATCCGCAGCGGTGTGCCGCGGTTCATGGCCTTGCGGACCGGGCCGACGTCGCGGGGCGAGTCGACGAGGAGGACCGCCCGGGCCGTGGCGACCCGGCCGGCCGTCGGGTCGTCCGGCGTCGCGCCGTCCGGCGTCACGGCGGTGCGGTGGTCGCCGGCGCCCTCCGGCGCGAGGTAGAAGGCGGCCCAGCCGTCGTGGCCCGTGGGGCCGCCGTCGGGGTCGCCGCGGAAGGCGACCCGGTCGTCCGGTCCCGGGATGCCGAACAGCGCGAGGTCGTGGCCGAGCTGCTGGGAGAACACGTACGGCGCGTGGCCCGGGGTGCCGTCGGGCTCGAGTCCGAGCAGGGCGCGCACCGTGGGTTCCGGGTCGTGCAGGGCGGCTGACCAGTGGCCGCCCGGCACGTCGCCGTGCACGGGATGGGTGCGGACCGCGCAGTCGCCGACTGCCCACACACCCGGCCGGCCGACGACGGCGCCCGTCGCCTCGACCGGGACGCCTCCCCGCGCGTCCAGGGGGACGGCGCCCGCGAGCCATCCCGTCGCGGGGCGGGCGCCCACCGCGGTGAGCACGACGTCGGCACCGACGTGCTCGCCGTCGGACAGGGTGACGCCGTCCGCGGCGACCGCAGCGACGGCGGTCCCGGCGCGCAGGCGGACGCCCGCGTCGTCGTACCAGCGGGCCAGGTGCCGGGCGACGGGCTCGCCGAGCTGGCGCAGCAGGGGAGCGGAGGCCGCCTCGAGGACGGTGACGTCCGCCCCGGCGCCCGCGGCGACGCCGGCAACCTCGGCGCCGATCCACCCCGCACCCACCACGACGAGGCGCGTCCCCGGCCGCACGCGCCCGCGCAGCGCCGCGGCGTCCGCGGCGTCGTGCAGCACGACGGCGTCCTCCCACCCCGTGGGTCGCACCGGCTCGGAGCCCACCGCGAGCACCACCGCGTCGGCACGGATCCGGTCACCCGAACGAGTCGTGACGACGTGCGCGGTCGCGTCCGGCTCGAGCCGGACCGCGGGATCCGCGAGCCGGACCTCGTCGGCGAGCGCGGCGACGTCGACCCCGAGCTCGTCCGTGAGCCACGCGGTGACGGGCCGGCTGAGCAGCTCCTTGGACAACGGCGGGCGGTCGTACGGCGGGACGCCCTCGCGGCCCAGCAGCGTGATCCGGCCCTCGAAGCCGTGGGCGCGCAGCGCTGCCACCGACTGGGCGCCGGCGAGCCCCGCACCGACGACGACGACCGCGGCGGGCCGCGCCTCGGCGGACGTGGCGCGAGCAGGATGATCTGCGGTGGGCATGCACGCCACGCTAGGGCACGACGGTAGGCTTCCGGACGTGGAACGGGCAGCGGCGTGAGCGATGTCACGGCACCTGGAGGTGCACCTCAGCGCCCGCGCCCGGCGCTCGAGCCGTCGTGGCACCACGTGCACGACGACGGGTCCCCCGCGTCCAGCGGTTCCGGCCCGACGCCCGGTCCCGGCGCGGCGCCCGACGGGGACGAATCGGCTGCCGGGGCGCAGCCCCACGGCGGGTCGGACGCACAGGTGCCGTCCGCCGTCGGACCGCCGCCGCGCCCCGCTCGGGTGCGTCAGCCCGCGATGTGGCTGGTGCTCGCCGGGGTCGTGCTCGCGACCGGGGCCGCAGCCCTCCTCGGCGGCAGGGCCGGGAGCCTCGCGCTCGCCGGCGTGCTCACGGTCGCCGGCCTGTGTCGCGCGACCCTCCCGGGCCCCGGTCCGGTCGGCATCACCGTGCGCTCACGCGGTCTCGACGTCTTCTTCTTCCTCGCCCCCGCGGCCGTCATCGCCTTCCTCGCGCTGACGATCCCGCCGGGCGAGATCTGACGGGACGGGTCGTCCGGGCGCCTGTCCCAGGCGCCTCTCCCAGGATCCGCTCGCCGACGACGAACGGGCCCGGGCCGCGCGTGCGGTCCGGGCCCGTCGGTGAAGCGGAGCGCGTGTCAGGCCTGGGGAGCCTCGCCCGTGCGCCGGTCCGTGGTCTCGTCGTCGGCCTCGGCGACCGCCACGATCTCCTCGACCGCCACGACGTCACCGTCCTCGTCGGTCACCACGACCTCCTCGACCGCGACGACCTCGGCCTCGGGCTCCGGTGTGGCCGAGCCCTCCGCGGCGAAGGTGCCCGCTGCCGCGCCGGTGGCGGCCGAACCGGCCGCGGTGCCGGTCGACGTGACGGTGGCACCTGCGGGCAGGTCCGACTCGTCGGTCACGGACACGACCTGGTCCTCGCCGAGCAGGTCGTCCTGCGCCGGGGAGAACGCGAACGCGCGGTAGAACAGACCGGCGATCGCCGCGCCGAGCAGCGGCGCGACCCAGAAGACCCACTGCTGAGCCCAGAGGTCGCCGTCGCCCGCGAATACCGCGGAGGCGAGCGAGCGAGCGGGGTTGAGCGACGCGTTGGTGACCGGCGCCGCGATGATGATCAGCGCGGTGAGCGCGAGCCCGATGGCGACCGGCGCGACACGCGCGTTCGCCCGCTTGTCCGTCACGCCGAGGATGACGCCGACGAACACCGCGGTGACGATCGTCTCGATGAGGAGCGCCTGGACGAGGCCGAACGTCACGCCGCCCTGGGACGCCGTCGACAGGGGAGAGAAGTCGCCGTACCCGTTGGCGGTCCCGACGAACAGGCCGCTCTTCTCCGTCTGGCCGAGCAGCTCGGGGAGGGCGGCCGGAACCGTGCTGAGCAGGACGAGGCCGGCGAGGAGGCCGCCGACGACCTGGGCGACCCAGTACGGCAGCACGTCGCGCCACGCCGTCCGGCCGCCGATCGCGGCGCCCAGCGTCACCGCCGGGTTGAAGTGCCCGCCCGACACGTTGCCGACCGCAGCGATGCCCGCGAGCACGGCGATGCCGCCCGCGAGGGCGACGACGAGGACCGAGCCCTGGTTGAGGAAGTTGTAGAGCGCGACGCCCACGATCGCGAGGACGAGGAAGAACGTGCCGAAGACCTCGGCGCCGAGGCGCGCGAGGAGGCCCGGCTGGACGACGGCGACGGTCTCGGCCCGCTCGACGCGCGCGTCGTCGACGGTGCCCGCCGGCACGCCGGGAGCGGTGATGTCCTGGGACATGATGTTCCTGTCTGGTTGGTTCTTCGGGACGGCGGCACGATGCCTGACCGGCTGCCCGGTCCTTATCCGGCATCTGGGGGCATCTTGCCACCCTGAACCGGGAGATGCGTGGAGATCCGCGGGGCGGGGCCTGAGAACGGACGCGGCGTCTCACGATCCGGTCGCAGCCCGGGTCGCTCGGAAAAGTATCTTGACGTCGAGAAGTCGAGTACCCTGGACGGCGGTCAGCAACGCCCTCGCGTACGACGGACCGGGTGCCGGGCTCCACCGCCCGCCCCACGCCGTCCCACTCCCGGGGGCACCACCTCCCCGACAGTTGGAGCGATCTGCGCATGGGCAAGATCAAGGTCGTCAACCCGGTCGTCGAGCTCGACGGCGACGAGATGACGCGCATCATCTGGCAGTTCATCAAGGACCGCCTCATCCACCCGTACCTCGACGTCGACCTCAAGTACTACGACCTGTCGATCCAGAACCGCGACGCCACCGACGACCAGGTGACGATCGACGCCGCCAACGCGATCAAGCAGTACAACGTCGGCGTCAAGTGCGCGACGATCACGCCCGACGAGGCGCGCGTCGAGGAGTTCGGCCTCAAGAAGATGTGGGTCTCGCCCAACGGCACGATCCGCAACATCCTCGGCGGCGTCGTCTTCCGCGAGCCGATCATCATCTCCAACATCCCGCGCCTCGTGCCGGGCTGGAACAAGCCGATCATCATCGGCCGTCACGCCCACGGCGACCAGTACAAGTCGACGAACTTCAAGGTCCCCGGCCCCGGCAAGATCACGATGACGTTCGAGCCCGCCGACGGCTCCGAGCCGCAGAAGTTCGACGTCGTGACCATGCCCGCCGAGGGCGGCGTCGCGATGGGCATGTACAACTTCAACGAGTCGATCCGCGACTTCGCGCGCGCCTCGTTCGCGTACGGCCTCCAGCGGAACTACCCCGTCTACCTCTCGACGAAGAACACGATCCTCAAGGCCTACGACGGCCAGTTCAAGGACCTGTTCCAGGAGGTCTTCGACGCCGAGTTCGCCGAGCAGTTCGCCGCCGCCGGCCTCACCTACGAGCACCGCCTCATCGACGACATGGTCGCCTCGGCCATGAAGTGGGAGGGCGGCTACGTCTGGGCCTGCAAGAACTACGACGGCGACGTCCAGTCCGACACCGTCGCCCAGGGCTTCGGCTCCCTCGGCCTCATGACCTCCGTCCTCATGACCCCCGACGGCAAGACCGTCGAGGCCGAGGCCGCGCACGGCACCGTGACCCGTCACTACCGCCAGCACCAGCAGGGCAAGCCGACGTCGACCAACCCCATCGCGTCGATCTTCGCGTGGACCCGCGGCCTCATGCACCGCGGCAAGCTCGACGGCACGCCCGAGGTCACCGAGTTCGCGCAGACGCTCGAGGACGTCGTCATCAAGACCGTCGAGTCCGGCCAGATGACGAAGGACCTCGCGCTCCTCGTCGGCCCGGACCAGCAGTGGCTGACGACCGAGGACTTCCTCGCCGCCCTCGACGAGAACCTCAAGGCGCGCCTGGGCTGAGTCTTCCCAGCTCGTCCGGCGGCGGCGCCCCTCTCGGGGGCGTCGCCGTTCGTCGTTCTCGGGCTGTTCGCGCGTCGTGGTTGCGTCCGCGGGTCCGGAGAGGAGGAGGGCGCGGGTCTACCATCCGGCCGCTCGTTCCTCGCGGCCTCCCGCCAGACCCAACCACGACCCGCGCCCTCCTCCTCTCCGGCCCCGCTCCCCGATCCGTCACCTCGTGCGCAGGTCCGGTGGGACGACGAGGGCGAGCGGCGACCAAGGCGAGGCGACGCGGGTGGCATGCCCGGGCGCGCGGCGACCAGGGTGGGACGACGCGGGCGGCGTGCCCGGGCGAGCAGCGACCAGGGTGGGGCGACGCCGGACGGGGCGGGTTGGGTGTGAAGGGCGTCAAAGCCGCGCTCGTGGAGCGAGGACGAAAGACCCGGGCGACGGCGCGGCAGCCCGAGCACGCAACCCGGCCCGGCCACCCAGCCCGACCACGCGCCGTCACGCATCCGACCCGTGCGCGTTGTGGGAGAGTGAGCGCATGACTTCCCCCGTGAACGTGACGGTGACCGGCGCGGCCGGTCAGATCGGTTACGCGCTGCTGTTCCGTATCGCGTCGGGCCAGATGCTCGGCGCCGACACCCCAGTGCGCCTGCGCCTCCTGGAGATCCCGCAGGGTGTCAAGGCGGCCGAGGGCACCGCGATGGAGCTCGACGACTGCGCCTTCCCGCTGCTCGCCGGGATCGACATCTTCGACGACCCGACGGCGGCGTTCGAGGGGACGAACGTCGCGCTGCTCGTGGGCGCGCGCCCGCGTGGGCCGGGCATGGAGCGCGGTGACCTGCTCGAGGCGAACGGCGGGATCTTCAAGCCGCAGGGCCAGGCGATCAACGCGGGCGCCGCGGACGACGTCCGGGTCCTGGTCGTGGGGAACCCGGCGAACACGAACGCGCTCATCGCGGCGTCGAACGCGCCGGACGTGCCGAAGGACCGGTTCACGGCGATGACGCGCCTCGACCACAACCGTGCGCTGACGCAGGTGGCGAAGCGTGCGGGCGTGCCGGTGTCGGAGGTCCGCAAGGTGACGATCTGGGGCAACCACTCGGCGACGCAGTACCCGGACCTGTTCCACGCCGACGTCGCGGGGACGCCGGGCGCACGGCTCGCCGAGGACCAGGGGTGGCTCGAGCAGACGTTCATCCCGACCGTCGCCAAGCGCGGCGCGGCGATCATCGACGCGCGCGGGGCGTCGTCGGCGGCGTCGGCGGCGAACGCGGCGATCGACCACGTGCGCGACTGGGTGCTCGGCACTCCGGAGGGTGACTGGACGAGCGCGGGTGTCGTGTCCGACGGGTCGTACGGCGTGCCGACGGGACTCATCTCGTCGTTCCCGGTGACCTCCCGCGGCGGCTCGTGGGAGATCGTGCAGGGGCTGGAGGTCTCGGACTTCTCGCGCGGGCGCATCGACGCGTCGGTCGCGGAGCTGCAGGAAGAGCGGCAGGCGGTCGAGGAGCTCGGGCTCGTCTGAGCCCGCCCCCCGGACACATGTCCGGGGCGGGACGGGGCAGGGGTGAGCGGTGTCCCGGGGCCGCCGAAAATCCCTGCGCCGGAGCAGGTCCGGGGCCGTAGGGTCGACGGGCCATGATCGACGCCACCCTGCCGACCGAGCAGCCCCCGAACCCGCCGACCGCCCCCGAGAAGGGGGCGGTCGTGGCGCCCGGCGCACCTGCTGCGCCCCTCGACCCTGCCCGCCGCCTGGGCTGGCGGCGCCTGCGCGGGCCGCTGTCCGCCGTCGCGCTGGTCGCGCTCGCCGTCGGGGCGGTCGGTGCCGCGCTGGGCACCGTGGTCGCGGGGTGGCTCGCGCAGGACCCGACGACGGCGACGCTGCAGCTCCTCGCGGCGTGCATCGTCGGTGCGGCGCTGCTCGACACCGCGGGCCAGGTCGTGTGGGCCGGCGTCGTCGACCGGGCCGAGGGGAGGCTGCGCGGTGACCTGCTCACCGCCGCGCTGCACCAGCCGCTCGCGACCCTCACCGAGCAGGCCGTCGGGGAGGTGCTGGACCGGGTCGACGACGACACGCACGCCGTCGGCACGCTCGTGCGGCGCCAGCTCTGGGGTGCGGGGCGCACGCTCGTCGGCGTCCTGCCCATGTGGGTCGTCGCCGGGCTGACGTGGTGGCCGGCCTGGTTCCTCTTCCCGGTGCTCGGGCTGCTCGCCGCCGTGCTCGTGCGGCCGATGCTGGGCGAGATCGCCCGCCGGAAGGTGATCGAGGAGGTGGCCTGGACGGACCACGCGGCCGCGTTCGAGGAGGCCGTGGCCGCGCGCGACGACCTGCGGACGAGCCTCGGGCAGTCGTTCGCCGTCCGCCGTCTCGCCGGGCTCTCCGCGCAGGTGCACGGGAAGTTCGAGGCGGTGCTGACGGTCGAGTCGCGCATGGTGCGCCGCGCCGGTCTCGTGCTGGCGTCACTGCTCGCGGGCGTCGCCGTCGCGGGAGCCGCGGTCGCCGCGGACGGGAACCTGCCCGTCGACCGCCTCGTCACGCTCTTCCTCGTCACGGCGATGTTCGTCGGGCAGGTGGACAACCTCGTCCACCACCTGCCGGACATCCAGGAGGGGCTGGGCGCCCTCACCCGCATCCGTCAGATGCTCGCCGTCGCCCCCGAACCGACGGGTGGACGCACGCTGCCTACCGGGCCGGTCGGGATCGAGCTGCGCGACCTGCACTTCTCCTACGCCGAGGGCACGTTCGCGCTCGACGGCGTGAGCCTGCGGGTGCCCGCGGGGGAGACCGTCGCGCTGGTCGGTCGCACCGGCTCGGGCAAGTCGACCCTCGCGTCGCTGCTGTCCCGGGCCGTCGAGCCGCCGCGCGGCGCGGTGCTCGTGGGTGGCGTCGACGTGCGCGACCTCGACCTGCAGGCGCTGCGCGCCGCCGTCGGCGTCGTGACCCAGAGGACGGAGATCCTCGCGGGCACGCTCGCGGAGAACGTCGCGCTCTTCGCCGACGTGCCGCGCTCCGACGTCGAGGCCGCGGTCCGCGAGCTGCGGCTGGACGACTGGGTCGCCGGCCTGCCGGACGGCCTCGACACCCTGCTCGGGCCGGGCGGGACGTCGCTCTCCGCCGGCGAGGAGCAGCTCGTCGCCTTCGCGCGGCTGCTGGTCCGCGACGTGCAGGTCGTCGTCCTCGACGAGGCGACGGCGCGCATGGACCCGCTCACCGAGTCCCGGGTGCTCGCCGCGTCGGAGCGGCTGCTCGCGGGGCGCACGGGCGTGCTGGTGGCGCACCGCCTCACGACCATCGAGCGTGCGGGACTCGTCGCGGTGCTCGACCACGGTCGCGTCGTGCAGCAGGGAGTGCGGGCGGAGCTCGCCGGGGTCGAGGGCCCGTACCGGGACCTGCTCCGGGCGAGCGTCGCGCAGGACGACGCGGACGGGGTCGTGACGCCCGAGCGGCAGCGGCCGGCCGACGCCGTCGAGGCCGTCGGCGGCCGTCGACGGCGCGGCGAGCCGCCGGCCCTGACCGACGCCGGGGACGGGCCGAGCCTGTCCCGCGGCATCCTGCACGCCCTGTTCGTCCGGCCCGCGTGGGGCCTCGCCGGCGCGGCGCTGTTCCTCGTGGCGAGCCTGTTCGCGGCGCAGGGCGCGGTCACGGGGTTCTTGTGGGGCCGTGCGGTCCAGGGTCTCGACGACGGGTTCCCGACAGCGCTGCTCGTCCCGTTCGCGGTGCTGCTCGTCGTCGCGCCGCTCTGCCTCGCACGCGCCGTCTACGTCTACCCGCGCTGGTGGATCGAGGTGCTGCTGCGCGTGCGCATGGCGGTCATGACGGGTCAGACGCGCCAGCACCGGCTGCCCGCAGCTCCGCCGGGCGAGGTCGTCGCGCGCTCCATGGACGCCGACCGCTTCGCCCGGTACGCGGACCGCTGGGTGGACTTCGTCAACGGCCTCGTCATCGCGGGCGTCACGGCGCTGCTCAGCCGGTCGTGGCTCGCCGGGGCCGTGCTGCTGGCCGTGATGGTCGTGTCCGCGGCGGCGTCGGCGCTCGGACGGCCGATCGCCGGGCGCTCGGCGACCCGGTCCTCGGCCGCACGGGCCCGGTTCGGGCGCGCGCTGGTCTCCGCACTCGACTCTGCGCGCACGGTCAAGCTCGCCGCCCGCACACCTCAGGTGCACGCTCACCTGCGCGAGGTGGACGGGGGCCGCGTGCGCGCCGCGATCTTCGAGCACCGGATCCAGGCCGCGCTCGACGGGGTGCCGCTCGTCATGATCCAGCTCGGCGTCGTCGCCGCGTGGGCAGGTCTGCTCACGGGGACGTGGGACCTCGCGACCGCGCTGCTGGTCGCCAGCGCCGTGAACGGCTTCGGCTGGTTCGGGGTCGTCGCGGGCGCCGTCGTGACCGAGGCGCCCGGTACGCGGTCGTGGCAGCAGGCGACGAGCCGGTTCGCGGCCGGCGTCGACCTCATGGACGTGCCGCCCGGCGTCGACCTGCTCTCGGGTGCCGCCCCGGCGCCCGCGCCCGGTCCGCGGCAGGCGCTCGAGCGGCTCGAGCTCGCGGGCATGACGGCGCTGCACGACGACGGCACGATCGGCGTCCAGGGCGTCGACCTGTCTGTGCGGCGCGGCGAGCTGGTGCTGCTGCTCGGCCAGGTCGGCGCGGGCAAGTCGAGCCTCCTCTCGGCGCTCGCGGGCCTCATGGAGCACACCGGGCACATCCGGTGGAACGGCACGGACGTCGTCGACGCGCAGACGTTCCTGCGCCCGGGTCAGGTCGCGCACGTCGCGCAGGTCCCGCGCGTGCTCTCGGGCACGTTCGCCGACAACGTGCGGCTCGGGCACGAGCGTGAGCTCCACGGACCCGTCGCCGCCGCGCGCCTGGAGCGGGACGTCGTCGAGGCAGGAGGGCACGAGGCGCTCGTCGGCCACCGCGGCGTCCGGCTCTCGGGCGGGCAGGTCCAGCGCCTCGCGCTCGCACGGGCGCTCGCGACCGACGCCGAGCTCCTGCTCGCCGACGACGTCTCGAGCGCGCTCGACGCCGCGACCGAGATCGAGCTGTGGACCTCGCTCCGGGAGCGGGGCGTCACGGTCATCGGCTCGACGTCGAAGCGCGCGGCGCTCGCCCGCGCGGACCGCGTCGTCGTGCTCGACGAGGGACGGGTCGCCGAGGTCGGGCCGTGGCGCGACCTGGCGCCGCGCTGGGCGCACCTCGCGGGCTGAGCCTCGTCCGGGCACGGGCTACGGTGTGTCCTGACCGAGCGAGCGGAGGACGACGATGGTGCGCCGGGGCACGAACCTGCCGCGCATGGGCGACTTCAACCAGATGGTCGTCCTGGACCAGATCCGCCGCGCGGACGTCGGGCTGAGCCGTGTGGAGCTCGCCGCGAGCACGGGCCTGTCGCTGCAGACCATCTCGAACATCGTGTCGCGGCTGATCGCCCGGGGACTGGTCGTCGAGGGCGAGCGGCGCGTCGAGGGTCGCGGCAAGCCCCGCACGATGCTCCACCTCGACGCGCGGGGGGCGTACGCGCTCGGTGTGCACGTGGACCCTGTCGTCGTGACGGCGGTGCTCGTCGACCTGCGCGGCGGATTCGTGGAGAAGACGATCCTCGAGACGCCACGCGGCCCGGACGCGCTCGTCGCGGAGGTCGCGCGCAGCACGTCCCGCATGCTCGACGACGCGGGCGTGCGCCGCGAGGACGTCCTCGGCCTGGGGGTCGCCGCGCCGGGGCCGATCGACATGGCGGCGGGGCGCGTCATCCACCCGCCGCTGCTCGAGGGCTGGGCGGACGTGCCGCTGCGCGACGAGCTCGCCGTCGCGACCGGGCTGCCCGTCATCCTCGAGAAGGACGTGAGCGCCGCGATGGTCGCGGAGCTCTGGCGCGGCAACCGGATGCTGCACGGGACGTCGCTCTTCTTCTACCTGGGGTTCGGCGTCGCGGTCGCGGTCGCGCACGAGGGCGAGCTGCTGCCGGGGTCGTCGCGCAACGCGGGCGAGATAGGCCACCTCATCGTCGACAGCGACGGCCCGCCGTGCACGTGCGGGAACCGTGGGTGCATCGGCGTGAGCGCCGCGCCGGCGACGCTCGTGGGGGAGGCCGTGGCGCGCGGCGTGCTCGACCGCGACACCCCGTCCGCCTCGCCGCGCGAGCTCGACGCGGCGCTCACGCTCGTGTGCCGGGCCGCCGCCGCCTGTGACGACGTCGCGGCCGACATCCTGCGCACGTCCGCGCGTCGCGTCGCGCACGGGATCACGATCGTCGCGGACCTCGTGGACGCGCGCGTCGTCGTGCTCGGCGGCCCGAGCTGGACCCGGCTCGAGCCCGCCTACACGGCCGTCGTGCGCGCGGAGCTGGCGGCGCGCGCGACCTTGCGCGAGATGCACCCCGTCGAGGTGCTCGGCTCGGCGGTGGGCGAGCACGTCGGTGCGGTCGGCGCGGCGAGCCTCGTCCTCGACGACCTGTTCACCCCGCGGCCCTCGGGCCTGATCGCCGCACCGTCGGAGCCGGCCGGCGGGCGCGGCGGTCCGTCGTCGTCCGCGGCGGCTCGATAGGGGAACGGGCGCGGCCGGACGGGCGCGCGACCGCGATGCCGTGCCGGGACCGTCGGGCCCGACCCGAAACCTGTGCCGATGCTCTTGACATCATTAACTCCATTCGCTTGAGTTAATGCACCAGCCTGCCCGGCGTGCCGGGCTCAACATGTGGCAAAGGAGCACCATGCGTCTGGCACGACCCCTGGCCGCGGGGACCGCGGCGATCACCCTCGTCCTCACGCTCGGAGCCTGCGGCTCCGGGGGTGGCGGTTCCGACGACGGCGCGACGATCAAGATCGCGTACCAGAAGTTCGGCAACTTCACGCAGGCGGACGAGCTCTTCCAGGACGTCAAGGCCGAGTTCGAGGACGCCAACCCGGACGTCACCATCGAGCTCGTCCCGATCGAGGCGAGCCAGAACGACTACTTCACGAAGCTCGCCCTCATGAACCGCTCGCCCAGCACGGCACCCGACCTCATGTACGAGGACACGTTCATGATCAAGTCGGACGTGGAGGCCGGCTACCTCCTGCCGCTCGACGACTACCTCGCCGAGTGGGACGACTGGGACCAGTTCGTCGACCGCGCGAAGGAGGCCGGTCTGGGCGACGACGGCAAGACCTACGGCGTCTCGATGGGCACGGACACGCGTGGCCTGTGGTTCAACCGGAACGTGCTCGCGAAGGCCGGTCTGCCCGACGACTGGGCGCCGTCCACGTGGGACGACATCCTCGACGCCGCCCGGGCGATCAAGGCCGCGGACCCGGAGGTCATCCCGTTCAACATGTACTCCGGCAAGCCCATGGGCGAGGCCTCGGTCATGCAGGGCTTCCAGATGCTTCTGTACGGTACGGGCGGCACGCTCTACGACACCGAGGACGCCAAGTGGGTCGTCGGCGCCCCGGAGTTCGTCGACTCGCTCGAGTTCGTGCAGACCGTCTTCGAGGAAGGGCTCGCCCCGACGCCGCAGCAGGCCCTCGACCCGAACGTGGGCAACACCGTCTCGGCGGAGTGGCTGCCGAACGACCAGCTCGGCATCGCACTCGACGGGTCGTGGATGGCGGG
The DNA here is from genome assembly GCF_059159975.1 of Cellulosimicrobium sp. BMG9.22. NCBI lineage: Bacteria > Bacillati > Actinomycetota > Actinomycetes > Micrococcales > Promicromonosporaceae > Cellulosimicrobium > Cellulosimicrobium sp. BMG9.22. The sequence continues at coordinate 41,279 of NZ_JBZGBY010000018.1, read as the reverse complement.
CACGTGGCTCGAGGGCGGCGGCGCTCCCTGGCCCGAGTGGACCGAGGTCATGGGCACGGCGCCCATGCCGACGCAGGACGGCCAGGACCCGGGTGCCGTGAGCATGTCGGGCGGGTGGACGCTCGCGATCGGCTCCGGCAGCGAGAACCCCGACGTCGCCTTCGACGTCCTGTCGCTCGCGCTGAACAAGGAGAACTCGCTGCGCTTCGCGATCGACAACAGCCAGATCGCGGTGCGCACCGACGTGGCGGAGGACACCTCGTACGCCGAGGCCAACCCGACCACCGAGTTCTTCTCGAGCCTCGTCGAGGTGACGAACTTCCGTCCGGCGACGTCGGACTACGCCCAGATCTCCAACGCGCTCCAGGTCGCGATGGAGTCGGTCATGACCGGGCAGCAGACCCCCGAGGAGGCGGCCGCTGTCTACGACGAGGCCGTGATCGGCGTCGTCGGCGAAGAGAACACGACGGAGGGCTGAGCCCCGTGTCCGCCACCCTCGCCCCGGCGCCGCCCGGGGCGGGGGGAGCGGGCGAGGCACCCGTGCGCCGCAGCGGACTGCGGCGCACGAGCGGCCGGCTCGTTCCCCTCGTCCCTGCGGTCGTCCTCCTCGCCCTCTTCATGCTGGGCCCGGTGGTCTGGTCCTTCTACGGTTCGTTCACCAACGCGGCCCTCACCGGACCGAACGCCGCGAACCCGGAGTTCGTCGGTCTCGACAACTACGTCAAGCTCCTCTCCGACCCGAACTTCCCGAAGGCCCTGTGGCTCACGGTCCTGTTCGTGCTCGCCTCGGCGGTGGTGGGCCAGAACCTTCTCGGGCTCTCGCTCGCCCTGCTCAACCGCTCCGCGTTCAAGCCGGTGCGCGCCGTCGTCTCCACGCTGGTCGTCACCGCGTGGGTGCTGCCCGAGATCGTCGCGGCCTTCGCCGCGTACGCGTTCTTCCACTCGGACGGGACCCTCAACGCCTTGCTCGCGGGGGTCGGGATCCAGGGCCCCGACTGGCTCTTCGACACGCCGATGCTCGCCGTGATCCTCGCGAACGTGTGGCGCGGCACGGCCTTCTCGATGATGGTCTATTCCGCGGCGGTGTCCGAGGTGCCACCGGAGATCAACGAGGCGGCACGCGTCGACGGCGCGAGCGGGATGCAGCGCCTCGTGTGGGTGACCATCCCGACCATCCGTCGTTCGATCTCGACCAACCTCATGCTCACGACGCTCCAGACGCTGTCCGTGTTCACGCTCATCTACGTGATGACCGGCGGCGGTCCGGGCACCGACAGCTCGACGCTCCCGATCCTCGCGTACCAGGAGGCGTTCAAGTTCGCCCAGGTCGGGTACGGGACCGCGATCGCGACGGTCATGCTGGTCATCGGCGGCGTGTTCTCCGTGGTCTACATCCGCAGCCTGCGTCCGGAGGTCGACTGATGGCCCAGACCGTCCCCGTCACGCCCGCCGCGGCGGGCCCGCCCGTCGCCGGGGTCCCCGTGCCCGACGACGGCACGCCCCCCGCGCCGTCGCGTCGCCGCGGCATGTCGCTCGCCGCGCCGGGCTCGCGCGCCTCGCGCCTCGCGTCGAACATCGTGCTCGTCGTCATCGGCCTCTGCTTCGTCGTGCCGCTCGGGTGGATCGTCCTCGCGTCGCTCGACGCTCGCGCGACCCTCGTCGTCGACGTGCCCGACGAGGTGACGTTCGCCAACTTCACGGCGATCGCCACCCCGGAGCAGACCTGGCTCCCGCTGTGGAACGCGTTCCTGCTGTCCGGCGGCACCGGCCTGGTCACCGTCGTCGCGTCCGTCCTCGCCGCGTACCCGCTCTCGCGGTACCGGATGCGGTTCAACAGGACCTTCATGTACGTCGTGCTGTTCGGCACGTGCCTGCCCATCACCGCCATGATGGTCCCGGTCTACTCGCTGTTCGTGCGGCTCAACCTGCTGGACTCGCTCCCGGGCACCATCTTCTTCATGGCGGCGACGTCGTTGCCCATGGCGATCTGGATGACGAAGAACTTCATGGACTCCGTCCCCGTGTCGCTCGAGGAGGCGGCCTGGACCGACGGCGCCTCCGCGATGACGGCGCTGCGCGCCATCGTCCTGCCGCTCATGCGCCCCGGCCTCGCGGTCGTCTTCATCTTCGTGTTCATCGGCGCGTGGGGAAACTTCTTCGTCCCCTTCGTCCTGCTGCTCTCGCCCGAGAAGCAGCCCGCCGCCGTGAGCATCTTCGCGTTCTTCGGCCAGTACGGCTCCGTCGCGTACGGCCAGCTCGCGGCGTACTCCCTCCTCTACTCCCTGCCGGTGATCGCGCTGTACGTGCTCGTCACGCGTCTGGCCGGCTCGTCCTTCGCGCTCGCCGGTGCGGTCAAGGGCTGACGCACCCGCGCTCCCCGACCGACCCCGGCCACACCGTCGCCTCCCGCACCCTCAGGAGACCCCATGCACGACACCACCGTCCGCACCACCGCCCGCCTCGAGCGCTTCGTGCGCGAGCGGCTCGAACCGGCCGTCCTGCGCGAGCGCCGCCCGCTCGACGTCACGGCGTGGGAGGTGCCCGACGAGCCCGTCCCCTTCATCGAGGCGAGGGCCGCGACGTACGCCCCGTTCGCCGTCGGTTCCCCGTGGGGCAGGCCGTGGGGGACCGTGTGGTTCCACGTCACGGGCGTCGTGCCGCCCGAGTGGCGCGGGGATGCCGCGCCGGACGGGACGCGGGCCGAGGTCGTCGTCGACCTGGGCTTCACGACGGCGCAGCCCGGGTTCCAGGCCGAGGGCACGGTCTGGTCGCCGGACGGGCGGATCGTCAAGGCGGTGGAGCCGCGCAACCAGCACGTCCCGCTCCGTGGGGTGCCGGGCGTGCCCGGGTCGGGCGCGGCGGACGGCGCCGTCGACCTGTACGTCGAGGCGGCGTCCAACCCCGACGTCCCGGGCGGTGCGTGGACGCGCCCGACGCCGATGGGCGACAAGGCGACCGCTGGCACGGACCCGATCTACGCGCTGCGCGCGGTCGACGTCGTGCTCGTCGACGAGGTCGCCTGGGACCTGCTGCAGGACGTGCGCGCGCTCGCCGGCCTCGTCGCGGTGCTGCCTGCGACGAGCCCGCGCTCGGCCGAGGTGCTGCGCGCGCTCGAGGACATGCTCGACGCCGTCGACCCGGCCGACGTCGCGGGGACCGCCGCCGCGGGCCGCGCGGCGCTCGCGGGCGTGCTCGCGAGCCCGGCGGTGGCGAGCGCGCACCGCGTGCACGCGGTGGGCCACGCGCACATCGACTCGGCGTGGCTGTGGCCCGTGCGGGAGACGGTGCGCAAGTGCGCGCGCACGTTCTCGAACGTCCTCTCGCTCATGGACGAGGACCCGGACGTGACGTTCGCGTGCTCGTCGGCGCAGCAGTACGCGTGGGTCCAGGAGTTCTACCCCGAGCTGTTCGAGCGCATCCGCGAGAAGGTGCGCGAGGGCCGGTTCGTGCCGGTGGGCGGCATGTGGGTCGAGTCGGACACGAACATGCCGGGCGGCGAGGCGCTCGCCCGCCAGCTCGTCGTGGGCAAGCGCTGGTTCCTCGAGGAGCTGGGGGTGGAGCCCCGCGACGTGTGGCTCCCGGACTCGTTCGGGTACACCGCGGCGCTGCCGCAGCTCGCGCGCCTCGCCGGCAGCGACTCGTTCCTCACGCAGAAGATCTCGTGGAACGACACGAACACCATGCCGCACCACACGTTCTGGTGGGAGGGCATCGACGGGAGCCGCGTGTTCACGCACTTCCCGCCCGTGGACACGTACAACTCCGACCTCTCCGCGCCCGAGCTCGCGCGCGCCGAGCGCCAGTTCGCCGAGAAGGGGCGCGCCAACACGTCGCTCGTGCCGTTCGGGTACGGCGACGGCGGCGGCGGGCCGACGCGCGAGATGGTCGCCGCCGCGCACCGCGCCGCGGACCTCGAGGGCTCGCCGCGCGTGACGCTCTCCGACCCGCAGGCGTTCTTCGACGCCGCGCGCGCCGAGTACGACGCGCCGCCCACGTGGGTCGGGGAGATGTACCTCGAGTACCACCGCGGCACCTACACGTCCCAGGCCCGGACCAAGCGCGGCAACCGCCGCAGCGAGCACCTGCTGCGCGAGGCGGAGCTGTGGGCGACGACGGCGGCCGTGCGAGTCGGGGCGACCTACCCGGCCAAGGACCTCGAGCGGCTGTGGCGTCTCGTGCTGCTGCAGCAGTTCCACGACATCCTGCCCGGTTCGTCGATCGCGTGGGTGCACCGCGAGGCCGAGCGGAACTACGCCGAGATCGCGGTCGAGCTCGACGGCATCGTCGACGAGGCGCTGCGGGCGCTCGTCGGGGCGGGCGAGCGGCGCGTCGTCGCGAACGCGTCGCCCTTCGCGCGCGCCGGGGTCGCGGCGCTCGGTGCACGTGCCCTCCCCGCGGAGCAGGGCGGTGCGCGCACGACGGCCCGGGGCGCGACCCTCGCGCGCGACGGCGACGGCTGGGTCCTGCAGAACGCGGCGCTCCGCGTGGCGGTGGACGGCGCGGGTCTCGTCACCTCGGCCGTCGAGCGAGCCACCGGTCGTGACGCGATCCTGCCGGGTGCGCGTGCGAACCTCCTCCAGCTGCACCGCGACGTGCCCAACGAGTGGGACGCGTGGGACATCGACGAGCACTACCGCCGGAACGTCACGGACCTCGTGGGCACGGAGCTCGTCGAGCCGGTCGTCGAGCCGGGCGAGGGGACGCCCGGAGGCGACGGGACCGCGGCGCTGCGCGTCGTGCGCACGTTCGGCGGCTCGCGCGTCGAGCAGGTGCTCGAGCTCGCCGCGGACGCCCCGGCGCTGCGCATCACGACGCGCGTCGACTGGCACGAGCGCCAGAAGCTGCTCAAGCTCGCGTTCCCGCTCGACGTGCACGCGGAGCGCGCGTCGTCGGAGATCCAGTTCGGGCACGTGCACCGCCCGACCCACGCCAACACGTCGTGGGACGCCGCCCGGTTCGAGACCGTCGCGCACCGCTGGGTCCACGTCGGGGAGCCGGGCTTCGGCGTCGCCGTCGCGAACGACGCGACGTACGGGCACGACGTGACGCGCACGCGCGTGGGCGACGAGGCGACGGGCCGGGCGGCCGACGGCGGCGGGACGACACCTCCCGGCGGGCGGACGGGGACGACGGTGCGCCTCTCCCTCCTGCGCGCGCCGCTCTTCCCCGACCCGGACGCGGACCAGGGCGAGCACGTGCTGCGGTGCGAGCTGGTCGTCGGCGCGGGGATCGCCGACGCGATCCGGCACGGGTACGCGCTCAACCTCCCGGAGCGCGTCGTCGTCGGCGAGCGCGACGTCGAGCCGCTGCTCACCGTGGACGACGACGCCGTCGTGGTCGAGGCGGTCAAGCTCGCCGAGGACGGCAGCGGCGACGTCGTCGTGCGGCTGTACGAGAGCCGCGGGGGCCGCGCCACGGCGCGAGTGCGCGCGGGCTTCGACCACGACGGCGCGGAGGTCACCGACCTCCTGGAGCGCCGCACGGGTGACGTCCGCACGGACGGCGGGGACGTCGTCGTCGACCTCACCCCGTTCCAGGTGCTGACGCTGCGTTTCCGCCGCTGAGGGCCTCGGGGGCGCCGCTCGCGCGCGCCCGCGGCACCTCTCAACGCTTTTCTCAGACCGAGCACCACCGAGCAAGGGAGAGAACGATGAGGTTTTCCAGAACGGTCGGCGTGGCCGTCGCGGCGGCGTGCGTCCTCGGCGCCGCTGCCCCCGCGTCCGCCTCGGACGGAGACGGGCGTGGCACGTCGCACCGCACGCAGGTGGACCGCGCACTGGCCAGCTACGAGGCGATGCAGGAGTACCTGTACGTCGACGACGGGTCCTCGCTCTACCTGGAGCACTACCCGCGCAAGGCGGACGACCGGCCCTACTCGTTCGAGTGGCCGTTCTCGCAGGCCCACATCGCGACGCTCGACCTCACGGGCCTCCCGGGGCGCGCCGGGAACCAGTTCGTCGACGACCTCGCCGACCGCGACCGCGGGCAGGAGCACTTCTGGAACGCGGAGGGCGGCACGACGGGTCTGCCGGGGTACGACTCGTACCCCCGGGCGCCCTACGGGGGCGGCGGCGACATCTTCTACGACGACAACGAGTGGGTGGCCCTCGCCAAGGTGCAGCAGCACCTCGACACGGGCGACGACGCGGCGCTCGAGCGGGCGGAGGAGATCTTCGACCTGGTCGTCTCCGGGTGGGACACCGACCCGACGCACCCGGCTCCGGGCGGCGTGTTCTGGACCCAGGCGACCTGGAGCACCGACCGCAACACGGTCTCCACGATGCCCGGCGCCCAGCTCGCGACGCGGCTGTACATGATCACGGGAGAGGACGAGTACCTAACCTGGGCCGAGCGCATGACGTCGTGGACGGACCAGTACCTCCTGGCGCCGAACGGGCTGTACTGGGACCACGTCAAGCTCGACGGCTCGATCGAGCGGACGCAGTGGTCGTACAACCAGGGCGTGCCGCTCGGCACCTACGCCCTGATGTACCAGGCGACGGGCGAGGAGGAGTACCTGCGCAAGGCGGAGGCGATCGCGAGCGCCTCCTACCGCTTCTTCGTCACCGAGGGACGGCTGGACGGTCAGCCGATGTTCTTCAACTCCATCTGGTTCAAGAACCTGCTGCTGCTGGAGTCCGTGACGGGAGGCACGACCTACCGTGACGCGATGGCGGACTACGCGGACTCGCAGTGGCGCGACGTGCGCGACCCCGAGACCGGGCTGTTCCCGGTCGCGGGCGGGACCACGGAGCTGCTCGGCCAGGCGGCGATGGTGCAGATCTACGCCACGCTGGCCTGGCCGCGCGGCAAGACGTCGATCCTGTACTGACCGGCAGCAACGCCTTCCGAGCGCCCGCGACCCGTCCCGCCGCCCGTCGGTGGGGCGGGTCGCGTACGTTCGCCTCCGCACCTGGTACAGACTCTTGCTGCAAGTTGCTGCAAGCACTACAGTCGGGCCAGCCGTACGCTGAGAAGCGCCTGGCTCGGCCGACGTCGTCCGCTGCTGGTCCCGTCGTCCGTACGTGCTCCTCGCGCGGTCTCCGCACGAACCTCATCGGACGAGGGAGTCCCGCATGACCTCCACGCCGCGTCGTCGCTCACCGTGGCCGACAGCGTCGCCCCATCCGCTCCATCCGCGCCGCTCCCGGGCGTCCCGGACGACGGCGTCGATCACCTCGTCGGTCACCGCGCTCGCGCTCGCGGGCTCGACGCTCGCCGGGCTGACCGTGGCCGCCCTCGCCGCTCCCGCGGCCGGGGCCGACGAGCGCACGCTCGCACTCGTCGGTGACCTGCAGTCCGAGCTGGGCTGCGCCGCCGACTGGGACCCCGCGTGCGCCGCGACGGAGCTCGCGCCGACCGACGCCGCGGGCGTCTGGTCCGCGGAGTTCGACGTGCCCGCCGGGACGTACCAGTACAAGGTCGCGTTCGACGACGCCTGGGACGAGGCGTACGGCCGTGACGGCAGCCAGGACAACGCGCCGCTCGTGCTCGGCGGCGACGCGACCGTGCGCGTGACGTTCGACGAGGCGACGAAGCGCATCGCGCTCACGCCGCTGGGCCTCGCGGGGGAGTACGACGACGCCGCGGACGCCGCGCTCGTCGTCCCGCCCGTGCGCCAGGCCGGGTCGGACGAGCGCTTCTACTTCGTCATGACCGACCGGTTCGCCAACGGCGACCCGTCGAACGACACCGCGGGCCTCGGCGACGACCCGCTCGTGTCCGGGTACGACCCGACGAACAAGGGCTTCTACCAGGGCGGCGACATCGCCGGTCTGCGTGAGAACCTCGACTACATCGAGGGCCTCGGCACGACGGCGATCTGGCTCACGCCGTCGTTCAAGAACCAGCCCGTCCAGGGCGAGGGCGTGAACGCCTCGGCCGGGTACCACGGGTACTGGATCACCGACTTCACGCAGATCGACCCGCACCTCGGCACCAACGCCGAGCTCGAGGCGCTCATCGACGAGGCGCACGACCGCGGGATCAAGGTCTACTTCGACATCATCACCAACCACACGGCGGACGTCGTCGACTACGAGGAGAAGCAGTACTCGTACGTCGACCAGGCGACGTCGCCCTACCGCGACGCGGCCGGGACCGTGTTCGACCCGGCGACGTACGCGGGCACGGACACCTTCCCCGCGCTCGACCCCGCGACGTCGTTCCCGTACACGCCGTTCGTACCGGAGGGCAAGGCCGACCTCAAGGTCCCTGCCTGGCTCAACGACCCGACGCTCTACCACAACCGCGGCGACTCGACGTGGACGGGGGAGTCCGTGACGTACGGGGACTTCTCCGGCCTCGACGACCTCATGACCGAGCACCCGACGGTCGTCGACGGGTTCGTCGACGTCTACCAGGACTGGGTCGACCTCGGCATCGACGGCTTCCGCATCGACACCGTCAAGCACGTGAACTTCGAGTTCTGGGAGACGTGGACCACCGAGGTCCTCGACTACGCGCACGCGCAGGGCAAGGACGACTTCTTCATGTTCGGCGAGGTGTACGACGCCGACGCGGCGAAGCTCTCGCCGTACGTCCGCAAGACCGACATGAGCTCGACGCTCGACTTCACGTTCCAGTCCGCCGCGACGAGCTTCGCGAGCGGCAACAGCGCGAAGGGCCTGGCGTCGCTCTTCGCGAGCGACGACCTGTACACGACCCCGGACACCAACGCCCAGGCGCTGCCGACCTTCCTCGGCAACCACGACATGGGCCGCGTCGGCTACATGCTGTCCTCCACGAGCGACCCGCTCGCGCGCGACGAGCTCGCGCACGACCTCATGTACCTCACACGCGGCCAGCCGGTCGTGTACTACGGCGACGAGCAGGGCTTCGCCGGCACGGGCGGCGACAAGGACGCGCGGCAGACGCTGTTCGCGACCGAGGTCACCGAGTACGCGGACCAGCCGCTCGTCACGGGCGAGCCGGCGGGCAGCATCGACCGCTACGGCACCGACGCGCCGCTCTACGCGCACATCGCCGAGCTCGCCGCGCTGCGCGAGGCGCACCCGGCGCTCGGCGACGGCGCCCAGGTCGAGCGCTACGTCGAGAACGGCGCGGGCGTGTACGCCTTCAGCCGTGTCGACCGTACGGAGAAGGTCGAGCACCTCGTCGCGCTGAACAACGCGACCGAGGAGCGCTCGGCGACGTTCACGACGCTCACGCCGGGCGCCTCGTACGAGGTGCTCTACGGCGACGGCGTGCAGCCCGTCACGGCCGACGCCGAGGGCAGCGTCACGCTGACGGTCCCCGCACTGGGCGCCGTGGTGCTGCGCGCCGACCGCGAGGTCGGGGCCCAGTCGTCGGGTGACATCGCGGTCTCCGTCCCGGCGGCCGGCGCCGCGGTGACGGGTGTCGCGCCCGTCGCAGCCACGGTCGACGCCGACGCGTGGTCCGAGACGTCGTTCGCGTGGCGAGAGGTCGGGAGCGCCGAGTGGCACCCGCTCGGCACGGCCGAGGACACCGTGCCGCGCGTCTTCCACGACGTCGCGGGCCTGCCCGAGGGCACGCTGGTCGAGTACCGCGCCGTGACGACCGACGCCGACGGCGACCGCGCCGCCGCGTCCACGTTCGCGAGCGTCGGGGTCGACGTGAGCGGCGTCGTGGGGGAGGAGCCCGAGCCGGAGATCGACCTCGTCACCGTCGCGGGCAGCCACAACTCCGAGATGGGCTGCGCGGGCGACTGGGCGCCGGGCTGCGAGGCCGCGAAGCTCACGGAGCGCGCCGACGGCGTCTACGAGGGGACGTTCGACATCCCGGCCGGGACGTACGAGTACAAGGTCGCGATCAACGGGTCGTGGACCGTCAACTACGGCGTCGGCGGTGTACAGGACGGCAGCAACGCGACGTACACGACCGAGGGCGGCCCGGTGACGTTCTACTGGGACCCGGAGAGCAAGGACTTCTCGAGCACCGCGCAGGGCCCGATCGTCACCCTCGCCGGCTCGTTCCAGGACCAGGTCGGCTGCCCCGGCCCGTGGGCTCCCGACTGCCTCGCATCGTGGCTCAAGGACCCCGACGGCGACGGCACCTATACCTGGTCGACCGACGACCTGGCGGCCGGCGCGTACGAGGGCAAGGTTGCGCACGGCATGAGCTGGGCCGAGAACTACGGCGTGGGCGGGGTTCCCGACGGGCCGAACTACCAGTTCTCCGTGGGCGACGGCGAGAACGTCACGTTCTCCTACGACGTCGCGACCCACGTCCTGACGATCGAGGTGGCGAACCCGCCGCTGCCCGGCACCGGCCAGCAGGCCGCGCACTGGGTCCGCGAGGACCTCGTCGCGTGGCCCGCGGACCTCGGCACCGGCGAGGAGTGGACCCTGTGGGCCGCGCCGGACGGCGGGATCTCCGTCGCCCAAGGCAGCGCGGAGGGCGAGGTGCAGGCTCCGGAGGGGACGGCGTCGTACACGCTCGAGGTGGACCCGGCGGGCCTGCCCGACGACGTCGCGGCCGAGTTCCCGGCGCTCGCCGGGCACACCGCGCTGCGCGTGCTCGACGACGGCGAGTCCGTCAGCCGTGAGGCGGTCGAGGCCGCGCTCACCGGCCAGCTGCTCGTGACCCGGGCCGACGGCGGAGCGCTCACCGCCGCGACGGGGGTCCAGATCCCCGGCGTCGTCGACGACCTGTTCGCCGAGGCGGCGGCCGACCGCGAGCTCGGCCTCACGTGGCACGCGAACCACAAGTGGGCGTCGTTTGCGCTCTGGGCACCGACGGCGAAGGCGGTGACCGTGCTGGCCTGGCCCGCCGGCGCCTCGCTCGACGACGACCCGCGCCGCTTCGAGGCCGCACGCGAGTCCGACGGTACGTGGACGCTCGACGGCAAGGCGGCCGACAAGAAGCTCGGCGGGGCGGACGTCGGGTGGAAGGGCGCCCGGTACCTCTACGAGGTGGAGGTCCACGTCCCGAGCACAGGGAAGGTCGAGACGAACGTCGTCACCGACCCGTACTCGGTGGGCCTCACGCTCGACTCCACGCACTCGGTGGCCGTCGACCTCGACGACCCCGCGTTCCGCCCGAGCTCCTGGGAGGGCACGCCCGCGCCCGTCGTCGAGCGGCCCGTGGATCAGACGATCTACGAGCTGCACGTGCGCGACTTCTCGATCTCGGACGAGACGGTGCCGGTCGAGCGACGGGGGACGTACCTCGCGTTCGCCGAGGAGGACTCGGCCGGGATGACGCACCTGCGCGAGCTCGCGGACGCGGGCGTCACGACGGTGCACCTGCTCCCGACGTTCGACCTCGCGTCGATCCCCGAGGACCGTGCGGCCCAGGCGACGACGGGTGACCTGTCCGGGTTCGCGCCCGACTCGCCCGAGCAGCAGGCCGCGGTCACCGCGGTGCAGGCGCAGGACGGCTTCAACTGGGGCTACGACCCGTGGCACTTCAGCACCCCCGAGGGGTCGTACGCGGTCGACGCGGACGGCGGCGCGCGCGTCGCCGAGTTCCGCACCATGGTCGGGGGGCTCCACGAGTCCGGGCTGCAGGTCGTGCTCGACCAGGTGTTCAACCACACCGCGGCGAGCGGGCAGGCGGAGAAGTCCGTGCTCGACAAGGTCGTGCCGGGCTACTACCACCGGCTGAACCCGACCACGGGCGCGGTCGAGACGAGCACGTGCTGCCAGAACGTCGCCACGGAGCACGCGATGGCCGGGAGGCTCATGGTCGACTCCGTCGTGACGTGGGCGAAGGACTACAAGGTCGACGGGTTCCGCTTCGACCTCATGGGCCACCACTCGAAGCAGAACATGCTCGACGTCCGGGCCGCGCTCGACGAGCTCACGCTCGCCGAGGACGGCGTCGACGGGGAGTCGGTGTACCTCTACGGCGAGGGCTGGGACTTCGGCGAGGTCGCGGGCAACGCGCTGTTCGAGCAGGCCACGCAGGGTCAGCTCGGCGGCACGGGCATCGGGACGTTCTCCGACCGGCTGCGCGACGCGGTGCACGGCGGCTCGCCCGTCGACGGCGCGACGACGTTCACGCAGGGCTTCGGCACCGGCCTCGCGACCGACCCGAACGGGCAGCCCGCCCGGGCGGGGGAGCCGGGGACCGTCAACGACGGCTCGCCCGACGAGCTCGCGACCCTCGGCCACGAGACGGACCTCGTGCGCCTCGGGCTCGCAGGCAACCTGCGCGACTACGTGCTCGTCACCTCGACGGGCGAGGAGAAGCGGGGCGACGAGATCGACTACCGCGGGGCTCCCGCGGGCTACGCCGACTCCCCCGAGGAGATCGTCACCTACGTCGACGCGCACGACAACGAGACCCTGTTCGACCTGCTCGCGCTCAAGCTCCCGGCCGACACGCCGATGGACGAGCGCGTGCGCATGAACACGGTCTCGCTCGCCACCGCGGCGCTGTCCCAGACGCCGTCGTTCTGGCACGCCGGGACGGACCTGCTGCGCTCGAAGTCGCTCGACCGCAACAGCTACGACTCGGGCGACTGGTTCAACGCGATCGACTGGACCGGTCAGGACAACGGGTTCGGCAGGGGCCTGCCGATGGCGGCCGACAACGAGGACAAGTGGCCGCTCATGGCCCCGCTCCTCGCCGACCCGGCGCTCAAGCCGTCGCCCGACGACATCGCGACCGCGTCGGCCCAGGCGCAGGACCTCCTGCGTCTGCGGCACTCGACCGAGCTCTTCCGGCTCGGCGACGCGGACCTCATCCAGGAGAAGGTCACCTTCCCCGGCGCGGGTCCCGACCAGGTGCCGGGCGTGATCGCGATGTCGGTGGACGACACGACCGGAGCCGACGTCGACCCGGCCCTCGACGGCCTGCTCGCGGTCTTCAACGCCTCGCCCGAGCCGGCCACCGTGCCGGTCGCGGCGCTCGCGGGGCGCGGCTACGTGCTCTCGCCGGTCCAGGCCGCCGGGAGCGAAGCGGTCGTGCGGGAGACCACGTGGGACGCGGGCACGGGGACCGTGACCGTCCCGGCGCGCACCGTCGCGGTGCTCGTCGAGCCGGAGGCGGGCGCCGAGCTGCCCGTCCCGGTCGCCGTCCAGCCGCGGTGCCTCGCCGGCACGGCGTACGTCGCCGTCCGCGCGACGAACGACGGCGCGGTGCCGGTGGACGTCTCGCTCGCCACGCCGTTCGGCGAGAGGTCGTTCGCCGACGTGGCGGCCGGCAAGAACGCCTACCAGTCGTTCACGAGCCGCGCGCCGTCGGTCGGGGCGGGCGAGGCCACGGTGACCGCCACCGCGGTGGTCGACGGCGAGGAGGTCACCTCGACCTTCGCCGTCGAGCACGAGGGCATCACCTGCTCCTGACGCTGCGGGAGAACCCCGGTCCCGCGAGGTAGAACCCTGGTACGGCGAGGTAGAACCCTGGTCCGGAACCAGGGTTCTACCTCGCGCACGTCCCGGCCTGTCGCCCGTGGGCGGGCGGCGGGCTGCTACGGTCGCCGTCCGTGAGCACCACCGCCTTCACCCCCGGCCCGACGGCGGAGCTCGCCTTCCGCCGGGCCCTCGCCTCGGACCTTCCGCGCGTCGTCGAGCTCATCGCGGACGACGCGATCGCGCGAACGCGCACGGGACCGGTCGGGCCCGAGCACGAGGCGGCGTTCGCCGCCATCGCAGCGGACCCGAACAACGAGCTCGTCGTCGTGGAGCGGCACGGCGAGGTCGTCGCGACCATGCAGCTCACCGTCATTCCGGGGATCTCCCGCCGCGGGGCGTCGCGGCTCCTCGTCGAGGCGGTGCGCGTCGACCGGCGGCTCCGGGGGCAGGGCGTGGGGCGGGCCATGATGGCGTGGGCGCACGCGTGGGGCCGGGAGCGCGGGTGCGTGCTCGCGCAGCTCACGTCCGACAAGCAGCGGGGGGACGCGCACCGCTTCTACCGGTCGCTCGGCTACGAGCAGTCGCACGAGGGCTTCAAGCTCGCCCTCCCGCCCCGCTAGACCAGCGGGCGCGGTCCACGCCTCCACCTCGGGGGACCAGGCCGCCACGTCCGGCGGACCCGCACTCTTCCTCGGGTGACCACGGTTCTACCTCGGGTGACCACGGTTCTCCCTCGGCGGGCTCCTGCTCGTCGCTCTCCGGGGTGTGCGGCCTGGACGGGGCTGGAGAGCGCTCCCGCGGGTTCAGGTTCTGACCGCGTGGGAGCGTTCTCGCCGTGTGCACGCTCACATCGGGCATCGACCGGCTCGCGGCCCTCCGATCAAGGTCGCTGTTTGGTCACGGTTCCCGGATCCTTGCGTTCAGGAGTTGACGCCAAGAGTGCGCCAGGAATAGCGTCGGCCCGGCTCGGGCGGCGCTGAGGGTGCCCGGGTACGCGGCCACAGATGCGCCGCGACGTGTCCTCAGCAGGAGGAGGTCCGATGACGGGCGAGCGCGTGATCCTCGAGATGCGAGGCATCACCAAGGAGTTCCCGGGCGTGCGCGCCCTCGACGACGTCAACCTGCGGGTGCGTGCGGGGGAGATCCACGCGATCTGCGGAGAGAACGGCGCCGGCAAGTCGACGCTCATGAAGGTGCTCTCGGGCGTGTACCCGCACGGGTCGTACGTGGGCGACATCATCTACGAGGGCGCGGAGGTCCAGTTCAAGGACATCCGCTCGAGCGAGCACGCGGGCATCGTCATCATCCACCAGGAGCTCGCCCTCATCCCCGAGCTCTCCATCACCGAGAACATCTTCCTCGGCAACGAGGTGCGAGGGGCGTTCGGGATCGACTGGGGCGAGGCGCGCCGTCGGGCCGAGGAGCTCATGGCCCGAGTGGGTCTCCAGGAGTCACCCGACGCGCAGATCAAGAGCATCGGCGTCGGCAAGCAGCAGCTCGTCGAGATCGCCCGCGCCCTCGCCAAGGACGTGCGCCTGCTGATCCTCGACGAGCCGACGTCCGCGCTCAACGAGGAGGACTCCGAGCACCTGCTCGACCTGTTGCGCGGACTGCGCTCCAAGGGCCTGACGAGCATCATGATCTCGCACAAGCTCAACGAGATCGAGGAGGTCGCCGACTCGATCACGATCATCCGCGACGGCCACTCGGTCGAGACGCTGGACGTCAAGGCGCAGGGCGTCGACGAGGACCGGATCATCCGCGGGATGGTCGGCCGGTCGCTCGAGTCGCGCTTCCCGGACCACACGCCGAGCATCGGCGAGACGTTCTTCGAGGTCGAGGGCTGGACGGTCGAGCACCCCGAGGTGCCGGGTCGCTTCGTCTGCAAGGGCTCGACGTTCCACGTCCGCCGCGGTGAGATCGTCGGCTTCGCCGGGATCATGGGCGCCGGTCGCACGGAGCTCGCCCGGTCGATCTTCGGGCGCTCCTACGGGCGGTACCGGTCCGGCGTCGTGCGCATCGACGGGCGCGAGGTCACCATGCCCACCGTGCTCTCCGCGATCGAGAACCGGATCGCGTACGTGCCCGAGGACCGCAAGTCGCTCGGCCTCAACCTGCTCGACTCCATCCTCGGCACCGTCCAGGCGGCCAACCTGCCGCGCATCTCGAAGGCCGGCGTCATCGACCAGGACGCGGCGTTCGTCGCCGCCGAGTCGTACCGCAAGTCGTTCTCGATCAAGGCGCCGAGCGTGCACGAGGGTGTCAGCAAGCTCTCCGGCGGGAACCAGCAGAAGGTCCTGCTCGCCAAGTGGATGTACACCGAGCCGGAGCTCCTCATCCTCGACGAGCCGACGCGCGGCATCGACGTCGGCGCCAAGTACGAGATCTACGGCCTCGTGCAGAAGCTGGCCGACGCGGGGCGCGGGGTCGTCGTCATCTCGTCCGAGCTGCCCGAGCTGCTCGGGCTGTGCGACCGCATCTATACCGTCTTCGAGGGGCAGATCACGGGCGAGGTCCGGGGGTCGGAGGCGACCCAGGAGGGGCTCATGCGCCTCATGACCGGCACGCCCGGCGACGCCCCCTCCGACGCCGCCGCCTGAGCGCGCCCACCACCCAGCCACCTCATCGCTACCCAGAAGGAACCACCGACGATGTCGTCCATCAAGCAGCTGCTGAGCGGAGGGGCCCGCCAGTTCGGCATGCTCTTCGCGCTCCTCGCCCTGGTCATCTTCTTCCAGGTCGCCACGGGCGGGCGGGTCCTGACGCCCAGCAACGCGCAGAACCTCCTCAACGGCAACTCCTACATCCTCATCCTCGCCATCGGCATGGTGCTGGTGATCATCGCGGGGCACATCGACCTCTCGGTCGGCTCCGTCGCCGCGGTGACGGGCATCATCGTCGCGATCGCCATCCGGGACTGGGGCATCCCGTGGTGGCTCGGGATCCTGCTCGGCCTCTCGGTCGGCGCGGTGATCGGGGCGTGGCAGGGGTGGTGGGTCGCCTACGTCGGCATCCCCGGGTTCATCACGACGCTCGCGGGAATGATGCTCTTCCGCGGGCTCAACCAGTACATCGGCCAGTCGAACTCGGTGCCCGTGCCCGAGGAGCTGCAGACCCTCGGCGGCGGCTACCTGCCCGAGTGGGGCCCGAGCACCGGCCTGAACAACTCCACCCTGGTCCTCGGCGTCCTCGCGATCGCCGCCGTCGTGTGGTCCGAGCTGAGCCGTCGCGCGAGCGCGCGCAAGCTCGGCGCGGAGGTGCCGCCCGTCTCGATCTCGGTGACCCGCGTGGTCCTCATCGGCGCCGTCATCGCCTACCTCACGTACCTCTACGGGTCCGGTCGCGTCGGGACGTCGTTCCCGATCCCCGCCGTCGTGCTCGTCTTCCTCGTCATCGTCTACCAGTTCGTCGCGTCGCGGACCATCACGGGTCGCCACGTCTACGCGGTGGGCGGCAACCGGCAGGCGGCGGCGCTCTCGGGCGTGAACATCCGGCGCACGAACTTCTTCGTCATGATGAACATGTCGATCCTCGCCTCGCTCGCCGGGATGATCTTCATCGGCCGCTCGACGGCGTCCGGCCCGTTCGACGGCACGAACTGGGAGCTCGACGCCATCGCGGCCGTCTTCATCGGCGGCGCGGCCGTCTCGGGCGGTGTCGGCACCGTCGTCGGCTCCGTCATCGGCGGCCTCGTCATGGCCGTGCTCAACAACGGCCTCCAGCTCATGGGTGTCGGCTCCGACCTGACCCAGATCATCAAGGGCCTCGTGCTCCTCGCGGCCGTCGCGTTCGACGTCTACAACAAGGTCCAGGGACGCCCGTCGATCATCGCGCTCATCTTCCCGTCCCGCCGGGACAAGGGCACCGGTGCCGTGCCCGGCGCGGACGAGCTCCAGCCCGAGGTCCCCGTCGCCGACGGCGCCACGGCAGCCAAGGGCTGACGGTCGCCCCGGTCCTCCATACCGCATCACCCGCAGCGAGACCCGCATCCGACGACGGATGCCTGACCAGAAGGTAGAACCCATGAAGAAGCTCACCACGACGCTCCTGGCGCTGACGGCGGCGAGCGCGCTCGCGCTCACCGGCTGCTCGTCCGACCGCGGCGGCTCGGGTGCCGAGGAGACCGGTGGCGAGGAGGCGGCGGCCGGCTTCGCCGCCGACGCCACCATCGGTGTCGCGCTCCCGCAGAAGACGTCGGAGAACTGGGTCCTCGCCGAGGAGCTGTTCAACGACGGACTCACCGAGGCCGGCTTCGAGCCGCTCGTCCAGTTCGCCAACGGCGGCGTCTCGGAGCAGCAGAGCCAGATCGACGCCATGATCGAGCAGGGCGCCGAGGTCATCGTCGTCGGCGCGATCGACGGCTCGCAGCTCGGCGCGCAGCTCGAGGCCGCCCACGACGCGGGCGTCCAGGTCATCGCGTACGACCGCCTGGTGAAGAACACCGAGGCCGTCGACCTGTACGTCGCGTTCGACAACTTCCGGGTCGGCGAGCTGCAGGGCGAGGCGCTGCTCCAGGGCCTCGCCGAGCGCAAGGGCGCCGGCCCGTACAACGTCGAGCTCATCGCCGGCTCGTCCGACGACGCGAACTCGACGCCGTTCTTCGAGGGCGCCATGAGCATCCTGCAGCCGAAGATCGACGACGGCACCCTCACCGTCGTGTCGGGCCAGACGACCCAGGAGCAGGTCTCGACCCAGGGCTGGAAGGCCGAGAACGCGCAGAAGCGCATGGACACGATCCTCTCCGGCTCGTACGGCGACGGCACCGAGCTGCACGGCGTCCTCTCCCCGAACGACACCCTCGCGCGCGCCGCGCTCACCTCGGTGAGCCAGGCCGGGCTGCCCACGCCGGTCATCACCGGCCAGGACTCCGAGGTGGAGTCGGTCAAGTCGATCGTCGCGGGCGAGCAGTACTCGACGATCTACAAGGACACCCGTGAGCTCGTCGCCGAGTCCATCCGCCAGGTCCAGCTCGCCCAGGCGGGCGAGGAGTTCGAGGCCAACGACACCGAGTCGTACGACAACGGCGTGAAGGTCGTCCCGGCCTTCCTCCTCGAGCCCGTCATCGTCACGCAGGAGAACGCGGCCGAGGTCTACGCGGACGACCCGACGCTCGGCCCGCTCACCGAGGGCTGACCGGCCTGAGCACCCCATCGCGCAGCCCCGCCACGTCCGGCAACGTGGCGGGGCTGCGTCGTCGGTGCGGCGCGGGGACGGGAGAGGGGCTCAGCGGAAGACGACGGTGCGGTGCCCGTCGAGCAGCACGCGGTGCTCGGCGTGCCAGCGCACCGCACGCGCGAGCGTCTGGCGCTCGACGTCCTCGCCGATCGCGACGAGGTCCTCGACGCGGCGCGAGTGGTCCACGCGCGCGACGTCCTGCTCGATGATCGGGCCCTCGTCGAGGTCGCCGGTCACGTAGTGCGACGTCGCGCCGATCAGCTTGACGCCGCGGTCGTGCGCCTGCGCGTAGGGCCGCGCACCCTTGAAGCTCGGCAGGAACGAGTGGTGGATGTTGATGATGCGGCCCGGCATCTCGCGGCACAGGTCGTCGGACAGGATCTGCATGTAGCGCGCGAGGACCACGAGCTCGACGTCGAGCTCGGCGACGAGGCGGCGCAGCCGCGCCTCGGCGTCCGCCTTCGTGTCCCGCGTGACGGGCACGTGGTGGAAGGGCTTGCCGTAGAACGCGGCGATGTCCTCCAGGTCGCGGTGGTTCCCGACGACGCCCACGACCTCGATCGGCATGCCCTGGGACCGCTCGCGGTACAGCAGGTCGACGAGGCAGTGGGGAGCCTTGGAGACCATGAGGAGCGTCCGCAGGCGCCGGCCGACGACGTCGAGCTGCCACGACATCGCGAAGCGCGTCGCGACCTCGGTGACGGCGCGCTCGAGCTCTTCTCGGGCGGCGTCGGCCGTGACCTGGACGCGCATGAAGAACAGCCCCGACAGCGGGTCGCCGAACTGCTGCGACTCGGTGATGTTCCCCCCGAGGCGCGCGAGGGCACCGGCGACGGCGTGCACGATCCCCGGCCCGTCCGGGCACGAGAGCGAGAGGACCCAGTGGACGGGTTCGCCGGTCGGGAGCGGTGCGGCGGCACCGGCGGAGGTCGCGCCGGGCACAGAGTCGGGCACGGAGTCGGGGGCAGTCGTGGACACCCCTCAGAGGGTAGCCGCGCGCCGCACCCCGGACATCACCCGGGCACGCGGAGAACGACCCGCCGATCTCTGACACGATGAGCCCATGAACGACGCGCAGATCACGACCCGCCTCGTCACCGACGCCGAGGCCGGTG
Source organism: Cellulosimicrobium sp. BMG9.22 (assembly GCF_059159975.1). Lineage (NCBI taxonomy): Bacteria > Bacillati > Actinomycetota > Actinomycetes > Micrococcales > Promicromonosporaceae > Cellulosimicrobium > Cellulosimicrobium sp. BMG9.22. The sequence goes on along the minus strand of NZ_JBZGBY010000018.1, from coordinate 21,706 downwards.
AGCTCCTGACCCTGCGCCGGGCGGCGTTCGTCACCGAGGCGCAGCTCTACGAGGACCCCAACATCCCCCCGCTGACCCAGACGCTCCACGAGCTGCGCGACGACCTCGCGCGCGAGGACGTCGTGACGATCGGCGCGTGGCTCGGTCCTCGCCTCGTCGGCTCGGTCCGCGTCGAGATCGAGGACTCCAAGGCGACGCTCGGTCGCCTCGCCGTCGCGCCCGACATGCAGGGTCGCGGCATCGGCACGCAGATGCTCTTCGAGGTGCTCCCGTACCTGCCCGAGCAGACGTCGGAGATCTGGGTCTTCACCGGCAAGGACTCGAAGCAGAACCTCGCGATGTACACCAAGCACGGCTACGAGGAGCAGTACGACAAGGCGGCGGGAGACCTCACCTACACCTACCTGCGGCGCATCCTCGGCGCGGCCGAGGTCCGCGACGGTGCCGTCGAGGTGCGCGACGAGACGGATCGTCGGGTCCCCGGCGCCCAGGACTAGCGTGCGGGACGTGCGCTAGGATCGTGCGCGTCGCGACTGGCGCACCCCGCGCACCCGAGGTCACCTGCAGGTGAGACCCACGGGTGGACGGGGAGGGTGGATCACCACCGGGGAGCGGCACGCTGTGCAGACGACGGGTCGTTCGCCTGGGCCCCGGGTCACCCCCTGGTGGGGCGTACCCGGTGAGCCGGGAACGTGACCACCGCCGACAACTGCCAGAACCCCGCGGAGGAGACGCCATGAGCGCCCAGCCAGCCGACAACGTCCTCGACACCCCGCTCGCCGAGCTCGACCCCGAGATCGCCGCCGTCCTCGACGGGGAGCTCGCGCGCCAGCGCGACACCCTCGAGATGATCGCGTCCGAGAACTTCGTCCCGCGCGCCGTCCTGCAGGCGCAGGGCTCCGTGCTCACCAACAAGTACGCCGAGGGCTACCCGGGCCGCCGCTACTACGGAGGCTGCGAGCAGGTCGACGTCGCGGAGAACCTCGCGATCGCGCGCGCCAAGGACCTCTTCGGCGCCGAGCACGCGAACGTCCAGCCGCACTCCGGCGCGACGGCGAACGCCGCCGTCCTGCACGCGCTCATCAACAAGGGCGACAAGATCCTCGGCCTCGAGCTGGCCCACGGCGGCCACCTCACGCACGGCATGAAGATCAACTTCTCCGGCAAGCTGTACGACGTCTCCGCGTACGGCGTGGACCCGCAGTCCCACCGCATCGAGATGGACGAGGTCCGCAAGCAGGCGCTCGAGACGCGGCCCGACGTCATCATCGGCGGCTGGTCCGCCTACCCGCGGCACCTCGACTTCGCGGCGTTCCGCGAGATCGCCGACGAGGTCGGCGCGAAGCTCTGGGTCGACATGGCGCACTTCGCCGGCCTCGTGGCCGCGGGCCTGCACCCGTCCCCGGTGCCCTACGCCGACGTCGTCTCCTCCACGGTGCACAAGACGATCGGCGGCCCGCGCTCCGGCTTCATCCTGAGCAAGGAGGAGTACGCCAAGAAGATCGACTCCGCCGTGTTCCCGGGCCAGCAGGGCGGCCCGCTCATGCACGTCGTCGCCGCGAAGGCCGTGTCGTTCAAGATCGCGGCCTCCGACGACTTCAAGGACCGCCAGGAGCGCACGCTGCGCGGCGCGAGCATCATCGCGGACCGCCTCGCCCAGGCCGACGTCGCCGAGGCCGGCGTCTCCGTCCTCACCGGCGGCACCGACGTCCACCTCGTGCTCGTCGACCTGCGCCACTCCGCGCTCGACGGCCAGCAGGCCGAGGACCTCCTGCACGAGGTCGGCATCACCGTGAACCGCAACGCCGTGCCGTTCGACCCGCGCCCCCCGCGCGTCACGTCCGGCCTGCGCATCGGCACGCCCGCGCTCGCGACCCGCGGCTTCGGCGACGCCGAGTTCACCGAGGTCGCCGAGATCATCGCCGCGACCCTCAAGGCCGGCGCGGCGTCGGACGTGGACGCGCTGCGCGCCCGCGTGCAGAAGCTCACGGCCGACTTCCCGCTGTACCCGGGCCTGCACCAGTGAGCGCGCAGCTCCTCGACGGCAAGTCCACCGCCGCCACCATCAAGGCCGAGCTCAAGGACCGCCTCGCGGTCCTCGCCGGGAAGGGCGTCGTGCCCGGGCTGGGCACGCTCCTCGTCGGCGACGACCCGGGCTCGCAGTGGTACGTCGCGGGCAAGCACCGCGACTGCGCCGAGGTCGGTCTCGCCTCCATCCGGGAGGACCTGCCCGGCGACGCGACGCAGGAGGAGATCGAGGCCGCCGTCCGCCGCCTCAACGACGACCCCGCGTGCACCGGCTACATCGTCCAGCTCCCGCTGCCGAAGGGCATCGACACCAACCGCGTGCTCGAGCTCATCGACCCCGACAAGGACGCCGACGGGCTCCACCCGACGAACCTCGGGCGGCTCGTCCTGCGCGTCAACGAGGAGGTCACGTCACCGCTCCCGTGCACGCCGCGCGGGATCATCGAGCTCGTCGAGCGGCACGGCATCTCCCTCGCGGGCAAGGAGGTCGTGGTCGTGGGCCGCGGCGTGACCGTCGGCCGCTCGATCGGGCTGCTGCTCACCCGTCGTGCCGTCAACGCGACCGTGACCCTCACCCACACCGGGACGACGGACCTCGCCGTGCTCGTACGGCGCGCCGACGTCGTCGTCGCGGCGGCCGGGGTCCAGGGCATCATCACGCGCGACATGGTCAAGCCGGGCGCCGTCGTCATCGACGTCGGCGTCTCGCGCGAGGTCGACCCGCAGACCGGCAAGAGCCGCGTCGTCGGGGACGCCGCACCGGACGTCGCCGAGGTCGCGGGCTGGATCTCGCCGAACCCGGGCGGGGTCGGGCCGATGACGAGGGCGATGCTCCTGGCGAACGTCGTCGACTCGGCGGAGCGCGCTTCCGCCTGATTGTCTGCGCGACGACGGTCGTCACCTTTTCGGAGGGTGCGGCGGCGCGTCGCGGGTCTACCCTCCGGCCGCTCGATGATTGCGGCCTCCTGGCGGAGTTCTCGTCACCCGCCACGACCCGCGACGCGCCGCCGCACCCTCCTCCTGCATCTCACCTCGGCGCAGCGTCCGACGGGCGCCGCGCACGCGTCCCGTCTTCGGTCGGCACCTCTGCACCGCTCCGCACCCGCGCGGCACCGAGCGAGGCTCCGGCGGCCGTGAGCGAGACCACGCCGTCAGCCTGACGCCGTCGTGGGCGGCGTGTGATGGGATGGCCCGCGTGCTGACGATCGCTACCGCCAACGTGAACGGGATCCGCGCCGCCGTGCGCCGGGGGATGGGCGCGTGGATCGCGTCCCGCACCCCGGACGTGCTCTTGCTCCAGGAGGTCCGAGCGCCCGACTCCGTCGTCAACGACCTGCTCGACGGCTGGCACGTCGCGCACCAGGCGTGCGACGTCAAGGGCCGCGCGGGCGTCGCGGTCGCGTCGCGCCTCCCCGTCGCCGCGGTGCGCGTCGGCCTCGGCGCGGGCGAGCCCGAGCCGCCTGCCGACACCGGTCGCTGGGTCGAGGCCGACCTCGAGCTGCCCGACGGCGGCCGCGTCACCGTGATCTCCGCGTACCTGCACTCGGGCACCGTGAGCCAGCCCGAGACCATGACCGCGAAGTACGCCTACCTCGAGAAGGTCACCGCACGCCTGCGGGCGCTCGCGGCGACGGGGGAGCGGGTGGTGCTCGCGGGCGACCTCAACATCGCCCACCGCAACGTCGACATCAAGAACTGGCGCGGCAACCTCAAGAGCGCGGGGTTCCTCCCCGAGGAGCGCGCGTACGTCGACACGTGGCTCGACGGGATCGGCCTCGTCGACCTCGGCCGCACGCACGGCGGCGAGGGCCCCGGACCGTTCACGTGGTGGTCGTGGCGCGGGCGCGCGTTCGACAACGACTCCGGCTGGCGCATCGACTACCAGCTCGCGACGCCCGCGCTCGCCGACCGCGCCGTCAAGGTCGAGGTCGACCGCGCGCCGTCGCACGAGGAGCGGTGGAGCGACCACGCGCCGGTCGTCGTCACCTACGACGTCTGAGGCCATCCGCTCCCCGCCGAACACGACATGAGGGTCGTCAAGCTGCGGTAGGCGACCCCCATGTCGTGTTCGTGGACGCGTCGGGTCGTGTTCGGACTCAGGCGACGCGGTCGGCCGGGGCGGACGGGGTGGCGAGGAGGAAGCCCGGGGCGCCGAGTCCCTCGCGCTCGAAGGCCGCGCGGACGGCGTCGGCGACGGACTCGACCTGATCGGCGCGGACGAGGGCGATCGCGGAGCCGCCGAAGCCGCCGCCGGTCATGCGCGCGCCGAGCGCTCCGGCTACGCGGGCGGCGTCGACCGCGACGTCGAGCTCGACGCTCGAGACCTCGTAGTCGTCGCGCAGCGAGGCGTGCGACGCGTTCATGAGCGGGCCGATCGCGCCCGGGCGGCCGTCGCGCAGGAGCGCGACGAGCTCGCGGACCCGGCCGATCTCGGTGACGACGTGGCGCACCCGGCGGCGCGCGACGTCGTCGGGCAGCTTCTCCAGGGCGACCGCGAGGCTTCCCGCCGGGTCGTCGCTCGCTGCGACGGAGTCGGCGAGCTCGCGGAGCGAGGTGAGACCCAGGGTGCGGGCGGCGTCCTCGCACGTGGCGCGGCGTGCGGCGTACTGGCCGTCGACCAGCCGGTGCTCGGCACGGGTGTCGACGACGAGGAGGGCGAGGCCGGCGGCGTCGAGGTCGAACGGCACCTGCTCGGCCGACTCCACCGGGTCGAGGCCGGGGCGGCAGTCGAGCAGGAGCGCGTGGCCCGCCTGCGCGCGCAGGGACGCGGACTGGTCCATGCCCCCGGTCGGCGCGCCGGCGATCTCGTTCTCCGCGCGGATGCTCGCCGCGGCGAGCACGGCGCGCCCTGCGTCGGTCGCCGCGAGGCCGAGGCCCGCGACATCGTCGAGTGCGACGGCGACCGAGCACTCGAGCGCCGCGGACGACGACAGCCCGGCCCCGAAGGGGACGCTCGAGTCGACGGCGGCGTCGAAGCCCGTGATCCGCGACGGGTCCGCGCCCTGTGCGAGGAGCTGCTCGCGCAGCGCCCACGCGACGCCTGCGACGTACGAGCCCCACCCGGCGACGGCGCCCGGGGCGACGTCCTCGAGGCGTGCCGTCCAGACCTCGCCCGGCTCCTGGGCCGACGCGAGGCGTACCAGCGAGTCGGTGCGCGGCCGCAGCGCGACGTAGGTGCGGTGGGGGAGCGCGATCGGCAGGCACAGGCCCGCGTTGTAGTCGGTGTGCTCCCCGATGAGGTTGACCCGGCCGGGCGCCGCCCACACGCGGACGTCGCCGTCCGTCGTCGCGCCGTGGCCGAACGCGCCCGCGAGCACCGCCCGCGCCCGCGCGACACCGGCGTCGTCGGCCCAGGCGCGCACCCAGCCGCGTGCCTCGCTCGTCGGCGCGAGCTCCTGGAGCCGGGCGGCGATCCGCTCCGGGGTGGTGTCGCTGATCCACGCGCCCATGCCCGACTCCGAGCCCGCGAGGTACTTGAGCTTGCCCGGTGCGCGCAGGACCGAGAAGACCTGCAGGTGCAGGCGCGCCAGGGTGACGTCGTCGGTGCCGCCGTCCGCGACGGACCGCCCCTGGTGCGCGGGCGCCTGGTGCCACGCGGCGATGTAGGGGAGGGGGATGGGGTCGCCGTCGCCGGTCTCGAAGAAGCGGTCCAGGCGGCGCAGCAGCTCGAGGTACGCGGTGGCGAGGTCGTCGCGTTCGGCGTCGGTGAGCGCGGGCAGGTCGGGGACGTCGCGGCGCGGGGCGAGGTGCACCTCCACGGGCCAGCGCGCCGCGTACGGGACGTAGGCGGCCCAGTGCTCGGTCTCCAGGACGACGCGGCGACCGTCCGCGAGCTCGCCGTCGAGCACGTCGCGCAGGAGGTTGCGCCCGGTGCGCTCGTGGTGGGCTCGGGCCTCGGCCAGCAGGGCGCGCGTGCGCGGCGTGACGTACGGGTAGCCGTAGATCTGGCCGTGCGGGTGGTGCAGCGTCACGCCGATCTCCTGCCCGCGGTTCTCGAAGCAGAACACCTGCTCGACCCCGGGCTCGGCACCGAGCGCCGCCGTGCGGTCCGCCCAGGCGTCGATGATCGTGCGGACGCGCTGCGGCGACAGTGCGCCGAACGACGTGTGGTGGTCGCTCGCGAAGCACACGACCTCGCACCGGCCGGCAGCGGGCGCGTGCACCTCGAGCGGGGCGTCCTCGACGACCCCGTCGGGGACGCCCGGTACACGCTGCAGCGAGGGAAAGCGGTTCTCGAACACGACGACGTCGTAGTCGGTGTCGGGGACCTCGCCGTCGGAGTAGGCGGCCCCCGGCCGTGCCGGGCACAGCGGGCAGGAGTCGGCGGCGGGGAGGAACGTGCGGTTCATCCGGTGGGCGGCGAGCGGCACCCAGTCGCCGGTGAGCGGGTCGCGGCGCATCTCGGGCCCGGCGTACGGGCGGGGCGTCCCGTCGGGGCCGGGGACCGGAGCGAACCGGTCGGGCAGCGGACGAGGGTCGTCGAGACGCCGCGTGCGCTCGCCGGAGACGTACTCGGGCGAGTCGTCGAAGTAGACGAGCTCGCGCCCGTCGGCGAGGCGGGTCGAGGTACGGCGCAGGTGCTGGTTCATGCGTGCGGGGTCCGATCGCGGTGGTGGCGGCGGCGGGCTCAGGCGACGACGAGCTGCTCGACGAGGTCCTGGACGCGGGCGCGCTCGTCGTCGGCGAGCCCGTCGTCGGTGACGAGCACGTCGATGTCGGCGAACGTCGCGAAGACGCGCAGCCCCGTGATGTGCCACTTCGTATGGTCCGCGAGGACGACGGTGCGGCCCGCCGCGCGAACGAGGGCCTGGTTCGTCGCGGCTTCCTCGAGGTTCGGGGTCGTGAGCCCGATCTCCGGGTCGATGCCGTGCGCCCCGATGAACGCCAGGTCGACGCGCAGCCCCGAGAGCGCGGCCTCCGCGAGCGGGCCGACGAGCGCGTCGGACGGCGTGCGGCTGCCCCCGGTGAGGATGGTCTCGATGCGCGGGTCGCCCGCGCGGTGGAGCGTGTCCGCGACCGGCAGGGAGTTCGTCACCACGGTGAGCGGGCGCAGCCCGGGGTCCGCCGCGATGCGCGCGGCGAGGAGGTGCGTCGTCGTGCCGGCGCTCAGCGCGATGGACGAGCTCGGCGTGATGAGGCGCGCCGCGGCGGTGGCGATCGCCTGCTTCTCCGCCGCCTCGCGCGTGCTCTTCGCCGCGAACCCCGGCTCGTGCGCGGTGGTGTGGGGGGCGACGGCGCCCCCGTGGACCTTGCGGACGAGCCCCTGGTCGGCGAGCTCGACGAGGTCGCGCCGGACCGTCATGTCGGAGACCCCGAGGTCTCGGGTCAGGTCGGCGATCCGGACGGCGCCGTGGTCGCGGATCTCCGAGAGGATGCGCTCCTGGCGCTGTGAGGCGAGCATGCGACACAGTATTGTCCAGGTCGCCGAGAAATCCAACACGATCGAACACGACTCAACATCGCGGGCGGCTCGTCCGACTCCGCGGACCAGGCCGCCCGTGCCGCACACAGCACGGCACGGGCGGCACGGCGGTCAGGTTCCACAGCGCCGCGACCAGGACGATCGCGGCAGCCTCCGTCCGGTGGAGGTCAGTAGCGGATGGCGTCGATCACCTTGACGCGGACCGCGACGAGCGCGGGCAGGAGGCCGGCGAGCGCGCCGACGCCCACCGCGGCGAGCATGCCCGTCACAGCGGCGGAGAACGGGAAGCCCGGGCGGTCCTGCACGGCCGAGCCCATGAGGGTGTCGAGCGGCACGTTGTGGAGCACGACGACGGCGACGGTCACCCCGACGACGCCCGCGACGGTCGTCGCGACGACGCTCTCCATCATCACGGCGAAGAACACGCGGCCCGAGCTCGCGCCGAAGCTGCGGCGGATCCCGATCTCGCGGATGCGGTAGCGCACGGTGACGAGCGCGATGTTCACCAGCCCCAGGCCACCCAGCAGGAGCGCGATGGCGCTCACGCCGAGCACGACCCACCGGATCGCGCCGTCGACCGAGGCGTAGTCGGGCGAGTCGGAGCGGTAGACCTCGGCCTGGACCCCGCTGAGCGCACCCGCGACGTCGCGCTGGATCGCCTCGACGAGACCGTCGGCGACGTCGTCGGGGACCCACAGCTCGAGGCGGGGCGGCCCCATCATCTCGAGGGACTCGGGGGTGACCCACGCCGCCTGGGCGTCCACGAGCGCGTAGGCGATCGGTTCCATGCCCGGCCACTCGTCCGGGAAGGCTCCGACGACCGTCGCGACCACGGGGTTGTCGCCACCGATGGTGACCGTCGGGTGCTCCGCGACGCTCACGCCGCCCAGCGCGTCGAGGAACGCCTGGTTCACGACGAGCGCGGGTGCGAGACGGTCGGCGTCCGCGTCGGTGAACCAGCGTCCGGACGTCACCTCGAAGCGGTGCATCGTCGCCCAGTCGGCCTCGACCCCGGTCGTGGTGACCTCGCGCGTGCCGTCCGGGAACCGCACCGGTGCGGGAGCGTCGCGCAGCATCGACGAGTGCTCGACGGCGTACCGCTCCACGATCTCGTCGAACACCCGCTGGTACTCCTCGGGCGCGGGCATGACGCTGCCGCCCTCGCCCGTGGGCCAGGCCGAGACCTGGAGCGTGGCGGCACGGCCCTGCCAGCGGTCGTTCTGCTCCGCGGAGACCTGGCGCAGCATCTCCCCGGCCGCGGAGATGGCCGTGATCGCGCACACCGCGACCGCGACCCCGATCAGCGCGAGCAGGACCCGCACCTTGTGGATGCGCAGCTCGTCCCACGCCTCGAGGACGGCGCCGACGAACCCGGTCACGCGGCGTCTCCCTCGTGGGTCGGCCCGGCGGCGACGAGCGGCCGCGCGACGTGCTCGGCCTGCTCGTCGCCGGGCGTCGCCGGCCCGTACGGCCCGGCGACGACGGCGCTCGCCGCCGCGCCGTTCTCGCCCAGGGCATCGAGCGCCGTGAGCGACCCGGCGCTGCGCGCGCTGATGGAGATCGGCGTGAGGACGCCGTCGGCGAGGCGGAACTGCCGGGAGGCGCGCGAGGCGACGGCGAGGTCGTGCGTGATGGCGATGAGCGCCGAGCCGTTCTCGCGCGCGATCGTGTCGAGCAGGTCCATGACCTCGGTGCCCGTGTCGACGTCGAGGGCGCCCGTCGGCTCGTCGGCGAGGATCACGCGCGGCACCCGGACGAGCGAGCGCGCGATCGCGACGCGCTGCTGCTCGCCGCCGGAGAGCTTCTCGGGGCGGGTGTCGAGCCGGTCGCCGAGCCCGACGCGCTCGAGCATCTCCGCGGCGAGCGTGCGACGACGCCAGAACTGCTTGCCGCGCGCGTACAGCAGCGGTGCGACGACGTTCTCGAGCGCGGTGCGGCCCTGGAGCAGGTTGAACTGCTGGAACACGAAGCCGAAGTCGGCGCCGCGGCGGCGCGCCCGGGCGCGCCCGGAGAGGCGGCCGATGGGGACGCCGTCGAGGAGGTACTCCCCGGCGGTGGGCGCATCGAGGAGGCCGAGGATGTTGAGGAGCGTGGACTTGCCCGTGCCCGAGCGGCCGACCACCGACACGTGCTCGCCCGCGGCGACCGTGAGGTCGATGCCGCGCAGGATCTCCAGCTCCCGGTCGTCGGGCAGCAGCACCGAGCGGGTGACCCCGCTCAGCTCGAGGAGTGCCATCAGCCGATCACCTCGCCCGTCATGGGGTCGACAACCGGCAGCACGTCCTGGCCGGGGACGAACTCGAGCACCTGGTCGCCCTCGGCCAGGCCCTCGGTGACCTGCACGACGGCGCCGTCGGTGATGCCGAGCGTGACGGCGCGCTCCTCGGCCTCGCCGTCGTCGCCGACGACCCACACCTTGCCCTGCTCGACGCGCCCCAGCACGGCGGTCACGGGCACGACGAGCGCGCCCTCGACGGAGCCCGCCGTGACCTCCAGCTCGGCCGCGAGGCCGGCGAACACGGTGACGTCGCCGGGGACGGCGCACGTGATGCTGGCCGACGAGCCGCCCGCGGCGGGGTCGCCGCCCGCGCCGTCATCCGGCCCCGGCGCAGGCGCGGGGGCCGCGGCCGCGCCCATGCGCAGATTCGTGCACGTGAACGGCGCGGGGCCGCCCGTGACCGTGACCGTCGCCTCGGCGGGGATCTGCAGCAGGCGGAACTGCTGTTCGGCGACCATGCTGCCGGTCACGGACAGCGTCCCGGGCGAGATCGTCGCGAAGTCGTCGCCGACGGACACCTCCTGGTCCTTGAGCGCCGTGAACGTCGCGACGGTGCCGGCGACCGTCGCCGTGACGGTCTCCTTGGTGACCTTGGGCCGCCGCTCGGTGACGGTGACCTCGCCGGTCTCGGGGTCGGTCTTCTCCAGCGGCTCCTGCGGCTCGGTGAGCGTCACCTCGAGCAGCGGAGCGCCGGCCTGGACGACGTCGCCAGGCTTCGCGAGCACGGCCGTGACCGTCCCGCGCTGCGTGACCTTCTGCGGCGCGGCCGGGTCGGCGACGACCTGGCCGGCGACCGTCACGGTGTTGGTGACGTCGCCCGTGGTCACGGCGACCTGCGGCTCGACGAGCTCGGCGGACGGCACCGCCGGGTCGTCGGGCGCCTCGGGCGCGGAGCGGAACGCGATCACGGCGAGCGAGGCGGCGATCACGCCCCACACGAGGATGCGGAGGGCGGGGAAGACGAACCGGCGGGTGATACCCACGTGGGGCTCCTGAGGGCGCTGGGCGACGGCGGACGAGCGTCGGGGTCGGGCGGGTGCTCGGGGACGGGCGGGTGCTCGGGGACGGCCCCGAGGCTAGGGCGGTCCGGGAGGCGCCGTCGTCATCCCTGGGGAGGAGTTTCTCCGGTTCTTCGTCCCTGCGAGGTCACGATCCGGTAACGCAAGCATCGGTCGGACGATGGCCGCGCGTCGTCGTCGGCGGGTGTCGATGGTCGAGGTGGTGCGGTGCGACGGCGCACGTCGGGGCGGGGAGAAGCAGCCGCGGGGCAGCAGCGGAGCGGCGACGGTGCCACTGCGGAATCCCCCTCACCGGCCCCCTGGCCGTCCCCCCGGACGAGATGCGGGCGAGACTATACCGTGGCGTGGCGAAAAGACAGGGGTGCCTTCGAGAAGGGGGTCCGGACGGGGCGGAGGGCGCTCAGGACGACACGACGGTGACGCCCAGCGAACGCCCTGCGAGCCCGCGCGGGCGACGCGCGAGCCCGAGCGCGACGTCGCGCAGCACGACCGCGGCCGGTGCCTCCGGGTCGCTGAGGACGACAGGCGTGCCGCCGTCGCCCGCCTCGCGCAGCGACACGTCGAGGGGCACCTGCCCGAGCAGCGGCACGTCGGTGCCCGTCGCGCGCGACAGGTTCGCCGCGACCCGCTCGCCCCCGCCGGAACCGAAGACCTCGAGCCGCGACCCGTCGGGCTGCTCGAGCCACGACATGTTCTCCACGACGCCGACGACGCCCTGCTGGGTCTGCAGCGCGACCGACCCGGCGCGCTCGGCGACCTCCGCGGCGGCGACCTGCGGCGTCGTGACGACGACGATCTCGCTGCCGGGCAGGAGCTGCGCGACGGAGATCGCGATGTCGCCCGTCCCGGGCGGCAGGTCGAGGAGCAGGACGTCGAGGTCGCCCCAGAAGACGTCCGCGAGGAACTGCTGCAGCGCGCGGTGGAGCATCGGTCCGCGCCACACGACCGGCTGGCCGGCGGGGACGAACATGCCGATCGAGACGACCTTGACGCCGTGCGCGATCGGCGGCAGCAGCATGTTGTCGACGCGCGTGGGCTGGCGGTCGACCCCGAGCATGCGCGGGATCGAGAACCCGTAGATGTCCGCGTCGACCACGCCGACGTCGAGCCCCTCCGCGGCGAGCGCGACCGCGAGGTTCGCCGTGACCGACGACTTGCCCACGCCGCCCTTGCCCGACGCGATCGCGTAGACCTTCGTCAGCGACTCCGGCTTGGCGAACGGGATCTCGGGCTCCCCGACGCCGCCGCGCAGCATCGTGCGGAGCCCCGCGCGTTGCTCGGCGCTCATGACCCCGAGGTCGACGCGCACGTCCGCGACGCCGTCGACGGCGCGGACCGCGGCGGCGACGTCGCGCGTCAGCGTGTCGCGCATCGGGCACGTCGCGACGGTGAGGTCGACCCCCACGGTGACGACCGCGCCCGGCGCGCCGGGTTCCACGTCGACCGAGCGCACCATGCCGAGGTCCGTGACGGGCCGGCGAATCTCCGGGTCGAGGACGGTGGCCAGGGCCTGCCGGACGGCCTGCTCGATCGGGTGCGCTGCGGGGTCGGGCATGGCTCCATCGTAGGCGTGGAGCGCGTGGGTCCCGCCAGGTCGTTGGTCCCGACGGTGGTCGGTACTACGGTGCACGGATGGACGCCCTCTCCTCCCTCGCCCGCGACAGCGAGCTCTTCGGCGACGCCGCGCGCAGCGCGTCGCCCGACGCGCGGGTGCCGTCGTGCCCGGAGTGGACCGGGGCAGACCTGATCTACCACCTGGCCGAGGTGCAGGACTTCTGGGCGCAGGTCGTGGGGCCCGGGCCGGGGCAAGGGCTCGACGGCGACGACGTCCCGCCGTTGCCGCGGCCGGGCTCGGACGCCGAGCTGCCCGCCCTCCTGCAGCGCTCGACGAGCCGGCTCGTCGTCGCGCTGAGCGGCCGTGACCCCGCCGAGCCGTGCTGGTCGTGGCACGAGGACGGCCGCCACGTGGGCTGGGTCGTGCGGCGCCAGGCGCACGAGGCGCTCGTCCACCGGGCCGACGCCGAGCTCACCGCCGGCCGCGAGGTCAGCCCCGCGGACCCGGGCGTGGCGGCGGACGGCGTCGACGAGATCCTGTCCGTCATGGTCGACGGCGTGCCCGGCTGGGGCGTCTTCACGCCCGACGGCGCGACGATCTCCGTGGTCGTCGACGGACCGGGGGAGACCCCGCGGAGCTGGGAGCTCGCGTTCGGGCGCTTCACCGGCACCGGCCCAGAGTCGGGGACGGCCTACGACCTCGACGCCGCGCAGCTCGTCGACCTGCCCGGCTCGACCACGACGCAGGTCGCCGGTCCGGCGTGGGCGCTCGACCTGTGGCTCTGGGGCCGTGGCACCGCGGACGGGCTCACCGTCGCGGGCGACCCCGCGCTCGTCGATCGCCTGCGCCGCGTCGCGGCCGAGGGCACGCAGTAGGCCGGCGAGAACCGGCTACTGCGCGAACGAGCCCTCGCGCACGTCGTCGAGATAGCCGGGTGGATAGTAGACCGCGAGCTCGGTGAGAGCGGCTACCGCCTGCTCGTGCTGCGCGATCGATCCACGGTCCGTGCTCTCGTGCTGGGGGTCCGTGCTGGGCATGGACCCAAGGTAGTACCGGGACACCCGTCGTCGCACGGTCGCAGCGGCACGGAGACCACCAGGTAGGGGTCGCGGACGGCCTCGTCCGACCCGGTCACGCTGGGTCGCGCGAGGAGCCCTCCTCGTCGGGCTGGCGGGCCGACTTCTCCTCGAGCTCCTCGAGGAGGTTGCGGATCTCGGAGCGCACGAAGTCGCGCGTCGCGACCTCGCTCAGCGCGATGCGCAGTGCCGCCATCTCGCGCGCGAGGTACTCGGTGTCGGCGAGGTTGCGCTCGGCGCGCTGGCGGTCCTGCTCGGCCGTCACGCGGTCGCGGTCGTCCTGGCGGTTCTGCGCGAGCAGGATGAGCGGCGCGGCGTACGACGCCTGGAGCGAGAGCATGAGCGTGAGGGCCGTGAACCCGAACTCGGCGGAGTCGAACCGCAGCGATTCCGGGCCCCACGAGTTCCACGCGAGCCACACGACGCAGAAGATCGTCAGGTAGATGAGGAAGCGCGGGGTGCCGAGGAACCGCGCGATCCCCTCCGTCGCCGCGCCGACCGCGTCCTGGTCCACGCGCACCCGGGGGATGAGGGAGCGCCGGGCGGTCTTCGGGGTGTCGAGGCGGTCAGCCACGGGCCACCCCCGAGCCGTCGTGCGCGACGGAGCTGCGGGCGGCGTCGGTGTCGACGTCGTCGTCCGTCTCGCGCCAGTCGTCCGGGAGCATGTGGTCGAGCACGTCGTCCACGCTGATCGCGCCGAGCAGGCGCTTCTGCGGGTCGAGCACGGGGACGCACAGCAGGTCGTAGGTCGCGAGGATGCGCGTGACCCGGCCCAGCGGGGCGTCCGGGGTGACGCCCTCGACGTCCGAGTCGAGCACCGACCCGACGGCGGCGTGCGGGGGCTCGCGCAGGAGGCGCTGGAAGTGCGCGACCCCAAGGAAGCGCCCGGTCGGGGTCTCGAGGGGCGGGCGCGCGACGAACACCATCGAGGCGAGCGCGGGCGCGAGGTCCTTGCGGCGGATCTGCGCGAGCGCGGTGGCGATCGTCGTCTCGGGGCCGAGCACGACGGGCTCGCTCGTCATGAGACCGCCCGCGGTGTCCTCGTCGTACGCGAGGAGGCGGCGCACGTCGCGCGCCTCCTCGGGCTCCATGAGCTCGAGCAGCTGCGCCGCCTGCGCCTCGGGCAGCTCGTGCAGGAGGTCGGCCGCGTCGTCGGGCTGCATGGCCTCGAGCACGTCGGCCGCGCGGTCGTTGTCGAGCCCGGACAGGATCGCGACCTGGTCGTCCTCGGGCAGCTCTTCGAGCACGTCCGCGAGCCGCTCGTTGTCGAGCGCGCCCGCGACCTCGAGGCGGCGCGTGTCGCCCAGGTCGTGGATGACGTCGGCGAGGTCGGCGGGCTTGAGGTCGTCGTACGCGGCGAGCAGCATCGCGGCGCCCTGCGCCTGGGTGCTGCCGGCGAGCCCGGTGACGGCGTCGGCGTCGACGACGAACGCATCCCCGCGCCGGCGCAGGCTGAGCCCGCCCTTGTGCGGGGTCTGACGACGCACGTAGAGCTTGGTCACGAGCCAGTCTCCGGTGCGCTGGCGCTCGATCGCGAGGTCCTCCACCGTCGCGGAGCCGGACCCGTCGGCGAGCTGGACGGTGCGCTCGAGCAGCTCGCTCACCGCGAGCGACTCCATCGCGCGCTGCTCGAACCGGCGCATGTTCACGAGCCCGGTCGAGATGACCTGCCCGGCGTCGATGCTCGTCACGCGCGTGAGCGGCAGGAAGACGCGGCGGCGACCCGGCACCTCGACGACGAGCCCCACCGCGCGCGGCGCCCCCTTCGGGCGCAGCAGCACGACGACGTCCCGCACCCGCCCCACCTGGTCGCCGATCGGGTCGAACACGGTGGTCCCGGCCAGGCGCGCGACGAAGACGGTGGTGGCTGCACTCACGCGGCCAGCCTACGCACGCGCCGCGGCTGCTGCCGGACGCGTCGCGGCGCGCCCCTCGCGCCCGCGTGCGCAGTAGGACAGACTGGGCGAATGAGCATGACACGCCCGGGTGCCGTCCCCCGAGTCCCGACACCGCCGCGCGGTGAGCAGATCGCGTCGTACGCCACGTACCTCGAGGCGCAGAAGGCGGTGGACTACCTCTCGGACAACAAGTTCGCGGTCGAGCTCGTGACGATCGTCGGCACCGAGCTCAAGATGGTCGAACGGGTCACGGGTCGCCTCACGTACGGGCGCGTCGCGATCGCGGGTGCGGCGTCGGGTGCGTGGTTCGGCCTGTTCGTCGGCCTGCTGCTCTTCCTGTTCTCCGGCGACGGCGCGTTCGTCCTCACGGCCATCGGGATCGGCGCGGGTTTCGGCCTGCTCTTCTCGGTGCTGTCCTACGCACTCACGCAGGGCAGGCGCGACTTCACGTCGCAGAGCCAGATCGTAGCGTCGGCCTACGGGCTCCTCTGCGCGCCGGAGCGTGCGGGCGAGGCGCGCCAGCTCCTGTCCCGCATGCCCGAGGGCGCGGGCGGGGTGCGTGCCGCCACCGCTCCGGCGAACCCGACGTGGGGCACGCCCACCGGCCCGGAAGCACCCGGCCAGGGTGCTCCGACGGCGCCCCCGGCGCAGGGCGCGCCGCCCGCCCCGGCCGCGCAGCCGCCGTCGGGCACGACACCTCCCGCGGCGCCGCCACGGACGGCCGCGCCGGCGCAGCCCACCGCCGTGCCGGCCCAGCCCGCGTCGGCCCGCACCCCGGACCCGCGCTGGACGACGCCGTCGGGCGAGCCGCGCTACGGGGCGATGCGCCCGACGTCCGACGCGCCGACCGACCAGCCCCAGGCCCCCGCGCCGCAGCGCCCGGCGCCGACCGACGACGCCGAGCGGCCCACGCCACCCCCGGCCTGATCCGGACGCCTGCTCAGCCGCGCAGGCGGGCCATCCAGGCCTCGACGTCCTCAGGGCGGCGGGGGAGCGCTGCGGACAGGTTCTCGTTGCCGTCGGCGGTCACGAGCACGTCGTCCTCGATGCGCACCCCGATGCCGCGGTACTCCTCGGGGACGGTGAGGTCGTCGGCCTTGAAGTAGAGCCCGGGCTCGATGGTGAACACCATCCCCGGCTCGAGGACGCCGTCGAGGTAGAGCTCGCGGCGGGCCTGCGCGCAGTCGTGCACGTCGAGGCCCAGGTGGTGGCTCGTGCCGTGCACCATCCAGCGGCGGTGCTGCTGGCCCTCGGGTGACAGCGACTCCGCAGCGCTTACGGGGAGCAGCCCCCACTTCTCGAGCCGCGCGGCGACGACCTCCATCGCCGCGGCGTGGATGTCGCGGAACCGCGCGCCCGGGACCGCGACGGCGAACGCGGCGTCCGCGGCGTCGAGGACCGCCTGGTAGATGCGGCGCTGCACCTCGGTGAACTCGCCGTCGACCGGCAGGGTGCGCGTGACGTCCGCCGTGTAGAGCGAGTCGACCTCGACGCCGGCGTCGAGCAGCACGAGCTCGCCAGACCGGACGACGCCGTCGTTGCGGATCCAGTGCAGCGTCGTGGCGTGCTCGCCCGCGGCGGCGATCGTCTCGTAGCCGACCGTGTTGCCCTCGAGGCGCGCGTGCGCGTCGAACGTCGTCTCGATGACGCGCTCGCCGCGACGGTGGTCGAGCGCGCGCGGAAGGTTCCGGACAACGTCCTCGAAGCCCGCGATCGTGGCCGCGACGGCCTCGCGCATCTGCTCGACCTCGTGCGCGTCCTTGACGAGCCGCAGCTCCGAGACGGCCTCGACGAGCGCGGCGTCGGTGCGGCGGTACGCCGCGTGGGCGCGCTCGAGCCACTCGGCCTCGGTGAGGTGCTCGTCCTGCGCCTCCGCGGCCGTGGCGACCTCGTCCGGCCCCGCCTCGGCCCGGATCGCCTCGACGAGCGCCTCCACGGCCTCGTCCGCGCCCGCGACGACGAGCAGCGCCACGCCGCCCGGGCCGACGTCCTTCGCGAGCGCGTCGCGCAGCTCGTCGACGTGACGCGCCTCGACCCCGGTGGCGGTCGCGACGTCGTCGAGCGACGGGCGCGCGCCGACCCAGAACTCGCCGTAGCGCGAGTCGGCGTAGAACTCCTCGGTGTCACGCGCGGCGAGCGGGCGCACGTACAGCACGGCGTGGTGGTCGCTGCCGCCGTCGCCCGTGCCCGGGTCGACCGGGTGCAGCACGAGCACGGCGTCGGGCTCCTGGTCCGTCCCGTACCCGGTGAGGTGCGCGAACGCCGAGTGCGGTCGGAACCGGTAGTCGGTGTCGTTCGAGCGCGTCTTCAGCGGGCCGGCGGGCACGACGAGGCGCGCGCCGGGGAAGCGGTCCGAGAGCGCGGCACGGCGCGCGGCGGTGAACGGTGCGGCGGCCAGGGGCTCGACGTCGAGCTGCGCGCGCGGCGCCCAGCCGCTCGTGATGAAGGCCTTGAACGCGTCGGAGTCCGGGCGCTGCGAGCGGTTGCTGCCGCGCGCGGCCAGGTCCTGGCCCTCAAGAGGGCTGGCGTGCTCGGGGGTCTCAGGGGTGACGGGGGTGGCGTCGGTCATGCACCCAGTCTCGCACCGCGCACGCGGCGGAAGTCCGCGAGCGCGCGCCCGAGCACGCGGTTGAACGCGTCGGGGGCCTCGCTGTTCACGTCGTGGCCCGCGCCGGGCACGACGACGAGCGCCGCGTCGGCGGCCGCTGCGAGGTAGCGCTGCTCGTCCAGGCGCAGGTGGTCGCGCGCGCCGTTGACGAGCCACACGGGGACGTCGACGTCCCGCACGTGGCTGAGCCACGAGCGTCCCGCGAGCTGAGTGAGCGCGTCGGTGACGACGTCCCAGCCCGGCCGGTGCGCCGCCGTCGGGTCCCCGGGGCCCGTCAGCGCGTACGACGACGCCGCACCGCCCGGGAGCGTCCGTCCGCCGCGGGCGATCGTGCCCCAGGCGTCGGCGGTCGTGCGCGCGGCCCAGCGGGCGCCGCGGCCGAGCCCGCCACCGCCGGCGACGAGGAGGCGGGCGACGTCGCGGAAGAGCGCGACCGGCTTGCCCTTGGGGTCCGACGTGCACGCGGCCGCGACGACGCCCGCGAGGTTCGCCGGTCGGCGTGCCGCCCAGGCGAGCGACGTGTACCCGCCGAGCGAGAGGCCGACGAGCACGACGCGCCGGTCCGTGCCGAACGTTGCCGCGGCGTCGTCGAGCACCTCGAACGAGCGGTCGAGCGTGAACCGCTCGTGCGCCCGCGTGCCGTGCGCGGGGAGGTCGACGGCGACGGCGTCGTGCCCGAGGTCCTGGACGTGCGCGACCTGGCGGTCCCAGATCGCCCCCGAGGTGCGCATGCCGTGGACGAAGACGACGGCGGGCGGCTCCGTCGACGTGCCGGCGGAGGACGAGGGCGGGGCGAGCGACGTGGAGGGCGTGGGAGTCATATGCGAACGACTGTCGCACCCCAGCCTGGGACGGCCATGACGAGAGGCGGTGGCCGGTGTGCACATCGTGTGCGGGTCCGGTGGCGCCCGCTCACTATCCTGGGGCTCGTGCGCATCGACCTTCACACCCACTCGACGGCGTCCGACGGCACGGACGCGCCGGGGCAGGTCGTCGCCGACGCGGCCGCTGCCGGGCTCGACGTCGTCGCCCTCACCGACCACGACACGACCGCGGGGTGGGCGCAGGCGACCGACGCCGCGCTGCGCCACGGCGTGGCACTCGTGCGCGGCGCGGAGATCTCCGCGCGCTCGGGCGGCATCAGCGTGCACGTGCTGTCCTACCTGCACGACCCGGCGCACGCGGCGCTGCTCGCCGAGCTCGACCGGACGCGCGACGCGCGCACGAGCCGCGCCCGCCGCATGGTCGACCTGCTCGGTGAGGACTACCCGATCACGTGGGAAGATGTGCTCGCGCAGACCGTCGAGGGCACGACGATCGGGCGGCCGCACATCGCGGACGCGCTCGTCGCCGCCGGGCACGTGGCCGACCGCTCGGCCGCGTTCGCGACGATCCTCGCGCCCGGCACGCCGTACTACGTGCCCCACTACGCTCCCGGCGCCGTCGCTGCCGTGCGCGGCGTGCGGGCTGCCGGGGGCGTGCCCGTCTTCGCCCACCCGGGCGCGGACGTCCGGGGACGCGTCGTCGCCGACTCCGTCATCGAGGAGATGGCGGCGGCGGGGCTCGCGGGGCTCGAGGTGTTCCACCGCGACCACGACGACCGTCAGCGCGCACGGCTCGAGGACCTGGCCCGCACCCTGGGCCTGTTCGTCACCGGGTCGAGCGACTACCACGGGGCCGGCAAACCGAACCGGCTCGGGGAGAACACGACAGCACCGACCGTGCTGGCGCAGATCGAGGAGCAGGGACAGCTGGACGTGATCAGGTGAACGACTTCTTCGACGTCCGGCTGTTCACGGAGGTCTTCGTCACGCTGTTCGTCATCATGGACCCGCCCGGCACGGTGCCGGTGTTCCTGGGCCTGACGAGCGCGATGGGCGCCAAGCAGCGCAACCAGGCGGCGCGGACCGCGATCCTCGTCGCGTTCGGCGTGATCGTGGCCTTCGCAGTGTTCGGCCAGCAGATCCTCAGCTACATGCACATCTCGCTGCCCGCGCTCCAGACGGCGGGCGGCCTGCTCCTCCTGCTCGTCGCGATGGAGCTCCTCACGGGCAAGATGGAGGAGCCGCAGCCGTCGGGCAACAAGGGCGTCAACGTCGCGCTCGTGCCGCTCGGGACGCCGCTGCTCGCGGGGCCGGGCGCGATCGTCGCGACGATGGTGTTCGTCCAGCGCGCGGGGGAGCGCGGCGGCGGGGTCGCGGAGTGGGTCGCGATCGTCGCGGGCGTGGTCGCGGTGCACCTGTGCCTGTGGCTGTCGATGCGCTTCGCGAACGTCATCAACCGCGTGCTCGGCGACTCGGGCACGATCCTCGTCACGCGCATCGCGGGTCTGCTGCTCGCGGCCATCGCCGTCCAGCTCGTCGCCGACGCCGTCACCCAGTTCATCCAGGCCGCGTAGCCGGTCCCGCGCCCGGGTCGCCTCTTCGACGCCGTCAGACAGGGGATGTGAGGTTCTTTCCGTGAGCCAGCCGATCGACCCTCCCCGCAAGGTCTCCGACGTCGAGCGCCTCGGCGAGCGCGGCGCGCGCGGCGACGGCACCTACGGCCGCGCGGCCGAAGGGCTCGATGCGGCGCTCGCCCGCCGTGCCCGCACCACCGACGCGCGCCGCGTGCTCGGGGCGCACCTCGTCGACGGCGCATCGTGAACGGGCTGCGTCGTCCGCTCGGCGTCGGGGCCGTCGTCGCGATCGTCCTCGCGGCGCTCAACCTGCGCCCGGCAGTCGTCGCGATCTCGCCGCTGCTGGGGGAGATCCGGGCCGAGGAGGGTCTCAGCGCGACGGCCGCCGGGGTGCTCACGACGCTGCCCGTCCTGTGCTTCGGGCTGCTCGCGCCGGTCGCCCCCGTGCTCGCGCGGCGGTGGGGTCTCGAGCGCGCGCTCCTCGTGAGCCTCGTCGTGCTGTGCGCGGGTTTCGCGCTGCGCCTCGTCCCCGAGACCTGGGGCCTGTTCGCCGGCACCGTCGTCGCGGGCAGCGCGATCGGGCTCGGGAACGTGCTGCTGCCGGCGCTCATCAAGCGCGACTTCGCGGACCGGATCGGTCTCCTGACGGGCTTGTACTCCATGGCCCTGGCCGGCGGCGCGGCGCTCGCGGCCGGCCTGACGCTGCCCGTCGCGGCGGCCGCCGGTCTCGACTGGCGGGGCGCGCTCGCGTCCTGGGGGCTGCTCGCGGTCGTCGCGGTCGTGGTGTGGGTACCGCGAGCGCTGCGTCCCGACCCGGTCGGCACGACGGCGTTCCGCCCGAACCACGCTCCGGGCGGCGACCGGTCGGTGTGGCGCAGCCCGCTCGCCTGGGCGGTCACGGTCGTGATGGGTATGCAGTCGCTGTCGTTCTACGCGGTCAACGCGTGGCTCCCCGAGATCGTCGTCGCGCACGGGGGTACCCCGGAGGCGGGCGGGTGGCTCCTCGCGCTGTGCAACCTCGCCGGGATCGCGGGCTCGTTCGTGACACCGCTCCTCGCCGGCCGGATGCGGCGCCAGCGCGGGATCGGGGTCGTGCTCGTGGTGCTCGTCGGGTCGGGGCTGCTCGGGCTCGCGCTCGCTCCCGGCGCCGCCGTCGTGTGGGCGGTGCTCGTCGGGCTCGGGCAGGGTGGCGGCATCAGCCTGGCGCTGACCCTCATGGCGCTGCGGGCCCGTGACGCGGTCCGCACGTCCGAGCTCTCCGGCATGGCGCAGAGCGCCGGCTACCTCCTGGCGGCGACCGGTCCGCTGGGACTGGGGCTCGCGCACGACGTCACGGGTGCTTGGACGCTCCCGCTGCTCCTGCTCGTGGGGGCCGCCGTCGTGCAGGGCGTGGCCGTGTGGTTCGCGGGCCGCGACGAGTACGT